>NZ_CP127294.1:8411250-8729166 GCF_030285625.1 Amycolatopsis sp. 2-15
CCGCGCCGGCCGAAGCGGTCGGCCAGGCGGCCGAGCAGCAGCGCGCCGAAGAACATGCCGAGGAACGTCGAGGCCAGCAGCGGCGGGAGCGCCGCCTTGCTGAGCTTGAACTCGCTGACCAGCACCGCGCTGATCGTCCCGGTCAGGAACACCTCGTAGAACTCGAAGAAGAGCCCGAGTCCGACCGCGACGGTCGCGCGCCGGTGGGTGCGGGTGACCGGCAGCCGGTCGAGCCGCGCCGCGACCGCGGCCGTCCCCGGCTCCGCCGTGTCGAGGGGGTTCGCCATCCGTCGTCTCCTTTGACAGTCATGGCCGCGCGGATCAAGCGTGAAGCAGGATCCACTATGTGATTCGTGCCCCCATGATGTGGCGGGATGCGCGCGGGCGTCAAGAGTCGCTGAGCGTCGGGGAACAGCCTGAGGGGTCCACCGATCGGGACGGATCCGCCCCCGACACGCCGCTCACCAGCACGAAGGGTGGCGAGCCACGCGGTCGGATCACCCGGCAAGAAATCTTCACTCCGCGACGAACCCGGCGAACCGACCACAACGGACTTCGAGGCTGCTCTTTTGCACGCGGACCAGCGCGAACTCACCCCAGGGGCGGCGCGGTCCGAAGTCGCCCTTCTCGAGCCCGGCGGCGGCCTCAGCCGATGACGTTGCATCGCGGGCCGGCCCCGCTGGGGCTCCACGCCGCAGCAACCGCTCCACCACGGCCGCCGACCGCGGTGCCTCTGCCGAGGACAGCCGCCGCAGTGCGCCCCGACGCCTCAGCCGAGGGCTTCGCAGGTCATCCCCCGCGCGGAACCCAGGCCGTCCTACGCCGCAGCCCGCACTCCACCAACGACGACGCTTCCACTGAAGACAGCCGCCGCGGCCGCACCTCGAAGTCAGCCGGTGACGTCGCGGGCCATCCCCGCGCGGTACCCCAGTCGTTCCGACGCCGCGGCCGCCGAGTCGAGCACCAGCGGCGCCAGCCGGGGCACGTCCGCCGACGTCATCCGCTGGGTCGGCGCGCCGATGCCGATCACGGCGCTCAGCTCGCCCGTCAGCCCGAACACCGGGGCACTCAGGGAGGCCGCGCCGAGGTCGCGTTCCTCGAAGCTGCTGGCGTAGCCGTCGGCGCGGACCTGAGCGAGCTGCTGGTTGAGCAGGTCGATGTCGACGATCGTGTGCTCGGTGAAGCGCGCCAGGCCGTGCCCGACGGCGTCGCGCAGCGCCAGGCGGTCCCACGCCAGGAAGACCTTGCCGGCCGAGCCGGCGTGCAGCGGCATCACCATGCCGACCACGAACAGCCGGATCACGGGGTGGCGCGACTCGGCCAGCGACACCACAGTGCGGAAGGCCCCGTCGCGCACGTACAGGCAGGCCGTCTCGCCCGAATCGTCGCGCAGCTTGTGCAGCACGGGACGCACGAGGCGCACCAGATCCAACCCGAAGGTGCCCGGCGCGGCCCAGCGCACGAGGCCGAGCCCGACGCGGTAGGTGTCGTCGTAGCGGTCGAGGAAGCCTTCGCGCACGAGGTTGTGCACCAGCCGCTGGCACGTGCTCGCCGGGAGGCCGGTGGCGCGGGTGATCTGCTGCAGGGTCAGCTCGGGCTCCTCGATCGTGAACGATTCGAGGATCTGCTTGAACTTCCGCAGCACCAGCACCGGCGCGGTGCCGCCCCGCTCTTCCGCCATCGCCGCCCCGCTTCTGTGACCCACCCGACTGTTTCGCCGAGTGTAGTCAGCCTCGATCGTCTTGACGGCGACCCGCGCACCCGTATTCTGGGTTTGCAACTCACTATGTGGTTGGAGCGTGATCATGAGCAATCGAGGCCCTCTCGCCGGGGTGCGGGTGGTCGAACTGGGCAACTTCATCGCCGCGCCCACCGCCGGCCGGCTGCTGGCCGACTTCGGCGCCGACGTCGTGAAGGTCGAGCGCCCGGGCAGCGGTGACGAGCTGCGCCGCTGGCGCCTGCACGCGGGCGACACCTCCCTGCTCTTCCGCGCGCTGGGCCGCAACAAGCGGTCCGTCACCCTCGACCTGCGTTCGCCCGAGGGCCAGGACGTCGCGCGCAAGCTCATCGCGAAGGCCGACGTCGTCCTCGAGAACTTCCGCCCCGGAACCCTCGAACGCTGGGGCCTGGGCCCCGAAGAGCTCAAGCGGCTCAATCCCGGCCTCGTCCTCGTGCGCGTGTCCGGCTACGGCCAGACCGGGCCCTACCGCGACCGCCCCGGTTTCGGCGGCGTCGCCGAAGCCGTCGGCGGCCTGCGCGCGCTCACCGGCTACCCCGACCGTCCGCCGACGCGCGTCGGTGTGAGCCTGGCCGACTCCGTCGCCGGTCTCTACGCCGTGATCGGCGCGCTGATGGGCCTGCTGCGCCGCGAACGCGAGGGCGGCGGAGGCGAGACCGTCGACGTCGCGCTGTACGAGGCCGTCTACTCGCTCATGGAGTCGCTGGTCCCGGACTTCGACGCGTTCGGCGTGGTCCGCGAGCCCGCCGGCTCCGCACTGCCGGGCATCGCGCCGTCGAACACCTACCGCTGCGGCGACGGCAAGTACATCGTCGTGAGCGGCAATGGCGACGCCATCTTCCGCCGCCTCGCCCACGCCATCGGCCGCCCCGACCTCGCCGACGACCCGGCGCTGGCCGACAACGCCGGCCGCGTCGCCAACACCGCCCGCCTCGACCAGGTCATCGGCGACTGGGCGCAGGGCCGTTCGCAGGAAGCCGCCGAGACGACGCTGCGCGCCGCCGACGTGCCCTGCGGCCCCATCCTCACCGCCGAGGACATCACCAAGGACCCGCACTTCGAGGCCCGCGGCATGCATCAGCGCCGAACCGTGCGCATCGACGACGAAGACGTCGAGGTCACCTTCCCCGGCGTCGTCCCCGCGCTCGGCGAGCACCCGGGCAGCGTCCGGACGCTCGGGCCGGAGCTCGGTGAGCACACCGAAGACGTGCTGGCCGAGCTCGGCTTCGACGACGAGACCCGCGCGCGCCTGCGGGCCGACGGCGTGATCTGACCCTTCCGCACAGACGAACAACAAAGGAGACCCACCATGGACGAGGTCCTCATCACCGAGGTCGTGCTGCGCGACGGCCTGCAGGACGAAGCCCGCATCGTGCCCACCCCCGACAAGCTCCGCCTCGCCCGCGGCCTGGTCGACGCCGGGTTCCGCGCGCTCGAGGTCGGCTCCTTCGTCTCGAAGCGCCGCGTGCCGCAGATGGCCGACACCGACGAGGTCCTGCGCACGCTCGACCCGGCGACCAGCCCTGCCACCCTCCACACGCTCGTCTTCACCGAGCGCGGTGCCCAGCAGGCCGTGGCCGCCGGCGCCCGCTCCGTGCGGCTCGTGGTCTCCGCGAGCGACGGGCACAGCACGGCCAACGCCGGCGTGCCGACCGAAGGCGCGCTCACCCGGCTCGAGAGCTGCGCCGAGATCCTCACCGCCGCGGGTGTGGCCATCGAGGCGACCATCGCGACGGCCTTCGTCTGCCCGTTCGACGGCGACACCGACCCCGCGCGCACCGCCGCCACCGCGGAACGCCTGGCCAAGCTCGGCGCCGGTGTGCTGCACCTCGCCGACACCATCGGCGCGGCCAACCCCAGCCTGCTGCGCCGCGGGATCGAAGCCGTGCGCGACGCCGTGCCCGACCTGCCGCTCGGCCTGCACCTGCACGACACCTACGGCTTCGCCGCCGCCAACGCGTGGGAGGGCCTGCGGCTCGGCATCCGCCGCTTCGACTCGTCGCTCGGCGGGATCGGCGGCTGCCCCTTCGCGCCCGGGGCCTCGGGCAACATCGCCACCGACGACCTCGTGCACCTGCTTCACCGCGAAGGCATCGCCACCGGGATCGACGTCGCGAAGCTGGCCAGCCTGCGCGACGACGTCCGGCTCGCCGTCGGGCACGAGCTCGGCTCGGCGCTCTCGTCGGTTCCTGCCGTGCCCGCCGCGCTCGTCTGAAAATTCCCATCCCGCCGGATTGCCGGTCATTCGCAGTACCGAAGCTGGGCCGAATGCTGGTAGCGTGCCCGCACCTGAACGCGTGTCCGGTACGTACCGGGGAGCGCAACGCGCGCGGCGGTGAGGCGGATCGCAATGCGAGACGATGTGGTCGAGGCGAGCTCGACCGTCGGGCACCCGCCCGACGCGGTGTGGCAGATCATCGGCTCCCCCGAGCTCTACCCGAGATTCGTGCCGGCGATCAGCTGGTGCGAGGTGACCGAGGCCCCGTCGCGTGGTCGCGGCCCGCGCTGCCTGATCAGGCTGGCTCCCGACCGGGATACATTGGTGGAAGGCACCATCCACGCGGTGGTGTACCGCCCCGGCGAACACGTGGTGTGGTGCGGGCTGCCCGACGAGCGCAACTGGATCTCCTTCGAGCTGCGCGCGCTCGCGGGCGAGGCGACGGAGATCGTGCTGCGCCTGATGCTCCCGTCGCTGCCGCCCGAACACCACGACTTGCTTTCGCGCTCCGCCGTCAAGAGCATGCTGAAGGAACTGACGCGGCGGATCGAGCTTCAGCTGTCCGGCGAAGCCGCCGAGCCGCCCGAGTACGACCGCGCGACGACACTGCGCACGGCCAACACGCTGGTGCGCGCGGGTGTGCTGGTCGCGGGCCGGCCGGACAAGGTCGCGAAGCAGCTCAACTCGCTTTCGCAGTGGGGCGCCACGATCGCCGGCGGCTACCTCGCGGCGACCGCGCGCGGCGCCGACGACATCGCCGTGCACGACGAGCGCAACAGCCGCTCGTTCCGCGACATCGACGAGCGCAGCAACCAGCTGGCCAACTCCCTGGCGAAGCTGGACGTACGGCCGGGCCAGCGCGTGGCGCTGATGTGCCGCAACCACGCAGCGATGGTCGAGGCGTTCGTCGGCTGCAGCAAGCTCGGCGTGGACGTGGTGCTGCTCAACACCGGCCTGTCGCCCTCGGCGGTGGAGGACGTGCTCGCCGAGCACCAGCCCGCCGCGGTGCTGGCCGACGACGAGTTCGCGCAGACGATCGCCGGCGTGCAGGGCGACTTCCCCCGCGTGAGCACCTGGGACGACGCCGAGCAGGGCTACCGCACCGTCGACGAGCTCATCCAGGACGCCTCCGCCGCCCGGCCGAAGCCGGCGAAGCGGCCGGGCCAGATCGTGGTGCTCACCTCCGGCACCACCGGCACCCCGAAGGGCGCGCGCCGGCCGACGCCGAAGGGCCTGAGCACGGCGGCGAGCATCCTCGCGCGGATTCCCTTGCGGGCGCGGGACAAGATCGCCGTCGCGGCGCCGCTGTTCCACAGCTGGGGCCTGGCCGCGTTGCAGGTCGGGATGTCGGTGCGGGCGGAGCTGTCGCTGATCCGCCGGTTCGACGCGGAGCAGACGCTGCGGATGATCGCCGAGCACCGCTGCGACGCGCTGTTCGCCGTGCCGATCATGTTGCAGCGCATCCACGAGCTGCCCGAGCGCGTGCGCAGCCGCTACGACCTGTCGTCGCTGCGGATCGTGGCCAGCAGCGGTTCGGCGATGTCGGGCTCGTTCGTGACGTCGTTCATGGACGCCTTCGGCGATGTCCTCTACAACTTCTACGGCTCCACCGAGGTTTCCTGGGCCAGCATCGCCGACCCGGTCGATCTGCGCGCCGCGCCGACCACCGCCGGCCGCTGCCCGCCGGGCACCCGCATCGCCATCCTCGACGACGAGCGCCGCCCCGTGCCGCCCGGCGACGAGGGCCAGATCTTCGTCGGCAACGACATGCTCTTCGACGGCTACACCAACGGCTCCAGCGTGCCCCGGTCGAAAGACCTGATGGCCACTGGCGACGTCGGCTACCAGGACGCCGCGGGCCGGCTGTTCGTGACCGGCCGCGCCGACGAGATGATCGTGTCCGGCGGCGAGAACGTGTTCCCGCGCCCGGTGGAAGAGGCACTGGTCGCGTTGCCCGGCGTCTACGAGGCGGCCGTGGTGGGCGTGCCGGACGAGGAGTTCGGCCAGCGCCTGGCCGCCTACGTCGTGCTCCGCCGCGGCGCGCGCATGCACGCCGAGGACGTGCGCCACTACATCCACCAGAAGCTGGCGCGCTTCGCCGTGCCACGCGATGTGTACTTCGTGGCGGAACTCCCGCGCAACGCCACGGGCAAGATCCTCAAGCGGATGCTCAACGACGACCTGTGGCCGTTGCCGCAGGCTTGACTTGTCGGCAGGCTTGAGTCACCGGCAGGGCCTCAGTCGTCGTCGCGCCCGCTGAACCGGCGGGCGATCATCGGCGGGACGATGAGCAGCAGCAGGGCGTAGTACCCCCACGCCGGCCGGATCGCGCCGATCACGAACGCGATCGCCAGCGCCACGACGGACAGCACGTTGTTGGCCAGCCAGCGATCCGTCACGGCCCCTTCGCGGACGGCCACGTTCGGATCCCGCCGGACGATCAGCACGAGCACCATCTGGCACGCACTGCTGGCGAGAATCGTGCCGATGTAGAAGAGCGTGGTGAAGCGGTCCGTGCCGTACTGGCCGGTGAGCTCCGTCGGAAACGGCAGCACCGCGATCGTGAAGAGCCAGCAGAAGTTCGTGAGCGCCAGCGCCCCGCTGTAGGCGCGGACTTCCTCGAAGATGCGGTGGTGGCCCCACCACATGCGCCCGATCACCACGAAACTCAGCACGAAGCTGAAGATCTGGTTCCAGTGCTCCAGCACGGCGTCGGTGGCGTCCTGGTGCTCCGCCGCCAGTTCGGGCACGAGATCGGTGAGCGGCAGCACGAGCAACGTCAACGCGATGGCGACCACGGCGTCGCTGAAGAACACGAGCCGCTCGGGTGACTTCGTCCTCGTTCCGCTGCTTTCCACGCTGTGATCCAACCACCTCAGGGTGTGTGCGTGAAGGTCGGGCAAGGTTGTCCGAGCAAGTACTGTCTATTCAGGACAGTCACTGCCGCAGCGTGCCGACCGCCGTGGCCACTGCGGCCAGGGCGGGTGAGTCCAACTTCCACTGCTGCCAGTACAGCGGCACGTCGGAGGGGCGGTCCGGCGCCAGATCCACCAAAGAGGACCCCCGCGTCTGCAGCTCCGGCACCATCCCCCACCCCAGACCGGCGGTGACGGCGTCCGCGAAGGACTGCGACGAAGGCACGTAGTGGCGGGCGCCGAGCGGGAGCGAGCGGCGGGTGAGGGTGCGCAGGAAGCGGTCCTGGAGGTCGTCCTTGCGGTCGAAGAGCACGGCGGGCGCCTCGGCCAGCGCGGAGGCCAGGGGGCGGTCCGCGAGCCAGCGCGCGGCAAAAGCCGGGGAAGCCATGGCGCGGTAGCGCATGAGGCCCAGGCGCGTCGAAGTGCAGCCCTGCACGGGGTGGGGCGCGGAGGTCACGGCGGCCATCACGAGGCCCTCGCGAAGGAGGGTGGCGGTGTGGTCCTGGTCGTCGCTACGAAGGTCGAACGACACGCCCGGCACGGCGGCCAGCGCGGGGAGGAACCAGGTGGCCAGGGAGTCGGCGTTGACGGCGATGGGGAGAGTGGTGGGACCGGCAGCGCCGACCAGGCCGAGTTCGGCGCGGGTGTCCTCCTCCAGACGCGTGAGCTGGCGGGCGAAGCGCACGACGACCTGTCCCGAGTCGGTGAGCCGCACGGGTTTCGTCCGCAGGATCAGCACGCGGCCCAGGCGTTGTTCGAGCGCCTTCACACGCTGGCTGACCGCCGGCGGCGTCACGTGCAGCACGGCGGCCGCGCGGTCGAAGGACTGCTCGTCGACCACGGCGAGGAGCGTCCGGACCTGGTCGAGAGGGAGATCCGACATCACGACAGCTAATGTTACGTAAGAATCTTTAGCTGGCCTAATCCGAGAGCTCCGCCTTACGGTCGGCGGCGTGGTTCCCGCACTCGCCGCCGGCTTCGGTACCGGCCTTTCGCTCATCGTCGCCATCGGGGCGCAGAACACGTTCGTGCTGCAGCAAGGGCTGCGCGGTGGGGCGATCAAGCGGCTGATCGTGGTGTGCGCGCTGTCGGACGTCGTGCTGATCGCCGTGGGGGTGAGCGGGATCGGCGCGGTGCTGCGGCGCTGGCCGGCAGCGATCACGGCGATCGGGGTCGTCGGCGGGGCGTTCCTGGTGACGTACGGGTTCCTCGCGGCGAGGCGCGCCGTGAAGCCCAGCGCGTTGACGACCGCCGCGCTCGAGCCAGTGTCCCCGCGGCGCACGGTGCTCACCGGCCTCGCGCTGACCTGGCTCAACCCCCACGTCTACCTCGACACCGTGCTCCTGCTCGGCTCCGTGGCGGCCGGCCAGGGCGGTGGCCGCTGGGTCTTCGGCGTCGGCGCCGCGCTGGCCAGCGCCGTCTGGTTCAGCGCGCTGGGCCTGGGCGCGCGCCGGCTCGCGGGGGTGTTCGCGCGCCCCGCGGCCTGGCGGGTCCTCGACGGGCTGATCGCCGTGACGATGACCGCGCTCGGCGTCTCGATGGTCGTCGGCCAACTCGCCTGAAGCCCGCAAAATCCCGACAAACAAGACAATCGGTATTGCCAATACCTCTGACTCAGAGCTAACGTCGGCGGCATGACCCCACCTCCCGACCTCGCCGAGCAGCTGATGTCCGCCGTGCAGGGCATCCGCCGCGTCGTGCGGCGGCGGGTGCGCGCGGAAGTGCCCGGCCCGCCCCTGCCCGGCGCGCAGGTCGAGCTGCTGCGGGTGGTCGACCGCCGGCCCGGCATCGGCGTCGCCGCGGCGGCGCGCGAGCTGAGCCTCGCCGGCAACTCCGTGAGCACGCTCGTGAACCTCCTCGTCGAAGCCGGGCTGCTGCGCCGCGAGGTGGACCCGGCCGACCGGCGCGCCGCACAGCTGGAGGTGACCGAGGCCGCGCGCGAGCGCATGGCGATCTGGCGCAAGGCGCGGACCGGGCTGGTCTCGGCCGCGCTCACGCAGCTGTCCGAAAAGGACACCGTGGCGATCACCGCGGCTCTGCCCGCACTGGAGAAGCTGATGGACGCACTGAAGGAGGAGGCATGACCGCCGCACAAGCCGAGCCCGAGCCCGCCGTCAGGTGCACCGGCCTGCACCACTCGTTCGGCACCACGAAGGCCGTCGACGGGGTCGACCTGGAGATCGTGCCGGGTGAGATCTTCGGCCTGCTCGGCCCGAACGGCGCCGGCAAGACCACCACCATCCGCATGATCACCACGCTGCTGCCGCTCGAAGCGGGCGCCATCACCGTGTTCGGCGTCGACGTCACGCGCCGCCGCATGGCCGTGCGCCGCCTGATCGGGTACGTGCCCCAGCAGCTCTCGGCCGACGGCGCGCTCACCGGGCGCGAGAACGTGTCGCTGTTCGCGCGGCTGTTCGACGTCCCCCGCTCCCGCCGCGCAGAGGAGGTCCACCGCGCGCTCGACCTGGTGGGCTTGCTCAACGAAGCCGACCGGCCCGTCGGCGGCTACTCCGGCGGCATGATCCGCCGCCTCGAGCTCGCGCAGGCGCTGGTGAGCTCCCCACGGCTGCTGGTGCTCGACGAGCCGACCGTCGGCCTCGACCCGGTGGCGCGCTCGGCGGTGTGGGACCGCATCACCGAGATTCGCGCGCGCACGGGCATGACCGTGCTCGTCACCACCCACTACATGGACGAGGCCGAGCAGTACTGCGACCGCGTCGCCCTGATGCACGCCGGGCGCGTCCGCGCACTCGGTACCCCCGCCGAGCTCGAGGCGGAGCTCGGCCCGGACTCCACTTTGGACGACGTGTTCCGGTCGGTGACCGGCGACGCGCTGCGCAGTGATACAGGAGGGATGCGCAATGTCCGCGCCACTCGCCGCACCGCCCGTCGTCTCGGCTGACCCGGGACCACTGGAGCAACTCCGCATCCTGCTCTCGCGCATCGGCGCGATGTGTCTGGTGGAGCTGCAGAAGCTGCGCCGCGACCAGTCGGAGCTCATCACGCGGGCGATCCAGCCCGCGCTGTGGCTGCTGATCTTCGGCGAGACGTTCACACGGATCCACGCGATCCCGACCGGCTCGATCCCCTACCTCGACTACCTCGCGCCCGGCATCCTCGCGCAGTCGGCGCTGTTCATCGCGATCTTCTACGGCATCCAGATCATCTGGGAACGCGACGCGGGCGTGCTCGCCAAGCTGCTCGTCACACCGACGCCGCGCGCGGCGCTCGTGGCCGGCAAGGCGTTCGCGGCCGGGCTTCGCGCGCTCGTGCAGGCGCTGATGGTGCTGGCGCTCTCGGCCATCCTCGGCGTGGGCCTCACCGCGAACCCGCTGCGGCTGCTCGGCATGGTCGTGATCGTGATCCTCGGCTCGGCGTTCTTCTGCTGCTTCTCCATCGTGATCGCCGGCATCGTGCTTTCGCGCGAGCGGCTGATGGGGATCGGACAGGCCATCACCATGCCGTTGTTCTTCGGGTCCAACGCCCTCTATCCGGTGGACCTCATGCCCGGCTGGCTGAAGGTGCTGAGCCACATCAACCCGTTGAGCTACCAGGTCGACGCCCTTCGCGGACTTCTCATCGGCACTCCGGCCAACCTCGGGCTGGACTTCGGCGTCCTAGTGGGTGCGACCGCCGTGGCGATCGGCGTCGCATCGGCTCTGCTCGGGAGGTTGGCTCGATGACACGTTCTTGTTTACCCACCGTATTCACACGAGCCCGGTCGTAGGTTGGGGACCGTGGGAAAAGGCAAGGGGGTAGCCCCGTTCCTCGGATTGTGCGTGCTGGCAGGCGTTCTCGTCGCGGGCACGATGGCACCGGTCGCCATCGGCGCGGGTGTTTTGTCCAATCAGGTCAGTGACTCCGTCGACGCGATCTCCGCCGATCTGGAGCACGCGGACCCGCCACTCGTGACAACGGTGACGGACCGGAACGGCAGTACGATCGCGACTTTGTACGCGCAGTACCGCGTTCCGGTCACCGCGGCGCAGATCTCACCCGCGATGAAGGCCGCGATCGTCGACATCGAGGACCGCCGCTTCTACACCGAAGGCGGCGTCGACCCGCAGGGCATGCTGCGCGCGGCGGTCAACGACAGCTCGGGCGGAGACCTGCAGGGCGCGTCGACGATCACGCAGCAGTACGTGAAGAACTACCTCATCAACGTCGTCGACCGCGACGACAAGACGGCGCAGGAGAAGGACCGCGAAGACTCGCTGGCCCGCAAGCTGCGCGAGGCCAAGATGGCCGTGCAGCTCAGCCAGACCGTGTCGAAGGACGACGTGCTGGCCGACTACCTGAACGTGGTCGAGTACACCGGCACCGTCTACGGCATCGGCGCGGCGGCGGAAGCGTATTTCGGGACCACAGCGGACAAATTGACCGTGCCACAGGCCGCATTGCTGGCGGGTATGGTGAACAACCCCAGCGTCTACAACCCGTACACGCATCCGGACAACGCGCTCAAGCGGCGCAACACCGTCATCGACTCCATGGTCACGGCGAAGTCCATCCCCGCTTCCTTCGCCGCCACCGCGAAAGCGACCCCGCTCGGCGTGGTCGGCACGCGCCCGGCCGCGCCGTCGAGCACCTGCCTGGGCTCGGCACCCGACGCCGGGTTCTTCTGCGCGTACGCGGTGAACTACCTCAAGCAGGCCGGGTTCACCGTCGATCAGCTCGACACCGGTGGCTACGTCGTGAAGACCACGATGGACCCGCACGTGAGCCAGGTCGTGAAGGATGCGGTGGACGCCAACGTGCCGACGACGCAGGACGGCGTGGCCAACACGTTCGCCGTGGTGCAGCCGGGCGCGAACGGGCACCAGGTGCTCGCGATGGTCGCCAACCGCAACTACGGCACCGATCCCGCCCAGGGTGAGACGTCCACGAACATCGTGGCCGACGCCAGCAACAAGTTCGGCGCCGGTTCGTCGTTCAAGATCTTCACCTCGGCCGCCGCGATGGTGGCGGGCAAGGCGGGGCTGAACACGCCGCTGCCCAACCCGTTCAGCAACTGCTTCACGCCGCCGAACGCGAACAAGTACACGCCGTGCTACTCGGTGAGCAACGACGGCACGAGCTACCCCGACCCGATCTCGCTCGCCAGCGGCCTGGCGACGTCGCCGAACGTCGCGTTCGTGGGGCTGGAGTCGCAGGTCGGCATGCCCGCCGTGCTGGACATGGCGCGCAAACTCGGGCTGCGCAACACGCTCGCGACCAACGACGCGGGCAACCCGCCGATCACCGACCCGTCGGACGCGCGCTCGAAGAACCCGCAGTACGACGAGCCGCAGTCGCAGTACTTCCAGAACCTGCTCTCGTTCACCCTCGGCAACAGCCCGGTGAGCCCGCTGGAGATGGCGAACGTCTCGGCGACGCTGATGAGCGGCGGCACGTGGTGCCCACCCAACCCGATCCTGTCGGTGACCGACCGCAACGGCCAGGCTGTGCCCGTGAAGCAGCAGGGGTGCGAGCAGGTGATCCCGCCGGGCGTCGCCAGCACACTGGAGGCCGGGCTTTCCCAGGACACCACGGTGGGTACGTCGGCCGCCGCCGCGCACTCGGCCGGCTGGACGCGCCCGGACATCGGCAAGACGGGAACCACTCAGCTGTCGGAGTCCGTCGCGTTCGTCGGTGGTGTGGACAACTTCGCCGTGTCGTCCATGGTGTTCGCCGACGGTCCGCACCCGGAGGAGATCTGCCCGGGCACCCCGGTGCACCTCGGCCGCTGCGGCCACGGCGCGTTCGGTGGCACGGTCGCCGCCCCGCCGTACTTCCACGCGATGAGCACGCTGCTGGCGGGCGTCCCCGACACCCCGATCCCGCCGCCGGACCCGCAGTACCTCGACGCGCGGAACTGAACCCCCGCCGCACTCCCCCTGGCGTCGGCCGGGGCCGGTCGTTGACACCGTTTCGCACGTCGTGTCACGATTCCGGTTCCGATGGCCGATTTCAGGGGGAGTGAGGCCATGAGCGGATTCCTGGCGTATCGCCGAAGACCACCCGCCGAACCGTCGACGCGCGAGATCGACTTCGCCCGCCGGTGGCTGGCGCGCCGTGGCGTCGCGGTGTCCCTGCCGACGCGGCTGCTGTGCATCCGGATCGGCGCCCACTCCGTGGCACCCTCGACGTGGCTGCGCACGGTCCCGACTTACGTCGTGCTCGCCATCGGCGGCGCCGTGGGATACCAGAGCCTGCAGGAGCTCCCGGGTGTAGCGGGCCGGGAAATGACCTCGGCCGTCACGATCTTCTTCGTGATCGCCGGGTTCCAGGTCAGCTGGTGGCGCGCCCGCCGACTCCGTGAGCGAAACCTTGCCGCGCTGGTGCCCCACCGGCTCACCGGCGTCGCGCGGCCGAAGGGCGTGGTCGACGCCTGGTTCGGCACGACGACGGCCATCACCTTCGCCGGCGGCGCGTTCCTGGCGCTGGCCATGCTCGCCGCCGTGCCCGAAACGCGGACGTGGGCGTGGAGCTGGCTCGGGCTGCTCGCCGTGGGCGCGATCTGCACCGCGGTGATCGTGGTCGCCACCCTGCGCGAGCCCGTACTCGCCGAGGACGACGCTTCGCTCGCCGCCGGCGAGTTGCTGCGCCGCGAGGCGGTTCAGTCCACGGCGCCCGCGACGTAGACGCTGCCGGTGTTGTTCGACGTCTTCGGCGAAGGCCGTCAGCCGCCCGCGTTCACCGGACTGCTGATCGGTTACGTGGCGCTGAGCCTCGCGCTCCAGTGCGTGGGCCTGATCACGCAGTCGCGGCGGAAACTGCCGCCGGGGCACTACGGCGAGCCGGAAACCGCACCGGCCGAAACCGCGGACGACGACGTGTGGAAACCCGTCGTCCGCGGCTGAGCCGCGAACTCTCAGCCGAACAGCGGCGGCGGCAGTTCCTCCGCCAGCACGATCGACTTCAGCTGCGTGTACATGTCCAGCGTTTCCTTGCAGTACTCCCGGCCGAGGCCGCTGCCCTTGTAGCCGCCGAAGGGCGAGCCGTCGACGAGGTTGAAGTACTGGTTGACCCACACGGAGCCGGCGTGGAGGCGGTCGGCCGTGCGCATCGCGTTCTTCAGGTTGGTGGTGTAGACGCCGGCGGCGAGGCCGTACTCGACGTCGTTGGCTTGGTCGATCAGCGCGTCGTAGTCCTTCCAGCGGATGACCGACAGCACCGGGCCGAAGATCTCCTCCTGCGCGATGCGGCTGGAGTTCTCCGTCTCGAACACGGTCGGCTCGATGAACCAGCCGTGCTCACTGCCGGACACCGCCGCGCGGCCGCCGCCGGTGACGAGCGAGGAGTCGGAGCGGCCGGAGGCGATGTAGTCCAGCACCCGCCGGCCCTGCTTCTCCGACACCAGGCAGCCCAGCCGCGTGGCCGGGTCGAGCGGGGAGCCGACCCGCACGCCCTGGAAGCTCGCCGAGAGCTTGCCCAGGAAGTCGTCGTACAGGTCGTCGTGCACGAACAGGCGGGTGCCGGCGAGGCAGGACTGGCCGTTGCAGTAGGTGGCGGCGAACGTCGCGTTGTCGATGACGCGGTCGAGGTCTTCGATGTCGGGGAACACGATGTTCGGGCTCTTGCCGCCCAGCTCCAGCGACACTGGCACGAGCCGCTCGGCGCCCGCGTGCGCGACGAGCCGGCCGACCTCCGCGGAGCCGGTGAAAGCGAGCTTGTCCACGTCCGGGTGCGCCGTGAGCGCGGCGCCGGCCTCGTCGCCGAAGCCCGGCACCACGTTGACCACGCCGGGCGGGAAGAGCTCGGCGAGCTTGGTGCACAGCTCCAAAGTGGACAGCGACGCGTTCTCGTCCGGCTTGAGCACCACCGTGTTGCCGGCCGCGAGCGCCGGGGCGAGCTTGAACGCGGTCATGATCGCGGGCACGTTCCACGGGATGATCTGGCCGACGACGCCGATCGGCTCGCGCTTCGCGATGGCCCAGCCACCGGCGACGGGGTGGTTCCAGCCGTCGTGCGTGACGGCAGCCGAGGCGAAGAACCGGTACTGCCCCACCGCGATCCGGTGGTCCAGCGGCGTTTCGAAGATCGTGCGGCCGATGTCCATCGTGTCGATGGCGGCGAGGCGCTCGGCGTTGGCCTCGATCCAGTCGGCGAGGCGGTGCAGCAGCAGCGAGCGCTCCTCGGGCCGCGTGGCGGCCCACTTCGGGAAAGCCGCGCGAGCGGCGGCCACGGCGGCGTCGACGTCGGCCGCGCCGCCTCGGGTGATCGTCGCGAGCCGCGCGCCGGTCGCGGCGTCCACCGCCGGGAAGGTCTCGGTGGAGATCGAGCGAAACTCACCGTTGATCAGTGGTTCGTAGTGGGCAGCGAGCGCCGGTTCGAGCTGGTCGACGGTCACGGGCGTCCTCCTCCGGCAGTGACGTGGCTTACCTCTGCTGCGGAGTATTCGGCACCGGAACGGACAGTCAACGCACCGTGCGTTCCCCGGCCCCCGCCGTGCGCGAACCGGCTGTCCGCCGAAGCGCGGCGCGGGTGCGCGGTTCAGGCGAACAGCGTCCCGGCCGTCAGCAGGCGCGTGAGTTCCGTGGCCGCGGCGATGGCCCGGGTCGCGTAGTCCTCCGTGCGTGCCGGGTCGAAGCGGTAACGCGGGATGGTGATCGTGATGGCACCCGCGACCGCGCCGTCGGAGAAGAAGGGCGCGGCGATGCCCGAGGCTTCCGGAATGCGCTCGCCGTCGCTGACGGCATAGCCGCGCTCGCGGATGCGGGCCAGGTCGGCCTGCACCGTCGCGCGATCGACCATCGTCGTGGGTGAGAAGCGGGCGAAGTCCTGGGCGGCGAAGGACTCCGGGCCGGTCCAGGCGAGAACGGCTTTGCCGGCCGCACCGGCGTGGAGGGGGGCGGTCGAGCCGAGCGGGACGACGTACTGGATGGGTTTGTCGCTGGTGCGGCCGGCTTCGAAGACGACCCCCTCGGCGATCGGGTCGTAGCGGGCCAGGTAGGCGCTTTCGCCGACGTCCCGGACGAGCTCGGCGAGAAGGTCTGCCGCGACGGGGCCGATGCCGGTGCCGCGACCGAGACGCGCGGCCCAGACGAGGAGTTCGGCACCGGCTTCGTAGCGGTCGCCGCCGTGGGGGCGGGCGAGACCGAGCTCGGCCAGCGCACCGAGCAGGCGGGCGGCGGTGGCACGGCCGCTGGAGATGCCCGCGGTGAGGTCGTCGACGGAAAGGCCGTCGGCGGACGAGCGGGCGAGGGCGTCGAGCGCCGCGGCGACGCGCACGATGGAGCGCCGTTCGGCCGAGACCCCCGAGGGTTCCCCGGCGCGGGCCGCCGGCACGCCCGAGCCCTGGGCCGGCACGGCCAACGCCGCGGTCAGCCGGTCGGCCGCGCCGCGCACGAGCTCGCCGAGCCGGCGCAGTTCGTCCACATCGGACAGCCGGTGCCGGGGCACCGTGATGGTGAAGGCTCCGGCCGGTTTGCCGTCGCGGAAGTAGGCGGCCCCGGCACCGGCGGCCTCGGGGATACGCTCGGCCACACTCGTCGCGAAGCCCTGCTCGCGCACCCGCTCGAGCTCGGCGCGCAACAGCTCGAGGTCACCGATCGTCGAGCCCGTGAGCGCCGGACGGTCCAAAGTGGCCACAAACTCGTCGGGCAGGTTCGCCAGGATCGCCTTTCCGGCCGACCCGGCGTGCAGCGGCGACTTCGAGCCGATGCGGACGGTGTAGCGCACGGGCTTGCCGCACTCGACCGAACTCACGACGCTGGCCGACTCGTCCCCTTCCGTGTACGTGAGCAGCAGTGCCGTCTCGCCGGCTTCACGTTCGAGGGCCAGGAGCTCGTCGTGACCGCGCGTGAGCAGCGCATTGCGCTCGCCGAGGAACTTCGCCCACGCCAGCAGCCGTGGCCCCGGGTCGTAGCGGCCGCTCGCCTGCCCGCGGACCACCCGCAGGTCACCCAGCGTCTGCAGGATCCGGTGCACCGCGCTGCGGCTCACGTCCAGGTGCGCCGCGAGTTCCCGCACGCCCGTGTCGCCGTCCTGGCGCGCGATGACCGCGTCGAGCACCGCGAAGACGCGCCCGGTCATACCGAGCGAACGGAACCGCGGCTCCGCCTCGACGGCCACGCCCGGTCCGCTCATGCGCTGTCCCCGTGCACCACTCACCTGTCTCCCTCCGCGGCCACTGTAACGAGCCACCCGTCGACCACCTTGACAACCCGCGCCCGCCGGGTCCAGGATCCTCCACAAGTTCGGGACATTGTCCCGATTTTATCGCCCTCAGTGGTCAGGAGGTTGAACGTGGCGAACCAGGAGCCGCCGGGCGTCGACATACCGGCGCTCACGAGGTGGCTGGAAGGCCAGGGCAGCACCGTCGAACCACCGCTGGCGGTGACGACGATCTCCGCCGGCCGGTCGAACCTCACCTACTCCGTGCGCGACGCCGCCGGCGCCCACTACGTGCTGCGCCGGCCGCCGTTGGGTGCGCTGGAGTCCGGCGCACACGACGTCGGCCGCGAGCGGCACATCCTCTCCGCGCTCAGCACCACCACGGTCCCGGTCCCGGCACCTGTCGCGGAGTGCACCGATCCCGCTGTGCTCGGCGCGCCGTTCTTCCTGATGGACTTCGTGCCCGGCCGGACACTGAGCCCGGACACCGCCGCGGCGCTGTCCCCCGAGGTCAAGCGCACGATCGGCCGCCGCCTGCCCGAGGTCCTCGCCCAGCTGCACGCCCTGGACGTCACCGAGATCGGCCTGGGTGACCTGCGCCGGGACCGCGGCTACGTCGAACGCCAGCTGCGCCGCTGGCAGCGGCAGTTCGACGCGCTGGACCTCCCTTCCGCCAGCCCGCTGCGCGCCGTCGCCGACCGGCTCGCCGCCCGCGTCCCGAAGCCGCAGGGCACCTCGCTGCTGCACGGCGACTACAAGGCGGAGAACGTGCTGCTCACCGCCGAAGGCGACGTGGCGGCAGTGCTCGACTGGGAGCTCGCCTCCGTCGGCGACCCGCTCGCCGACCTGGGCTGGCTGCTCGTGTGGTGGGCCCTTCCGGACAACCCCGGCAAGTGGATCTCCCCGCCCGCGACGCTCGCCGGGGGCTTCCCCGGCCACGCCGACCTCGTCAGCGCCTACGCCGCGCGGTCCCCCCTCGACGTTTCCGAGCTGCCGTACTACGTCGCGTTCTCCTACTGGCGCCTGTCGTGCATCAACACCACGACCCGCGCGCGCTTCGTCGCCGGCGTGATGGGCGACAAGGAACTGGACCTGGCCGCGCTCGACGAACAAGTCGAGTGGCAGCTGGCCGAAGCGCTGCGGTCACTGGCCCCCGCAAACCGAACCCCGGAGCACTGAATGGATTTCTCGCTGTCCCCGCAGGCGACCGAGCGCCTGGCCCAGGTCCGCGCCTTCATGGCGGAGCTGGTCTACCCCGCCGAGCCGGTGTACGCGCAGCAGCGCGAGGAGCTGATCGCCGCAGGCCGCACCCACGACGTGCCCCAGGTCCTGGAAGACCTCATCGCGGCGGCGCGGGAGCGCGGGCTGTGGAACCTGTTCCTGCCCGACGAGTCCCACCTGACCAATGTGGACTACGCCGTGCTCGCGGAGGAGACCGGCCGCTCGCCGTTCATCGCCCCCGCGGCCATGAACTGCCTGTCGCCCGACAGCGGCAACATGGAGCTGCTGCACCTGTTCGCCACCGAAGAGCAGCGCGAACGCTGGCTGAACCCCTTGCTGGACGGCACCATCCGCTCCGGCTTCTCGATGACCGAACCCGACGTGGCCTCCTCCGACGCCACCAACATCGCCACCTCGATCGTGCGTGACGGCGACGAGTACGTGATCAACGGCCGCAAGTGGTTCACCACCGGCGCCGCCGACCCGCGCTGCCGGCTGCTGATCGTGCTGGGCAAGAGCGACCCCGACGCGCCGAAGCACCGGCAGCACTCCATGGTCCTCGTGCCCATCGACACCCCGGGCGTGAAGGTCGAACGCGCGCTGCCGGTGTTCGGCTTCCGGGACCAGCAAGGACATTGCGAGATCAGCTACACCGACGTCCGCGTGCCGGTGAGCAATCTCCTCGGTGAGCAGGGCGGCGGGTTCGCCGTCGCGCAGGCCCGGCTGGGCCCCGGCCGGATCCACCACTGCATGCGGGCGATCGGCATGGCCGAGCGCGCGCTGGAGCTCGCCTGCAAACGCGCCTTGTCGCGCACCGCGTTCGGCGGCCCGCTGGCCGACCAGGGGGTGGTCCGCCAGCAGATCGCCGAGTCACGCATGGAGATCGACCAGGCCCGGCTGCTGGTGCTGCGCACCGCGTGGCTGATCGACGAGGTGGGCGTGCGGGGCGCGCGCTCGGACATCGCCGCCATCAAGGTCGTCGCGCCGCGGGCCGCGCTGAGTGTGCTCGACCGCTCGATCCAGATCCACGGCGCCGCCGGCGTGACCGACGACCTGCCCCTCGCCGAGATCTGGAGCCGCGCGCGCACGCTGCGCATCGTCGACGGCCCGGACGAGGTGCACGTCCGCACCGTCGCCCGCCAGGAGCTCAAGCGTTACCAGACGAAGGAACACTGACGTGGCGGATCTGGAGTTCGAGGTCACCGACGGCGTCGGGACCATCCTGCTGAACCGGCCCGAGCGCAAGAACGCGTTCACGCTCGCCATGCTCGAGCAGTGGGTGCGGATCATCGAGGACGCGCGCACCGACGACGCGATCCGCGTGCTGGTGGTCACCGGCGCCGGCGGCGCGTTCTGCTCGGGTGTGGACCTCGGCGTGTTCGACGACGAGACCCGCACCCCGCTCAAGGACAAGACGCTGCTCACCGATCGCGTGCACCGGATCGCGTACGCGCTCGAGGACTTCGACAAGCCGGTGATCGCCGCGGTCGACGGCGTCGCGGTGGGCGCGGGCATGGACTTCGCGCTCATGGCCGACATCCGCGTCGCGTCGGCGTCGGCGCGGTTCTCCGAAGGCTACGTGCGCGTCGGCCTCGTGCCCGGCGACGGCGGCTGTTATCTGCTGCCCCGGCTCGTCGGAATGTCCCGCGCGCTGGAACTGCTGTGGACGGGCGACTGGGTGGGCGCCGACGAAGCCGAACGCATCGGCCTGGTCAACCACGTCTACCCCGACGCCGAGTTCGCCGAGCGGACCCGCGAGTTCGCCGCCAAGCTCGCCGCCGGGCCCCCGCTCGCCCTGCGCACCATCAAGCGCGCCACCTACCAGAGCAGCCGCACGGACCTGCGGACCGCACTGGACCTCATCTCGTCCCACCAGGCCGTGATCCAGTCCACTCGCGACTCCGCGGAGGCCCTGGCCGCCTTCCGGGAGAAGAGAACCCCGGTTTTCGAAGGCCGCTGATCCCACCGGCCCCGGTCCCCTTCTGGAGAACAACGTTGTTCACACAGCTCCTCGTCCCCGTCGGCGGCTCGCTGACCCTGTCCGCCCTCCTGGCGGCGATCCCCCTCCTACTCCTGATCGTGCTCCTCGGCGTGTTCAAAACGCCCGCGCGGATCGCGGCGCCGATCTCGCTCGTCGCGGCGCTGGTCGTCGGCATCGTCGCGTTCCGCCTCCCGGCGTCCGTCGGACTCTCCGGTGCCGCCGAAGGCATCGTCTACGGGATCTTCCCGATCCTCTGGGTCGCGATCAACGCGATCTGGCTGCACAAAGTCACTGAACTGCGCGGGCATTCGGAGGCACTGCGCACGGCCTTCACGCGCGTCAGCGACGACCGCCGCGTGCAGGCGATCCTGGTCGCCTTCTGCTTCGGTGCCGCACTGGAAGGCCTGGCCGGCGGCGGTGCGCCGGTGGCGATCTGCGCCGTGATCCTCATGGCGCTGGGGCTGTCGCCGATCAAGGCCGCCGCCGCGTGCCTCATCGCGGACACCTCACCCGTCGCGTTCGGGGCACTCGGCCAGCCCATCGACGTGCTCGCCACGCAGACCGGCCTGCCCGTGCACGACCTGGCGGTGATGATCGGCCGCCAGACACCGCTGCTGGCGCTGTTCATCCCGCTGGTCCTCGTGTTCGTGGTCGACGGGAAGACCGGGCTCAAGCAGCGCTGGGGCGTCGCGCTCGCGGCCGGTGCCTCGTTCGCCGCGGTCCAGTGCGCGGCATCGGTGTTCCTGACACCGGCGCTCGTGGACACCGTCGCGGCCGTCGTGTCCGGTGTGGTCACGGTGCTCGCCGCGCGGGCAGGCCGGGTCACCACCACCGCGGTCCGGCAGCGCGCGACGGTGCCGGCGGGTGCCGGCGGCTTCGCCACCCCGCCGGCCGATGAGTCCACTGTGGACCACAAAGAACCGCCCGTGCTCGCCGCGCTGGCACCGTACCTGCTGATCGTCGCCGTGGTGGTCATCGCGAACCTGCCCGGGATATCGGACCTGATCGCGTCGCTCACCACCAAGGTCCACTGGCCCGGAGCCGACGTGCTCAGCTCCGAAGGCAAGCCCTTGACCATCTCGAAAATCAGCTTCGCGTGGGTCGGGGCGCCCGGTTCGCTCGTGCTCATCGCCGGGCTCCTGAGCCTGCCGATCCTGGGTGTCGGGCCCGGGCGCGCGGCGCGCGTGTGGCTGGCCAACCTGTGGCAGCTGCGCTGGGCGATCTTCACCGTGTGCTGCGTGATCGCGCTGAGCTACGTGATGAACCTGTCCGGCCAGACCACCACGCTCGGCGTCTGGCTCGCCGGCGCCGGGGCGGCGTTCCCGTTGGTGTCGCCGGTGATCGGCTGGATCGGCACCGTGCTGACCGGGTCCGACACCTCCAGCAACACCCTGTTCGGTCTGCTGCAGTACACCACCGCCCACCATGCGGGCCTGTCCGACGTGCTGCTCACCTCCGCCAACAGCAGCGGCGGGGTCGTCGGCAAGGCGGTCTCGCTGCAGAACCTGGCGATCGCCGCGGTCGCCGTCGGGCTCGGCGGCAAGGAGGGCGTGCTCTTCCGCCGGACGATCGGCTGGACGGTCGTGATGGTCGTGGTGCTGTCCGTCCTCGTCTACCTGCAATCCACCCCTGTGCTCGGCTGGCTGGTTCCCTGACCGGCCTGAAAGGACCCTTTTGATGCCCGTTGACTCCGGTGGCCACTGGGCGTGCCGCCTGCTGCACCCCCGCTCGGTCGCGATCGTCGGCGCGTCCGCGCGGGCCGGGAGCCTCGCCGCGCAGGCGCTGGCCAACCTGCGGGACTTCGGTTACGGGGGCCGCATCCTGCCCGTGAACGCGAAGTACGGCGAGCTCGACGGCCTGCTGTGTTACCCGTCGCTCGACGCCGCGCCGGGCCCGGTCGACCTCGCGCTGATCCTGGTACCCGCGGCCGCGGTGCCGGGCGCGATCGACGACTGCGTGCGCGCCGGCGTCGGGACGGCGGTGGTGTTCTCGTCGGGCTTCGGCGAACTCGGCGCCGAAGGGCTCGAAGTCCAGCGGCTGATGGCCGAGGCCGCGCGGGCCGGAGGCGTGCGCCTGCTCGGGCCGAACTGCCAGGGGCTGATCTACCGGCCCGCCGGCCTGGTCGCGACCTTCAGCGAGGCCGCGCAAGCGGGGCTCGGCGACTCGAGCGGTATCGCCTACGTGGGCCAGAGCGGTGCGATCGGCGGATCTTTCCTCGGGCTCGCCAGGGAACGCGGCATCGGGCTCACCGCGTGGGCGAGCAGCGGCAACCAGGCCGACCTCGGCGTGGCCGACCTCGCCGCCGGATTCCTGGAGGAGGACGAGATCCGCGTCGTCGCAATGTACCTGGAGGCGATCCCGCCGGGTGCGCAGTGGCGGCAGCTCACCGCGCGGGCCCGGCAGCTCGGCAAGAACCTCGTGGTGCTGCGTTCCGGGCGCTCCGACGCCGGGCGGCGCGCGGCCGCGTCACACACCGGCGCCATGATCGGGCCGGACACGGCGTTCGAGCTGGTGTCGGCCGAGCACGGCGTGATCGGCGTGACCGACGTCGATCAGCTGCTGGACACCGTGGTGGAGCTGGCCGCGCGCAAACCCGTGCGCGGGCCGGGCGTCACCGTCGTCACGAGCTCCGGCGGGGCCGGCGGGATCGCGGCCGACTGGCTGGACGGGGCCGGCCTTCAGACCGGTGAACTGGCCGCGGAGACGCGCCGGGAGATCGCGAAGTTCATCCCGGCGTACGGCTCCACGAGCAATCCCGTGGACGTGACCGCTCAGCTGTTCGCACAGGACGACGACTCGGTGTTCCACGTGTGCCGGACGATCCTCGACGATCCGGGCACCGACGTGCTGATGATGATCATGACGAACGTGACGGGCGCCCGCGCGGCACGCGTGGCCCGCCAGCTCGTGGCGGCGGCCGAGAGCTCGCCCAAACCCCTGGGCGTGGCGTGGCTCGCGGACGGCAACCAGATCACCGAGGCGACGAAGATCCTGCGGGAGCACCACGTTCCGCTCCACGATTCGATCGGGCGCAAGGCCCATGTGTGGGCCCGGCTGTACCGGGCCCACACGGCCCGGTCGCCGGTGCGGCCGGCGCCGCTGACCGGCGTCGTCCCGGGCACGGGCGTGCTCACCGAAGCCGCGGGCGCACCCCTGCTCGACGCGCTGGGGGTGCCCCGGCCCGAAGGCGTGCTCGTGACGAGCGCGGAAGAAGCCGCCGAAGCGGCGGCACGCCTCGGCGGCCGCGTGGTGCTCAAGGCGCAGTCCCCTGCCATCACGCACAAGTCCGAGGTCGGCGGAGTGCGGGTCGGTGTCACGGACGCCGCGAGCGCGTACCGGGAAATGGTCGACGCCGTGCACGCGGCGCGGCCGGACGCCGTGCTCGACGGAATCCTCGTGCAGCGCATGGTTCCGCCGGGGATCGAGCTCCTCGTCGGCGTCGAAGGCGCCGCCGACGGCTACCCGCCCGTCGTGACCGTCGGCTTCGGCGGGGTGACGGCCGAGGTCTACCAGGACGTGGTCACCGCGCTGGCCCCGCTGTCGTCACCCGACGCGCGGGAGCTGCTCACCCGGCTGCGCGGCGCACCGCTGCTTCGCGGCTACCGCGGACGGCCGGGAGCCGACGTGGATGCCGTGGCCGCCGCCGTGTCGGCGCTCTCCCGCTACGCGGCCGGTCTCGGCGACCGGCTCGCCGAGCTCGAGATCAACCCGCTCATCGCGCACCCGAACGGGGTCAGCGCAGCCGACCTGGTGCTGCGCTTCACCGACTGATCCGCCCCGACGCTTCGAGAAGGAATGGTCAACGATGTCCGTCCTCACCAAAGTTCCCCCACTCACCCTCGACCGTCCGCAACGCCGGGTCTTCTGGGCCACGTTCGCGGGCTGGGGCCTCGACGGGTTCGACTACATGCTCTACACGCTGGCCATCGGCGCCGTGAGCATCGCGTTCGGCCTCAACCACGAACAAGCGGGCCTCATCGGCACGGTCACGCTGCTGTTCTCCGCGTTCGGCGGCATCGTCGCCGGGACGCTGTCCGACCGGTTCGGGCGCGTCCGCATCCTGGCCGCGGCGATCTTCCTGTACTCGTTGTTCACGGCCTTGTCGGGAATCGCGAGCAGTTTTCCCGAACTGCTCGTGTACCGCGCCGTCGAGGGCTTGGGTTTCGGCGGTGAGTGGGCCGTCGGTGCGGTGCTCATCTCGGAGGCCATCCCGGCGAAGAAACGCGGTGCGGTAGCCGGGTTCATCCAGGGCGCGTGGTCGTTCGGCTGGGCCCTGGCGGTGATCGCGTCGGTGCTGATCCTGCCGAACTTCGGTGAGCTCGGCTGGCGCATGATGTTCTGGGTCGGGCTGATCCCGGCGGTGATCGTGATCTACATCCTGCGCAAGGTGCCCGAATCCCCGGTGTGGCTGGAGGCGCGCCGGACCCGCGCGGCCAAGACGCCGATCAGCCTCGGGCTCATCTTCAAGCGCAGGATCCTGCGGTACACGATCCTGGCGACGCTGCTGTCGATCGGCATGCAAAGCGGGTATTACGCGATCTTCACCTGGCTTCCGACCTACCTGTCGGAGAGCCGGGGCCTGAGTGCCGTCGGCGCGGCGGGCTACCTCGTGTTCGTGATCGCAGGGTCCTTCCTGGGGTACGTGGCCGCAGGCTTCGCCAACGACCGGTTCGGCCGCAAACCCACGTTCGCCGTGTTCGGGGTCCTCAGCGCGGTGACGGTGGTGGTCTACGCCTACGCGAACATCCCGGCGGGGCTGGTGATCTACGTCGGGTTCCCACTGGGGTTCTTCGGGTCCGGCATCATCAGCGGCTTCGGTCCGTTCCTCGCGGAGCTGTTCCCCAGCGAGATGCGCGGCGCCGGGCAGGGCTTCTGCTACAACGTGGGCCGCGGCGTGGCCGCGCTGGCACCGGCCGTGGTCGGCGCGCTGGCCGGCAGTTACGGCCTGGGGACCGGGATCTCGGTGTTCGCGGCCAGCGCCTACGGTCTGTTCCTGATCGCGCTGGTGTTCCTGCCCGAAACCCGCGGCCGGGAGCTCGCGTGAGCGCGCGGAAGGAGAACGACGTGCCCGTCCCGAGCTACCGCGACCTGTGCGCCAGGACCGACGCCCCGGCCGGTTCCAGCTGGGGTGTGTTCGAGCGGACGCCCGAACGCGGGATGGCGAACTTCGCGCAGGCGTCGCAAGTGGTGTCGGCAGCGGGCCTCGTGCGCCACGGCACGGTGTTCAACCTCGACTACCCGCTCGACGCGTTCGACCCGTCGGTGGTCTGGCGGAGGCCGCCGGAGCAGACGATCACGTCCTCGCACGCCGACCAGCGAGACGACTACGTCGACCACCTGTGGCTGCAGGCGAGCTCCCATGTGGACGGACTGCGCCACCGCCGCCACCACGAAGCCGGCTTCTACCAGGGCGTTCCCGACGCCGAGATCGTTGCCGGCACCCCAGCGCTGGGTGTCCAGCGGTGGGCCGAGGATCCGATTATCGGCCGCGGGGTGCTGGTGGACCTCGCGCGGTTCCGGGAGTCGCAGGGCTCGGGAATCGACCACGCGGCCGGTGAACCGCTGCCGCTGGGTCTCGTCGAGCAAACGCTGGCCTGGCAGGGCGTGACCCTGCGCGAGGGCGATCTCCTCCTGCTGCGCACCGGCTGGGCCGAATGGTATCTGTCCGAATTGGACACCGCCGGCCGCGAGGCGATCGGGAAGGCGAGCCGCTGCACGGGTCTCGCGCAGTCCCGCGACCTCCTCGCGTGGTTCTGGGACCACCGCCTGGCCCTCGTCGCCTCCGACACCTTCGCGTTGGAGGCAATGCCGCCGCCGCCGGACCCGCGGTTCGGCGGCCCCCACGAGTCCGGCATGGTGCACCAGGACCTCATCGGGCTCCTGGGCCTGCCCATCGGCGAGCAGTGGAAGCTCGACGCGCTGTCCGCCCACGCCGCCGGCACTGGTCGCCACACGTTCCTCGTGGTGGTCAAACCGCTGAACCTCGTCGGCGGCGTCGGCTCGCCGGCCAACGCGGTCGCGATCTGCTGACGCGTTTCCCGACGGTTCGTAAAGCACTCCTTCAGAGACTCTGATTCCCTCGAGGAGTCCTTCACAGGCCTTCACCGCGCAAGGTTTCCGACGGGCCACAGCCGTAGAGACGGCGATGTTCGGCAGAGAACCGCCCGGCGTTGCCGAAGCCCCACCGCGCCGCGACGGACGCCACCGTCGTCTCCTCCGGCGAGCGCTCACGCAGCTCGGCGTGCGCCCGGCGCAGCCGTGTCTCCCGCAGGTACGCCACGGGCGACGGCCGCCCCGCCCGGCTGAACGCGGCCTGCAGCCCGCGCACGCTCAGCCGCGCGGCGGCCGCAATCTCGAGCAGCCCGATGTCCTCGGCGGCGTTCAGCTCGATGAACGCCTCGGCGCGCCGCACGGCCGCCGGTGACACCCGGCCCGCCGGCTCGGTTTCCGGTTCGCCGACCGTGTTCGGGTACGCCTCCAGTAGCGCGGTCGCCGCGAGCCGGAACAGCTGCGCGGCGAGCAGTGGGCTGCCCGCCATCCCGTCGTCCGACCGCGTTTCCTCCAGCAGCAGCCGGGTCGCGGTATCCCACCGGCGCGCGGCGGCGGCCGACGCGGCGGCACCGAGCGCGAAGCGGACCGGCCGCGGTTCGTCCCACCCGCGCAGCTCGGCGGCGATCCGTTCGAGCCCGTCGCGGTCCAGCACGGTGTTGAGCACCTCGGCGCTGTCGTACCACCGCAGCTGGTACGAGCCGTACGCGTCCATCACCAGCGCGCCCGATCCGGCGCCGACCAGGCCCTCGGCGGTCGAGCGGACGGCGAAGCGGCCTTTGAGCGGACGCGTGACGAGCACGAAGTCGTCGAAGGGCACCGGGTCCACGCGCACCTCCGCCCCGCCGTACACGAGGTCGAACAGCCGCACCTTGGCGAAGCCGCGCGAGCTCTGCCGGCAGACGAACCCCCGCGCGCCGCCGACGAGGTCGAGCCGGTGCGGGCAGTAGACGTCGCTGAGCCGCGACCGCGCCTCGTCCGGATCGCGCGTGTCGACCTCGGGTTTCACGACCGCACCCATGGCCCGGCCCCCTTCGGCCGCTCTAGCGTCTTCCTGACGATCGTAAATTGTATTACAGTGGCGTTCTCTTGACGGCCGCCACGGGAGATGAGGTCAGCCGTGCAGCTCACGCCCAGTGCCCACTCGGATACGTTCTGCCGGGACAACTTGCCTCCCTTCGACCAGTGGCCGCACCTGCTCTTCGAGCTTCCCGAACTGCACTACCCCGATCGGCTCAACGCCGCAACCCGCCTGCTCGACGGAGCGGTCGCGCAATGGGGCCCCGACCGGCCCGCGGTGCTGTCGCCGACGAGCAGCTGGACCTACGGCGAGCTGCTCGCCCGCGCCAACCAGATCGCGGGCACGCTGGTCAGCCTCGGCGTGGTGCCGGGCAACCGCGTGCTGCTGCGCGGCCCGAACACGCCGTGGCTCGCCGCGTGCTGGCTCGGTGTGCTCAAGGCCGGCGCGGTCGCCGTGACCACGATGCCGATGCTGCGTACGCACGAGCTGACCAAGATCGTCGACGCGTCCTCTCCCGCCCTCGCGCTGGCCGACCACCGCTACACCGAGGACCTGCTGCCGTTCGCCCTGCCGTTGCTCGCCTTCGGCGGCGACTCCCCCGACGACCTCGCGGCCCGGTGCGAGACGCAGCCCCCCACGTTCGCCGACGTCGAGACGGCCGCCGACGACGTGGCGATCCTGGCCTTCACCTCCGGCACCACCGGGCGGCCCAAGGCCACCATGCACTTCCACCGCGACCTCATCGCCATCGCGGACACGTTCTCGCGCCACCTCGTGAAGCCCGAGCCCACCGACCTGTTCACGGGCACGCCACCGCTCGCGTTCACGTTCGGCCTCGGCGGGCTGCTCGTGTTCCCGCTGCACGCGGGCGCGGCCACGCTGCTGGTCGAGCGCGCGACCCCGCTGGAGCTGGCCGACCTCGCGGCGGCCCACGGCGTCACGGTGCTGTTCACCGCCCCCACGGCCTACCGCGCGATCCTCGCCTCCGACCGAAGAGCCTCGCTCTCAGCGCTGCGCCGCGCGGTCTCGGCGGGTGAGGCGCTGCCCGAGAGCGTGGCCGTCGACTTCCACGAGGCCACCGGCCGCCGGCTCATCGACGGCATCGGCAGCACGGAAATGCTGCACGTGTTCATCTCCGCGGCCGACGAGGACACCCGCCCGGGCTCCACCGGCCGCGCCGTACCGGGGTTCCGCGCGCGGATCGTGGACGACGAGGGCCGCCCGGTGCCCGACGGCACGCCCGGCCGGCTCGCCGTGCAGGGCCCCACGGGCTGCCGCTACCTCGCCGACGACCGCCAGACCGTGTTCGTGGAGGACGGCTGGAACCTCACCGGCGACACGTATGTGCGCGACACCGACGGCTACTTCCACTACCGCGCTCGCAGCGACGACATGATCGTGTCTTCGGGCTATAACATCGCCGGCCCTGAGGTCGAGGAAGTCCTCCTGGCCCACCCCGACGTGCTGGAGTGCGCGGTGGTCGCCGCGCCGGACGAGGCGCGCGGGTCGATCGTGGCGGCCTACGTGGTGCTGCGCGAAGGCGCGGACAGCGGCGCCGCGATGGTCAAACAACTGCAGGACTTCGCGAAATCCGTTGCGGCGCCGTACAAGTACCCGCGGCGGGTCGAGTTCGTGACCGAGTTGCCGCGCAACCCCAGCGGCAAGGTGCAACGGTTCCTCCTGCGCCGCCGGGCGGCCGGGCAGTCCACGCAACCGCAGCCCGCCAGCCCCTGAGCGGGGCCGAGCCCGTCAGTGCGACCGGGCGGGGATCAGGTTCCACCCGAGGGTGACCACGGTGCCGTCCGCGCCGGGCGTGATGTCGGCGTGGTCGGCGCTCGCCCGCAGCAGCAGAAGCCCCCGGCCGCGCAGCGACACGGGGTTCGGGTCGTCGACCGGCGCGCGCCAATGCCCGTGGTCGGTGATCACGACCTCGACGCGGTCCGGCCGCACCACGGCTTCGAGGTCGAGCAGACCCCGCCCGTCGCCGCCGTAGGCGTGGTCCGCGACGTTGGCCAGCGCTTCGTAGCTGGCGAGCACGATGTCCTGGGCCCGGTCCTCAGGCACGCCCGCCGCGCGCACCCACGCCGTGAGCCGGTGGCGCAGCGCCCGCAGGGCACCCGGCTCGGCCACGACGTCGCGGCAGCTCAGCGGGGTCCCGCCCGGCTGGATGTCCTCGGACGGGTTGTCTTCGGGCAGGGCCACGCTCAGACCTCCGTTCCCGAAGCGAGCGCCTCGTCGACGGTGGTGAACAGGCCGATCCACGTGTCGAGCCCGGTGCTGGTGAGCGGCCGCGTCGTGATGTGCGACGTGCTGACCACGCGCAGCCCCCGCTCCCCCAGCCGCTGGTGCGCCGCGGCCAGCACCTGGAGCCCGGCCGAGCTGAGGAAGGTGACCTTGCGCAGGTCGACCACGAGCGCCTCGGGGCTCTCGTCGACCACGCCGGTCACGATCTCGTCGAGCTCGGGCGCGGTGACGAGGTCGATCTCGCCCGCGACGGTCACCACGGCGGCCCGCTCGTGCCACCGCACCGTGACCAGCAGGTCGCCGGATTCGGGCACATCCCGGGGAGAAGACGTCACGAGATCCCATCGTGCAGGATCGCCGCCGAGCGCGCCACTGCCGGCGCTCAGCGCGGCAGCTTCACGACGGTGACGAAGAAGTCGTCGATCTGGCGCACGACCTCCACGAACCGGTCGAAGTCCACGGGCTTGGTCACGTACGCGTTGGCGTGGAGGTCGTAGCTGCGCAGGATGTCCTCCTCCGCCTCCGACGTCGTCAGCACGACGACCGGGATGCTGCGCAGCTCCGGCGTCGCCTTGACCTCGGCGAGCACCTCGCGCCCGTCCTTGCGGGGCAGGTTGAGGTCCAGCAGGATCAGGCCCGGGCGCGGCGCGTCGGCGTACTGGTCCTCGCGGCGCAGGAACTGCAGGGCCTCGACCCCGTCGGCCACCACGTAGAGCGCGTTGCGGATCTTGTGGTGCTCGAAGGCCTCCTGCGTCATCAGCACGTCGCCGGGGTCGTCCTCGACGAGCAGAATGTCGATGGGGGCCATGGTTTCGGTCATGCGTCCTCGTTCCCGGTTCGGGTCTCGATCAGGGGCTCGGTCTGCTCGGTCTCCCCGGTTTCCGCCTCGGGCGCCGGATCGAGCACGGGCAGGGTGAAGTGGAAGCAGCTGCCTTCGGTCACGTCGGTGTCGAGCCAGATGCGGCCGCCGTGGAACTCCACGATCTTGCGGCACATCGCGAGCCCGATCCCGGTGCCACCGTAGGCCGACTTGCTGTGCAGCCGCTGGAAGATCACGAAGATCCGCTCCGCGTACTGCTCTTCGATGCCGATCCCGTTGTCCGACACGGAGAACACCCACTCTTCGCCCTGGCGCTCGGCGGTCGCGCGGACGACGGGCGGGGCTTCGCCGTGGAACTTGAGCGCGTTGTTGACCAGGTTCTGAAACACGGCCGTGAGCAACGGCCCCTCGCCCCGCACCTCGGGCAGCTCGCCGCGCTCGACGCGCGCGCCGGTCTCTTCGATCACGGGCTCGAGGTTGCCGAGCGCGTCGGCGAGCAGCTTCCCGGTGTCCACCACGGTCAGCTCTCCCGCGCGGCGGCCCACGCGGGAGAAGGAGAGCAGGTCGTTGATGAGGTTCTGCATGCGCTTGGCGCCGTCGACGGCGAAGGCGATGTACTGCTCGCCGCGTTCGTCGAGCTGGCCCTTGTAACGACGTTCGAGCAGCTGGCAGAAGCTCGCCACCTTGCGCAGCGGCTCCTGCAGGTCGTGCGAAGCGACGTACGCGAACTGCTCGAGGTCCGAATTGGACCGTTCGAGCTCCTGCGTGCGGGTGTCGAGCAGCTCGTGCGCGTGTTCCAGTTCGCTGACCTCGCCGACGATCCGCAGGCGCATCGCGTCGACGTCGGCGCCGAGCTCCACCAGCTCGCGCGGACCGCTGCCGTGCACGGGCCGGTGGATGTCGTCGGCGTCGGACACCGCGCGGACCTCGGAGGCCAGCCGCGTGATCGGCCCCGTGATCACACGGCGCAGCCAGACCCACAGCAGCACGAACAGGATCACCACTAGCCCGGCGATCACGAGCAGCAGCACCGTGAGCTGGGTGGCGGCGCCGTTCAGGTCGACCCGGCCGGAGTCCCGCGCGGCGGACAGGTGCGCGGACAGCGTGTCGAGGGTGGCCCGGACCTGGTCGAACAACGTCTTGCCGGCGTCGGCCGCGCCGGGCCCGGGCGGCGGAGCTCCGGGTGACGCCGGCTTCGTGACCGCGTCCTGCCACGCGCCCGCCGCCCGCAGCACGGACTCGAGGTCGTCGCCGATCCGGGTACCAGGCAGCGCGCCGAGGCGGCGCAGCTCGGCCACGGCGGCGGCCTGCTGCGCGCGGCCCGCCAGGTAGGGGTCGAGGAAATCGCGTTGCCCGGTGAGCAGGAACCCGCGGATGCCGGTCTCCTGGTTCAGCAGCGCCTGCGACAGCGCGTTGGCCTGCAGCAGCTGCGGGCCGCTCTGGTCGAGCAGGCGTGTGCGGGCGTCGTTGAGGTTGCCCACCGCGAGGACGCCGCCGGCGACCGCCGCCAGCAGGAGCACCACCTCGACGAGGCCGACCACCGAGACCCAGCGGCGGATCGGCCAGTGCGGCTGTGCTCGGACGGACCGGCTCATCGCACGGCCCCCTCACGACCTTGGAGGTGCGTGAGCATGGTGAGGGCGACGTCGTCGTCGAGCGGGCCGGCGTTGAGCTCCTCGACGCGGGTGATGAGCCGGTCGAGCACCACGCCGTGGCCGGTGTCCGGGCCGGCCTCGCGCAGGAGCGCGACGAGCAAGCGCGCCATCTCCTCGTGCCCGAGGCGCTCCGCTCCGCCACCGACGCGGCCCTCGAAGATGCCGTCGGTGTAGAGCACGAGCGACCAGCCGGGCTCGAGGTCGACGTCCAGCGGGTCCCAGCGCGCGTCCGGGACCACGCCGAGCGGCACGCCCAGCTTGTCACCGGGCAGCAGACGGCCGATGCCGTCGCGGCTGATCAGCAGCGGGGGCGGGTGGCCGGCGAGGCTCATCCGCGCCGACCGGCGGTCGGGGGCGACGACGACCGCGCACAGCGTCGCGAACAGCGGGCGGATCCGCTCGTGCACGAGGACGCGCTCGACCGTCGCGAGCACGCCGGCCATCGGCAGGCCGGCGAGCACCAGCGCGCGCCACGCGATGCGCAGCGCGACGCCGAGGGCGGCCTCGTCCGGGCCGTGGCCGCAGACGTCGCCGATCATCAGGTGCACGGTGCCGTCGGTGAGCTCCACGGCGTCGTAGAAGTCGCCGCCCAGCAGTGAGCCGTTGCGGCCCGGGCGGTACTTCGACGCCAGCTCCAGGTGCGGGTCGGCGAGCAGCGGGGTGGGCAGCAGGCCGCGTTCCAGGCGCGAGTTCTCGCTGGCCAGCAGCTGCTGCTGCAGCAACTGATGCTCCACCTGCTCGGTGCGCTTGCGTTCCCACGCGTAGCGCAGCGCCTTGCCCAGCAGCGGGCCGTCGACCTGGTTCTTGCCGAGGTAGTCCTGGGCACCCGCGGCGACGGCGGCGACCCCGGTGGTCTCGTCGTTCTGCCCGGTCAGCACCACCACGGCGGTGCCGGGCGCGTGCTGGCGCAGCCGCGTGAGCCCGGTGAGGCCCATGGCGTCCGGGAGCTGGAGGTCGAGCAGGATGCAGTCGGCCACGACCGGGCCCTTGAGCGCCTCGGCGAGCGTGCGCGCCCGGGCGAGGGTGGCCGGCACCGCGGCGTCGGCGAGCAGCTCTTCCACGATCAGGGCGTCGCCGTCGTCGTCTTCGATCAGGAGCACGCGCAACCGCGAACCCGGCGCGGCCGGATCGGCTCTGGGGACCACCGGGGAGGTGTCCCGCTCCAATGCGTTCGACAGAACAACCAGCCTTTCGGGACGCGTGCCGTGCCCGACACCACCCTCGTGCGCAGGGTCAAGGCAACACGTAGGAGAGCCCTGGCACGGACGAATCCGTACCCGGGCCCCGAGGCTGTCTTTTCAACCTCCGCTCACCCTAGCCCGACCGCGGTGTGCGGCCTATGCCGGACAGGCCGGAGTGTCCCGCTACACGGTGAACCGGTCGGGGTCCGCGGCCTTCCAGTCGACAGCCCACTCCTCGGGCGGCTCGGCGAGCAGCTGCCCCGGCTCGAGCCAGTCGTACAGCTCTGCGTAGGAGCGCACCACGTGCGAGTCGAGCCGGCGGCGCAGCTGGTGCGGCGCGAGGTCGGCCGGGTCCGACACCCCCATCGCGGCCATGATCTGCAGGGCCCCGGCCACGGTCGAGTGCTGGTAGCGCTGCACGCGCTGCGACTTGTCCCCGACGTCGAGCGCGCGCCCGCGCCGCGGGTCCTGCGTGGCGACACCGACCGGGCACTTGTTGGTGTGGCAGCGCTGCGACTGGATGCACCCGACGGCGAACATCATCGCCCGCGCCGCGTTGGTGTAGTCGGCGCCTTGGATCAGCCGCTTGACGAGGTCGGCGCCCGTGGCGACCTTTCCGCTGGCACCCAGGCGGATGCGGTCGCGCAGGCCGGTGCCGACGAGTGCGTTGTGGACGGTGATGAGGCCTTCGGTCAGGGGCGTACCGAGGTGGTCGGCGAACTCCAGCGGCGCGGCACCGGTGCCGCCTTCGGAGCCGTCGACGACGATGAAGTCGGGCGTGACGTTCTCGTCCGCCATCGCCTTGCACAGCGCCAGCACCTGCCGCCGCGAGCCGACGCACAGCTTGAAGCCGGTGGGCTTGCCGCCCGAGAGCTCGCGCATGCGCGCGACGAAGTGCACCAGCTCGCGCGGGGTGGAGAAAACGCGGTGGTACGGCGGGGAAATCACGGTCTGCCCGATCGGGACCTCACGCACCCGCGCGATCTCGGCGTTGACCTTCGAGCCGGGCAGCACGCCGCCGATGCCGGGCTTCGCACCCTGGGAAAGCTTGAGCGACACGCACTTCACGTTGTCGTGCTGCGCTTTGTCGGCGAACACCGCCGGGTCGAAGTCGCCGTCGGAGGTGCGGCAGCCGAAGTAGCCGGTGCCGACCTCCCAGATCACGTCTCCCCCGCCGCGCAGGTGGTACTCCGACAGGCCACCCTCGCCCGTGTCGTGCGCGAACCCGCCGAGCGCGGCGCCCTTGTTGAGCGCGAGGATCGCGTTGGCCGACAGGCTGCCGAAGCTCATCGCCGAGACGTTCAGCAACGCCATGTCATACGGCTTCGTGCAGTCCGGCCCGCCGATCCGCACGCGCGGCGGCGTCTCGACCTGCTTGACCGGCGCCATGGAGGGCACGAGGAACTCGTAGCCGTCGGCGTACACGTCGCGCTCGGTGCCGAACGGCTCCTCCGCGTCGGTGCCCTTCGCGCGCTGGTAGACGATGCTGCGCACGTCGCGGTCGTACGGGCGCCCGTCGAAGTTGCGCTCGATGAAGTACTGCTGCAGCTCCGGGCGGATCGCCTCCAGCAGGAACCGCGCGTGGCCGAGCACGGGGTAGTTGCGCAGCACCGAATGCTTCCTCTGCAGCAAGTCGTACGCCCCGACCACCGCCGGCACCAGCAGCGGCCCGGCGAGGAACCACCACCAAGCGTTGCCGGCCGCCAGCACCACCGCGCCCGCCGCGATCACCACGAGGAGCACCACCGCTCCGAACCTCACCACGCTCAATCCACGCACGAGGGAAAGGTAGCCGCAGCACCGACTTTGCGCAGGTCCGGGCCGCCTTTCGGGACGCCAGGCCAGGTCGTTTCGTCCCGTTCGCGCCCGTTCGGACTACCGGAACCGGACACGGCCGACGTGGTGCGACCCACGCCGGCCGTGGTTCCGAGTCAGTACGCCAGGTTCGGCCGCAGCCATCGCTCGACCTCGTCCAGCTCCAGGCCGCGCCGGCGGGCGTAGTCCTCGACCTGGTCGCGGCCGAGGCGGCCGACGGTGAAGTAGCGGGACCCGGGGTGCGCGAAGATCAGGCCGCTGACGGCGGCGGCCGGGGTCATCGCGTACGACTCGGTGAGGCCGATGCCGAGCTCGCGGGCGCCGAGCAGGTCGAAGAGGTCCTTCTTCTCGCTGTGGTCGGGGCTCGCGGGGTAGCCCAGCGCCGGGCGGATGCCGCGGAAGCGCTCGGCGTGCAGGTCTTCCAGCTTCGGCTGCGCGTCGGGCTCGAACCAGCGGCGGCGGGCCTCCAGGTGGATGTACTCGGCGAATGCTTCGGCCAGGCGGTCGGCCAGGGCCTTGACCATGATGGCGCGGTAATCGTCGTGCTCGGCTTCGTAGTGGTGCGCCAGGTCTTCCGCGCCGTGGATCGCCACGGCGAAGCCGCCGAGGTGGTCGCCGGCCGGTGCGACGTAGTCGGCCAGGCAGCGGTTGGCGCGGCCTTCGGGCTTCTTCGTCTGCTGGCGCAGCATGGGGAAACCGCGGCCGGCGTACTCGCCGTCGAGCAGGATGTCATCGCCCTCGGCGTGCGCGGGCCAGTAGCCGTACGAGCCGCGGGCGGTGAAGGAGCCGTTGGCGATGATCTCGTCGAGCAGCGAGGTGGCGTCGTCGAAGAGCTCGCGCGCGACGGGCTGCTCCAGGATCGCCGGGTACTTGCCCTTGAGCTCCCAGGCCAGGAACAGGAACTGCCAGTCGATCATCTCGCGCAGCTCGGCGATCGACGGCTCGACCACGCGCACGCCGGTGAACTCCGGCACCGGCACGTCGTCGAACGACACCTGCTCTCGGTTGGCCCGGGCCTGCTCGACCGTGAGCAACGGCGTCGCGTGGCGGTTCTCGTGCTGTTCGCGCAGCCGCTGCTGCTCGACACGGTTGGCGGCGTCGAGCACGTCGGAACGGTCGGTGTCGAGCAGGTCGGACACCACACCGACCACGCGCGACGCGTCGAGCACGTGCACCGTGGTGTGGTCGTAGACCGGCGCGATCTTCACGGCCGTGTGCTGCTTCGACGTGGTGGCGCCGCCGATGAGCAGCGGCAGCTTCAGCCCGCGCCGCTGCATTTCCGTGGCCACGCTGACCATCTCGTCGAGCGAGGGCGTGATCAGCCCGGACAGCCCGACCACGTCGGCGCTCTCGGCCACCGCCGTGTCGAGGATCTGCGCGGCGGGGACCATCACGCCGAGGTCGATCACCTCGTAGTTGTTGCAGCCCAGCACCACGCCGACGATGTTCTTGCCGATGTCGTGCACGTCGCCCTTCACCGTGGCGAGCACGACCTTGCCCTGGCCGCGGGAGGTGTCGATGCGGCCTTCGAGGCGCATCTTCTCCTTCTCCGCCTCCATGTACGGCTCGAGGTAGGCCACCGACCGCTTCATCACGCGGGCGCTCTTCACGACCTGCGGCAGGAACATCTTGCCCGAGCCGAACAGGTCGCCGACGATCTTCATGCCGTCCATCAGCGGGCCCTCGATGACCTCGAGCGGCCGGTCGAACTGCTGACGCGCCTCTTCGGTGTCGGCCTCGATGAAGTCGACGATGCCGTGCACGAGCGCGTGCGAAAGCCGTTCGGTGACCGGGCCTTCGCGCCACGACAGGTCCACAACGCGCTTGGTGCCGCTGCCCTTGACCGTGTCGGCGAACTCCACGAGCCGATCGGTCGCGTCTTCGCGCCGGTCGAAGAGCACGTCTTCGACGAGCTCCAGCAGGTCCTTCGGGATGTCCTCGTAGACGGCGAGCTGGCCCGCGTTGACGATGCCCATGTCGAGCCCCGCGCGCACGGCGTGGAACAGGAACGCCGAGTGCATCGCCTCGCGCACCACGTCGTTGCCGCGGAAGGAGAACGACAGGTTCGAGATGCCGCCGGAGGTGTGCGCGCCGGGGCAGCGCTCCTTGATCCGCGGCAGGGCCTCGATGAACGCCTTGGCGTAGCCGTTGTGCTCGCTGATGCCGGTGGCGACGGCCAGCACGTTGGGGTCGAAGATGATGTCCTCGCCCGCGAACCCGGCCTGCTGCGTGAGCAGGTCGTAGGCGCGGGCGCAGATGTCCACCTTGCGCTGCGCGGTGTCGGCCTGGCCCTTCTCGTCGAAGGCCATCACCACGACACCGGCGCCGTAGTCGCGGATGCGGCGGGCCTGCTCCAGGAACGGGCCTTCGCCCTCCTTGAGGCTGATGGAGTTGACCACGCCCTTGCCCTGCACGCACCGCAGGCCGGCTTCGAGCACGCTCCAGCGCGAGCTGTCGATCATCACCGGGATGCGCGCGACCTCGGGCTCGGTGGCGATGAGGTTGAGGAACGTGGTCATCGCCTGCTCGGAGTCGAGCAGGTCGGCGTCCATGTTCACGTCGAGCAGGTTGGCGCCGCCGCGCACTTGCTCCAGCGCGACGTCGACCGCGGCCTGGTGGTTGTCGCCCTCGATGAGGCGGCGGAACTTCGCGGACCCCGTGACGTTGGTGCGCTCGCCGATCATCACGAAGCCGGTGTCCTCGCCGATCGTGAACGGCTCCAGCCCGCTGAAGCGCGAGCGGTGCGCCGGCTCGGGCACCTCGCGCGGCGCCAGGCCCCGCACGGCTTCGGCGATCTTCGCGATGTGCGCGGGCGTGGTGCCGCAGCAGCCGCCGACGATGTTGACCATGCCCTCGCCCGCGAACTCGCCGAGCATGCCGCCGGTCTCGCCGGGCGTCTGGTCGTAGCCGCCGAACGCGTTGGGCAGGCCGGCGTTGGGGTGGCACGCGGTGTAGGTGCCCGCGATCTTCGCCAGCTCCTCCACGTGCGGGCGCATCTCGGCGGCGCCCAGCGAGCAGTTCACGCCGACGATCAGCGGTTCCGCGTGGGCGATGGAGCTCCAGAACGCCTCCACCGTCTGCCCGGACAGCGTGCGGCCCGACAGGTCCACGATCGTCACGGAGATCCACAGGGGCAGGTGCGGGGCGACCTCGCGGGCGGCGGTGATGGCGGCCTTGGCGTTGAGGGTGTCGAAGATCGTCTCGATGAGCAGCAGGTCGACACCGCCGTCGGCGAGCGCCTGGATCTGCTCGGCGTAGGACGCCTTGACCTCCTCGAAGGTCACCGCGCGGAACGCCGGGTCCTCGACGCGCGGCGAGAGGGAGAGCGTGACGTTGAGCGGGCCGATGGAGCCGGCCACGAAGCGTCCGCCGAACTCCTCGGCCGCCTGGCGCGCGAGCGCGGCCGCGCGCAGGTTCATCTCGCGGACGTGGTCCTGCAGGCCGTAGTCGGCCTGGCCGATGCTGGTGGCGGTGAAGGTGTTCGTGGTCGTGATGTCCGCGCCCGCGGCCAGGTACTGGCGGTGGACGTCGAGGATCACGTCGGGCCGGGTGAGGTTCAGCAGGTCCGGGTCGCCGGTGACTTCCTTGGGGTGCCCCTCGAGCCACTCGTCGCGGTAGTCCTCGGGGGTCAGACCGGCGCCCTGCAGCATCGTGCCCCACGCGCCGTCGAGCACGGCAATGCGCTGGTCGAGCAGGTCCCGCACGTTTTGAATCCTGCGCTGCTGGGTCATGCCACCTCCGTCGTAGTCACGGAGGCGCCCTTCGGATCACGGTGGAGCCGGCCGAGCGTGGCGGACTCACGTGGTCCGTTGCAGCGCCTCTCGACCTTGGTAGTCGAGACTACCGGATCCCCCTGTTACAGGCAGACACCGTTCACACTCCGGGACGCCTCATCCCCGAGCGGTGCGCCCTGCCACTTCCACTCCGTCTGCCGTGACCTGCCCGGCAGCGCGATCCGGCCCGCGCGCCACCGGAGGCCGTCCCACGGATCGGACGCCGGGGCCTCGCCGGGGAACAGCCGCGCGACGACGTTCGCGCAGACTTCGCGGGGCGGGTCGAGCCGGGTGTTCAGGCCGGTGGCCAGGTCTTCGCCGTGCAGCAGGAGTTCGGCGCAGCCCATGGCGGCGAAGCCCTCGGGGTCGGCTTTCCCGGTGGGGTGGTAGGCGCGGACGTCTTCCGCGCTTGTGCTGACCGCCGCTTTCAGGAGGCGGGCGCCGGTGAGGGCGAGCTCCAGGAGTTCTTGTGGCGTGGCGCCTTCGTCGGCCTTGGCGAGGAAACGCACGTAGTGGTCCTGCGGCCGGCTGACCACCTGGGCGGCGTAGGACATCAGGACGTCCCCGACGTGCTCCGCGGTCTGGCGGCAGTCCCAGTCGAGCTCGCCGGCTTTGCGGGTCCAGTCCTGGGTGACGGTGGGCCGCAGGGCGCGGTCGACGCTTTCCAGGGCCCGGCCGAGATCGGCGGCGGTGACGGTCATGGGCCCATGGTGCCTCAGCCGGGGTCGAGCTCCTCGCGCAACCGGCTGAGCGCTCGGTGCTGCTGCACGCGGACCGCACCCGCGGTGAGGCCCGAAAACACCCGCGCGTCGCAGAGCAGTCGCAGAGCAGATGCGTCAGCGGGTCACGGGGTGTTCCGGTGCCAGAACGGGCAGTGGTGGTCGGCGGCGAAACCGGGGTCCGGATGGAGACCGTCGGCCGCGAGGGAGACGACCGAGCCGGCCGGCCACGTCGGGACCGCAGTGCCGTGGACGAAGGCCGCCCATGCGTCGATCATCTGGTCGGACAGGGACTTCTGCGCCGGGGTCAGGGCGGGCGGGTGTCCGTCGAGGTCGAACAAGTACGGGAGTTCGAACGTGTGCGCCGCGCCGAGCGGGAAGGGAGCGGGGACGCCGGTGGCGGCCGGAGAGGTGGCGTCGGTGAAGTCGTAACGCCAGACCGACGGCAGGGAGTGCGACAGCTGGTCGGCGACGCAGGCGAACGACGAGTCCGTGACGGCTGCGGCGTAGGCGCGGGAAGCGTTGCCCGCGAAGGCGGACGGCGGGTATTCGGCCGCGACGGCGGCCGCGTCCGGGAAGTAGCGCGCCAGGGCGGCGGGGTAGCCGGCCGGGGTGATCGGTGGAGCGCCGGCCGCGAGCTGCTGGGCGAGGAAGTAGGTGAACTCGTCGTGGGTCGTGCCCATGAGCACCGGGACGGGGGCGGCGGAGCCGTGCTGGACGGCCGTGACCGGGTCGGCCGGCAGGACCGTGCCGCCGGTGACCGGGCCGGGGATCCCGATGCCGGCCAGCGAGTAGTAGACGGGAGCGGTCGCCAGCTTCGCCCCCGGAAGCGCGCGCAGGCAGGCGGCGGCCGTGGCGCGGTCGGCACAGCCGTGGGCCGCCGAATAGTCCACACTGGACTTTTCCGCCGCCGTGAGGGTGGCCTGTGCCTGACACGGAGCACTTTGGACGATCGCCGCGCGGAAGAGCCCACGGGAGCCCGGGGCGACGAGGTGGTCGCAGACCGACATGCCGCCCGCGGACTCGCCGGCGACGGTCACGGCGCCGGGGTCGCCGCCGAAGGCCGCGATGTTGTCGTGGACCCAGTGCAGGGCCTGTTGCTGGTCGAGGAAACCGTAGTTGCCGGGCTGGGCGCCCAGTGCCGGGTCGGCGAGGAAACCCAGTGCTCCCAAGCGGTAGTTGATCGTGACGACGACCGCGCCGCCGCGCACTGCCAGCCGGGTCGCGTCGTAGCGGTCGCCGCCGCCGTCGAGGAAGGCGCCCCCGTGGATCCAGACGAGCACCGGACGTTTCGCCGTGGCGACGGGCGGCGTCCAGACGTTGAGGTACAGGCAGTCCTCGCTCGTGCCGGGCGCGGTGCCCTGCGGACAACGCGGCCCGGGTGCCGTGGCGTCGCGCTCGGCGGTCCAGGACGCGGGCGGGGCCGGCGGCTGCCAACGACGTTCGCCGACCGGCGGCGCCGCGTACGGAATTCCTTGGAACACGCGGTGATCCGGCGTCACCGTGCCGCGGACCGGGCCCGACGCCGTGCGCACGACCTCGCCCAGCCGCCCGATCGCCGCGTCCGAAGCCGCGCACGCCGTCGCGGCCACCGCGAGCACGAGCAGCACTACCGCCAGCCCGCGCCGCCGCACCCTTGCCTCCGCCACCGCGCGGACGATACCGGGGACCAAGATTTTTTCACGGTCCGGGATCCCCTCACCAGAGCCGTAAACGGCGTCCGCGCTGGTCCGGGAGACGGCCACCTGGCCAAAGTAGCTCACCACTAAGCAACTTCGACGGATCGCTGACGTACCTCATGGCTAAGCCACCCATTAGGCTGACGTCATGGCCGACCACGTGGACTCCGTGCTCGCGCAGTGGGCTGCGCAGCGCCCGGACCTCGACGTGTCCCCGATGGCCGTGATCGGCCGGCTGAAGCGGGTGTCGCGCCTCATCGACACCGAGCTGGGCCGCACGTTCGCCAAACACGGCCTCGACGCGGCGTCGTTCGACGTGCTCGCCACGCTGCGCCGCAGCGACCCGCCCCACCGCCTCACACCGACCGAGCTCATGCGCACGGCCATGGTCACCTCCGGCGCCGTGACGCAACGGCTCGACCGCCTCGAAGACCGCGGCCTGATCGCCCGCAGCCGCAGCGAAACCGACGGCCGCGGCATTCTCGTCGCCCTCACCGTCGAAGGCCGGGCGCTGATCGACCGCGCCCTGCCCGACCACCTCGACACGGAGCACCGGGTGCTCGACGCCCTCGACCCGTCCGAGCAGGCCGCCCTCGCCGACGCTCTGCGCGTGCTCCTCGAATCCTTCGGCGACCGCACCGGCTGACCCTGGAGGCACCGCTTGAGCACCGACGGCCTGGACCCGTTCCTCGGCGAGTGGACCGTCAGCGTCCTGTTCCCCCACGCGCCCGCCGACCAGCCCCCGCCCGTCGCCCGGTGCGTCTTCGAGCGGATCCTCGACGGCCGCTACCTCACCCAGCGCATCGAAGTCCCGGTGCCCGAGGCCCCGGACAGCTACTCCGTCATCGCCGCCCACGAGGACGGCACGTTCACCCAGCACTACTACGACGCCCGCGGCGTGAGCCGCCTTTACGCGATGACCTTCCGCGACGGCGTCTGGGCGCTGCTGCGCGAAGCCGCCGACTTCTCACCTCTGCACTTCCGTCAGCGCTTCACCGGCACCTTCAGCGCGGACGGCAACCGCATCGACGGCGCGTGGGAGATGGCGATGCCGGGCGAAGACTGGAAGCACGACTTCGCAATGCGCTACACGAGAACCACCTGAGAGCCGGCTCGATCACGCGAGCCCGATCACGCGAGCCCGATCACTCCAGCCCCGAACACTCCAACCCGATCACTCCAGGCCATAGCGCCGCAGCTTGCGGTAGAGCGTCGCGCGGCCGATCCCGAGCAGGGCGGCCGCCCGCATGCGATTGCCGTTCGCGGTGCGCAACACGTCGGAGATGGCCAGGCGTTCGGCCTTCTCCAGTTCCGTCAGTCGCGGGTGCGCCGGTGACGAGCGCAAGCGTCCCGGCAGGTGGCGTGCGCTGACGGTCGGCCCGGCGGCCTCCGCTTCCGCCGCCGCGACCACGGCCTTCAGCTCGACGAGGTTGCCGGGCCAGTCGTGCCGCTGCAGCGTCGACCGCGCGTCCTGGGTGAAGTGCACGCCCCGGCCGAACCGTTGCGCGAGTTCCGGGATGTCGGCCGTCCGCTCGCGCAGGCTCGGTACCAGGATCTCGACCGGCGACCATTCCGTGCGCAGCACGTTCGCGCAATCCGACTCGGTGCCGGTCGTGAGCGTCGCGATCACCTGTGCGGGATGCCCGGCCCTCAGCAGGGCGGCGAGCCGCGCGGCCCGGCCACGCGCCAGTCGCTCGACGTGACGCAGCAGCACCGCCGGCGCCGCCAGCGCGTCCGCGACTTCCGCCAGCCAGCCGTCCTCGTCTGCGGCCTCGAGAACGACGGGATCACCGAGCGCCGCTCGCGCGACGCCGGTCTTGCCCACCCCCGGTTCGCCCAGCAGCAACAGCGGCCGGGTACCCGCCCGCGCCACCGACCGCTCGAGCGAGCGCCAGGCCGGCGAGCCACCCGCCAGCCCGGCGTCGGCGAAGAGCGTAAGCCTGGTGCTGCGGCGTCCCGGACGCCGCAGCGGTGGCTCCACGACCACGAGCAAGCCCCGGCTGTCGCCCGGCAGCGCGGGCCGGAGCCGGACCTTCAGGCCGTCGTCGAGGATCAGTTCGGTCGTGGGCAGGCAGCCGTCCCGCGCCGCCTCGATCGCATACGACTCCAGCGTTTCGATGTCGCGGGGTCGCAGCAGTCCGGCGGCGGCGTCGCTGACGAGCCTGGTGCGGCCGTCGAGCACGGCGATCGGGTACCGGCCGGGGCCGGCCCGCAGGTAGGCCTCGAGCAGGCGGTGTTCGTGCGCCGACGCGGCGTGCAGCAGCTCCCGCTCGATCGCACCGGTCGCCGTGGTCGCGAGTGCGTGCAGCACCCGCGCCGGCGCGTCGAGCTCGCACACCACCGCGACCGCGCCGCTGACCTTGCGCGTGACCGGGTCGGTCACCGGGGCGCCGACGCACACCGTGCTCTGGTACAGCTCGAAAATGTGCGCGGGTCCCCCGACCACGACCGGCCCGCCCGTGTCCAGGACGTGGCTGATCCCGTTGGTCCCGGTGGAGCGCTCCGACAGGTCCGCACCCAGCCGGGTGTCGATCCGGGCGAGGTGGGCGCCCACCGCCTCCTCGTCGGCCCAGCAGCCGACGACCCGCGCGTGGCGGTCGCTCAGCACCACCGCGGCGCCGAGCCCGACGAGGTCGTCGGCCAGTTTGGCCAGGACCGGGGTCGCGGCGCGGACCAAGGGGGTCTCCAGCGGCACGGGCACCTCCGGCACGTGGTCCCGCGTGACGTCGAGCTCGGCGAAACACGAGCGGCGCCAGGCGGCGGACAACCAGGCCGGGAGGTCTTCCGGCAGCCGTCGCTCGGTCAGGAAGACTTCCCTGGCGTGGCGCAGGCGGGCCAGCCCGTCGCGCGTGTCGATCTCGTAGCCCATCCGTTGTCACTCCATTGTGTTCACGGACCGAACCCCCAGTCTCACCCGGAGCACCATCATGGGCCACTTACCAGGTGCGACGGCTGTCTCATTGTGAGACAACCGCGTTCCGCGGGAGAACCGCAAGGTGTGCGCATGACGAACGATTCAGTCGCGCCGCGAGAGAGCGCCCGCCCCGCGACACTCGCGTCCGCGGACGTCGAAACCGATGTGGTCGTGGTCGGCGGCGGCGGCGCCGGCCTGCCCACCGCGCTGTTCAGCCGGTGGCTGGGCAACGAGGTGGTGCTGCTGGAGAAGGCACCGGAACTCGGCGGCACGGCCAAGAAGGCCGCGTTCTGGTACTGGGTGCCGAACAACGAGCCCATGCGCGCGCTCGGCATCGAGGACCGGTTCGAGGACTTCCTCCGCTACGTCGCGCGGCTGTCCCAGCCGACCAGGTTCGACCCGGTGAGCCCGACTGCCGGCCTCACCGACTGGGAAGCCTCGATGGCCCGCGCGTTCTACGACAGCGCGAGCCCCGCCGCCGAGTGGCTGGCCGAGCAGGGCGCGCTCACGTACCGGCATTGCCCGGACGTGCCGGACTACTGGTCGGAACTGGCGGAGGACAAGGCTCCGAAGGGGCGCGTGCTGGTGCCGGAAGGCGCCCGGGAATCGATGTCCGACGGCGGCGAGGTAGCGATCGCGCAACTGTCCGCGGCGGCCGCGCGCGACGGTGTGGACGTGCGCACGGGGCACCGGGTCCAGCGGCTCGTCGTCGACGGTGGCCGCGTCGCCGGCGTCGAGGCCACGACCGCCGCCGGGCAGACCGTGCGGGTGCTGGCCCGCAAGGGTGTCGTGTTCGCCACCGGCGGCTTCTCGCACGACGACGACTTGCGCCGCGACTACCTCGGGGTCCCCGCCTACCCGGGCTGCGCGGCGGTGACCAACGAGGGCGACTTCGTGCGGATCTCTTCGTCGATGGGCGCACAGTTCGCCACCATGAACCACGCCTGGATGTGCCCGGTGCCGCTGGAGAAATCCGGGCGGCCCGACCTGGTCGGCATGTTCTCGGTGGCCGGCGACTCGATGATCCTCGTGAACCGGCGGGGCATGCGCGTGGCCAACGAGAAGCAGCCCTACAACGAGTCCGCGCGGACGTTTTTCCAGTGGGACCCGGCCGCGGGCAACTACCCGAACCTGGTGCTCGTCCAGGTGTGGGACCAGCGCAGCCAGGACCATTCCGCCAGCGACGAATACGGCCGCCTGATCGTCCCGCCGGGCACCGACGACTCCCACGTCATCAGCGCACGGACACTCGACGAGCTCACCGTGAAGATCCGCGAGCGGCTCGCGGCCAACGCCGCCAAAACCGGGGGTTTCACCCTCGCCGACGATTTCGCCGAGAACCTGCCACGGACGATCGACCGGTTCAACGGGTTCGCCGCCAAGGGCAAGGACGAGGACTTCGCCCGCGGCGAGACCGCGATCCAGCTGGTGTTCAACGGTCCGGTCAAGGAGGAGCCCGGCCGCGACAACCCGACGATGTGGCCGATCAGCGACACCGGTCCTTACTACGCGGCGCTTGTCACCGGCGGCCTGCTCGACACCAAGGGCGGCCCGCGGACCGACCCGGACGGACGGGTGCTGGACGACCTCGGTGTGCCGGTCCCCGGCCTCTTCGGTGTCGGCAACTGCGTGGCCTCGTCTTCCGGCCGTGCTTACTGGGCCGGCGGCGCTACGCTCGGCCCGATCATCGCGTTCGCCTACCGGGCCGCAGGCGCCGTCGATCGCGCCCCCGGACCCGCCTGGGGGCAGGAGCCGAAATGACGTTGAGCACCCAGATCATGACCGATGAGCAGCGCAAGTCCGTGGCGCTGGAATACCTCAAAGCGTTCGATCACGGCGGCGTCACCTCAAGCGGCGGCAGCATTCTCGACCTGTTCTCCGTCGACGCGCAGGTCTATTTCCCGAAGTGGGGTCTCGCGGACGGCCACGACGAGATCGGCCGGATGTTCGCCGACGTCGGCGGCACCCTGAAGGCCATCAAGCACCACTACTCCGAGCTGAACTGGATCTTCTCCGGCAGTGACCTGGTCGTCGTCGAAGGCACCAGCCACGGCGAGCACCGCGACGGCCCGTGGCGCGCCGGCGCGCCCGACTGGGCGGCCGGCCGGTGGTGCGACGTGTTCGAGATCCGGGACTGGAAGATCCACCGCTGCTTCATCTACCTCGATCCGGACTACGCCGGGCAGGACACGGCTCGCTATCCGTGGCTCGCCGAGGAGAACTAGCGCGGCCGGCGGGCGCCCGAGGACGTGGCGCCCGCCGACGGGCGCTCAGCCCATGCTCTTCGCGCCGTCGAGCGACTCGCGGATGATGTCGGCGTGGCCGGAGTGCTGCGCGGTCTCGGCGATGATGTGCATGAACACGCGCCGCGCCGACCAGCTCGCGTTCTCCTCGAACCACGGCGCCTTCGGCAGCGGCTGGGTCGCGCCCAGGTCGGGCAGCGTGGCCACGAGCTCGTCGGTCTTGGCGGCCACGTCGGCGTAGGCGGCCAGCACGCCTTCCAGCGTCTCGCCCGGCAGCAGGGTGAAGTCGTTGGCGCGCTCGGCGAAGTCGGCTTCGGTCAGCTCCGAGAAGTCCGGCATGGCCGACGGGCCCTGCCCGATGAACTCCACCCAACCGCGTTCCACCGACGTCACGTGCTTGATGAGGCCACCCAGGCACAGCTCGCTGGCCGTGGTCCGCAGGCGGGCCTGGTCGTCGGTGAGGTCACGCGTCGTGAACCGCAGGAAGTGGCGGTGCTTTCCCAGCATCGCCAGCAGGTCGGCGCGTTCGCCCGTGGTCACGTCGGTCGGCCACGTCTCGTTCACGGCTTCGTCCTCTCGTCGGTGTCTGCGTCTGAACCTAAGGTAAAACCCATTCCGGCCACTTTGTGACCTCAATAGGAGAGAATCTGGGTTCATGGCCAACACGAGCTCGCGAACCCTGCGGTTGCTGTCGCTGCTGCAGACGCACCGGTACTGGCCCGGCCAGGAGCTGGCCGGCCGCCTGGAGGTGTCGATCCGCACGCTGCGCCGCGACGTCGACCGGCTGCGGGAGCTGGGATATCCCGTCGAGGCGCAGCGCGGCGTCGACGGTGGTTACCAGCTCGCGCCGGGTGCGACGCTGCCGCCGCTGGTCGTCGACGACGAGGAGGCCGTGGCGCTGGCGGTGGGCCTGCAGGCGGCCGCGCAGGGTTCGGTCGAGGGCGTCGCGGAGTCGTCGCTGCGCGTGCTGGCGAAGGTGGTGCAGGTGATGCCGGCCCGGCTGCGGCGGCGCGTCGACGCGTTGCGCGCGATGACCGTCCCCCTCGGCTGGAACGGCGCTCCCGGCCCCAGCGTCGACCCCGGCGTGCTTACGGCCATCGCCCTGGCCTGCCGCGACAGCGAACGGCTGCGGTTCTCCTACACCGCTCGGTCTGCCGACGGCCGGCAGACCGAGCGACACGTCGAGCCGCTCCGCCTCGTCCCGGTGGGCCGCCGCTGGTACCTCGTCGCCTACGACCTCACCCGCCACGACTGGCGCAGCTTCCGCGTCGACCGCCTCACCGACCCGCGCAGCACCGGCGCCCCGTTCCGCCCGCGCGAGCTGCCCGCGGCCGACGCCGCCGAGTTCGTCCGCGCCGGTCTGGACAACGTCGCGCGCCCATACCGGGTGGAGGTCGTCGTGGACGCGCCGGCCACCACCGTGCGCGAGCGCATCGGCCAGTGGAGCACGGTCGAGGAGCTGGCCGGTGACCAGTGCCGGGTACTGATGACCGCCGACTCCCTGGACTGGCCGACACTCGCGCTGGGTGTCGTCGGCGCCGACTTCCGGGTGGTGACGCCGCCGGAACTGCAGGAGCGTGTGCACGAATGGGGAGCGCGGTTCAGCCGGGCGTAGGTATCGTGACTCCTTCAGGAGGCTGCCATGGCCACAGTCAGCGTCCGCTACCTCGTGGACGACGTCGATGCCGCGATCGGGTTCTACCGCGACCATCTCGGCTTCACCGAGGTCATGCACCCCGCTCCGGCCTTCGCGATGCTCGCCCGCGGTGAACTCCGGCTGCTGCTCAGCGCGCCGGGAGGCGGGCCCGGCGGCGGCCAGGCCCTGCCGGACGGCCGGGTTCCCGAGCCGGGAGGCTGGAACCGGTTCGCGCTGCAGGTCGAGAACCTCGACACCGAGGTCGCGAGGCTGCGCGCGGCCGGGGTGGCGTTTCGTGGCCCGGTCGTCGACGGGGTCGGCGGACGGCAGGTGCTGATCGAAGATCCGTCCACCAACCCGGTCGAACTCTTCCAGCCCACCCGCGCCGAAGCTCGCCTCGACGCCGGCTGAGCCGGTCAGCACACCTTCGCGGGCTCCGTCGGAGTCGGGGCCCAGCCCCAGGAATGCGGCGCCTCCCCCGGCTCCACGACCGCGCCGGCGCGCACGGTCAGCACGGGCACGACACCCAGCAGATCCGCGCCCAACGCCTCCGTCCGCGCCGCCAGTTCGCGATACGTCTGTTCCGCCGTGGCCCGGTCGCCGACACCCAGGCGCACCAAGCCGACCGCCGCACGGTGCGTGACCTGCGGTGAGAGCGCTTTCAGCACCACCGGGAAGCCGAGGAGACGCGGTGATCGTCAGGCGGCGGACCGCGCAGGTACCCGGGCCGGCGCGGGAGCCGCAGTACGCGCCGGCAACGCGGTCGGCGCGGCCGACACGAGCGGCCGGCGACGCAGCGAGCCGAGCCACTGGACCAGCAGCACCGCCCCGCCCGGAGCCGTGGACACCAGGCCGAGCAACCCGTACACGACGGCGACCGTCACCCCCTGCTGCGCACCCAGCCCCGCGGCGGCGAACGCCAGGGCCGCGACACCTTCGCGCGGCCCGAACCCGCCGACGTTGATCGGCAGCCCCATCGCCAGCAGCGCGAGCACCAGCAGCGGCAGCAGCGTCATCAGCGAAGCGGTGGCACCGGCCGCGTGCGCGGCGACCACGAACAGCGTGAGGTGCCCGGCCAGCGCGACCAGCGACAACGCCGTGACCCGCGGCCACGTGCGCAGCCCCAGCAGCCCGGCGCGAACGTCCGCCATCGACTCCGCGAACCCCCGCTGCCACTTCGACGCGCTGTGCAGCCAGCGGTCGCCCGTGCTGCACGCGACGGTCAGCACCACGATCGCGGCCAGAAGAACACCAGCACCTGCGAAAGTCAGCACATCGTGGGCGAACGCAGGCAACACGGCAGGTCGGAAAAACAACACGGCGAGTCCGGCCGCCACCACCACGACCTGTCCGGCTGTGCGTTCCAGAACAACAGCTCGCACGCCGCGCGCCACGTCACCGGCCTTGCGGCCATGGTCCACCGCGCGGTGCACGTCGCCCAGGATCCCGGCCGGCAGCACACCGTTGAGGAACTGCGCGCGGTAGTAATCCGCCACGGCCTGGCGCAGCGGCAGGCGCAGTCCCAGCCGCGAAGCGACCACGCGCCACCGCCAAGCGCTCACGACGGTGGTCAGCAGCCCGATCGTCAGCGCGGCCAGCACCGGCCACAGGCCGATCACCCGCAGGCCGTCGAGGAAGGCGTCGGTGCCGAGGCGCCACGCCAGCACCCCGATGATCGCGAACCCGGCGAGGATTCGGAACCACGACCAGAACGTACGCATCAGGCCACCTTGATCGGGATCGAACGCCAGCGGGAAAGTACTTCGGTGAGCCGGCGGGCCGCGCCGTCCCACTCTTCGAGGGCGCTGCCGCGGCCGAGCGCCGCCGTGCGCAGGTCGCGCCGCAGCTCGGCGTCGGTGACCCAGCCGCGCAGCGCGGAAGCGAGGGCGCCCGGGTCTCCGGGCGGGACGAGCAGGCCGGGCACCGCGCCGTCCGACGAGCGGCCGAGCGCATCGGGCACCCCGCCGACATTGCTGGCCACCACGGGAATGCCGCGCGCCAGGGCTTCGGTGATAACCATGCCGTAGGTCTCCGCGTGCGAGGGCAGCAGCACCAGGTCGGCGCGGTCGTAAGCCGCGTCGAGCTCGGCGCCGGCCTTCGGCCCGCCGAAGGTGACGCGGTCGCCGAGGCCGAGGCGGTCGACGGACCAGCGCAGCTCGTCGACGTACTCCGGCGCGCGCGTCAGCGAGCCGACGAAATCCACGGTGAGATCGAGGTCAGGCAGCTGGGCCAGCGCTTCGACGAGCACGTCCTGGCCCTTGCGCGGGGTCACCGCCGCCACGCACAGCAGCCGCGAAACCCCGTCGGTCCCCGACGCCAGCGGCGCCAGGTCCACGCCCGGCTCCACCACGGCGACCGTCGACGGCCCGAGGCCGTGGCGGCTGATCAGCGTGCGCGCGGCCGTCGGGCTCGTCGCCACGACCTGGCGCACCACCCGCAGCGTCTCGCGTTCGCACGCATCCAGCTCGGCGGCGTGCACGGGGTCGAGGCCGGTCTCGTCGGCCAGCGGCAGGTGCACGAGCACGCCCAGGCGCAGCCGCCGCGCGTGCGGCACCACCACGTCGGGCACTCCGCACGCGACCAGGCCGTCGATCAGCACGGTCGTGAGGTCCGGCAGCGCCGCGAGCGCCCGCGCCAGCCGCGCGCGCCCCGTCGGCCCCGGCTCGGGCCACGACCCGGGCACGGCCACCTGCAGCACGGGCACCCCCGCGCCCGGCAAGCTCTCGCACATCCGCCGGTCGTAGGTGTTGCCCCCGCTGGGCTCCGTGACGTCGTCCACGTTGCCCGGGAGCACGAACGCGACCACGTCCCCCGCCCGCTGACTCCGCACGTTGCCTCCTCACGCCGCTCTCATCCAACACGGACGACACGGGCCGGCGGTTCAATCACGCCCGGAATTCCCACCCCACGAACGGGCGATGGCCGGGTACCGAGGCAACTCCCCCGGCACCCGGCCACCTTTGTCGGTCACCTCGCCGCGCGGCCTACAGCCACTTCGGCGCGTCCCCCTTTTCGAGCCGCTTCCACCGGCTCACGAACTCCCGCCGCATCCCGGCGCGCACTCCCCCGCCGGTCCCGTAGAGCACGCCGAAGGTGAACCCGACGCCTTCGTCGTGGCCGTCGACGCCGAGGCGGTACACGACTGGGCCCGCCACCACCCAGTCCTGGTGTTCGCCCAGCAACTGCTGCACGTTCTTCACGTTCTTGCGCCACCCGCGCACCTTGCCGCCGAACACGGGCCGCACCACGTCAGCCGCGTAGCGAGCGCGCTTGGCCTTCTTGCGCACGTCGTGCAGCGCGTGCTCCAGCTCCCGGCCGGACAGCCCGTGCGCCGCCTTCTCCGCCTTCCGGAGTTTCCCCGCAGCCTTGCGCACCGGCTTGCGCAGCACCTTCTTCGCGGAGCCGGCGTCGGTCGGCACACCCGACACGACGGCGTCGAGCTCCTGCATCAGAGCCAGGTACCGCTTGCCGCGCAACGCCTCCAGCACCTTCTCCCGCGCGTCCACGGCCTCGCGGGAGAACCGCCGCGTCAGGAACTGGTCCACCGGCCCGACCACGAGCTCGGCCGACGCGCCGTCCACCCACTCGCGCACGAGCGCCTCGACGACCTCGCCGTCGCGGGCCGGGGCCAGCTCGCCGCCCAGCCACTTCAGCTCGCGCGTCACGCTCGGGATCCGGTCGTCGTCCACAATGGACGAGAACGTCCGCAGCGCGCTCCGCAGCTTCCTCGAGGCCACGCGCAGCTGGTGCACGGAGTCCTCGACGTCGCGCCGCGCCCCGACGTCGGCACGCTGCAGCGCCGCGAACTGCTCCCGCAGGTAGGCCCCGACGACCTCGCCCCCGTCAGGCCGCTCGCCGACCACCTGTCCGTTGGGCACGCGGTCGTCGATCAGGCGCCGCAGCTTCGAAGGCCACCGCGACGTCCGGGCGCCGGCGTCGACCACCGTGCTCTCCAGCTCGTCGAGCAGTTCCGGCGCGGCGTCGCCCGCGAGCTCGATCTCGAGCTCACGCCACCGGTCCAGCCGCGCCGTCTTCCCGCCGACCTCCCCGGTCACGTGGTCGTCGGTCACGGTCGCGACGATCTGGCCCGACGAGTCGGTGAGCCGGTGGGAGAACCGGTCGGTCTTCAGGTGCGCGATGGGCAGGAGCTTGCCTCCCAGTGTGTGGGCGCGCAGCAGCTGGTTCAGCTCACGGGGCACCTTGCGGTCGTCGACGCCGAGCGGGACCTGCAGCTCCTCGCGCTCGTCGGGCCCGACCGGCAGCTTCAGGTGCCACCCGGCGTCGTGCCCGCCCACGCGGCGGCGCAGGGTGATCCCGGCACGCGCGAGGGAGAACCCGGCGGTGTCGTAGTACGTCGCGTCGAGCTGCTCCTCGGCCGGCGCGTCCTGGCCCTGCACCGTCCCGCCGCCGACGAAGTCGGGGACCACCGCGTCCTGCGCGACCTCGTACTTGCGCTCGCGTTCGATTTCGACCACCGGTCTGTTCATCCGGTCACTCCTCAGGTTCGTTCACGAAAGTCTGAGGCACGGCTACTCACGGCGCGCGGTGCTCCAGCGGCGGACTCACGTCCGGGTAGCTCGCCTCCTGGGCCGGCACCGCCGTGGTCACCGCCGTGCCCCGCTGCTCGGCCTCTCGGCGCGAGATCCTGCGGTTCACCACGGCTTCGCCCACCTGCTCGCCGCGGATGCGGCCCAGCACGGCGAGCGTGAGGGCGTGCACGATCGCCAGCACCAGCAGCAGCACGCCGACGCGGCCCACCACCCCGGGCAGATCGCTGTCGCCGAGCGGGATCGTGGACAGCAACGCCAGCAGCCCCAGCGTCACCAGGTGGAACAGCACCGTCACCAGCCGGGTCATCGACGCACCCGCGGCGGGGTCGCCGTAGGAACTCTCCAGGTACCCGCGTCCGCTGCGGTAGATGATCTGCCCGTCGATCAGCACGAGCACCACACCGATGGCGAGGAACGAGACGTACGCTTCTGTGCTCATCCCGGCACACTCCTTCCGGCCTCTCCCGAAGAAGTACCCCTGGACCAGCGGGGGAAAACCCGTGCGGCGCAGGTTCAGCCGCGGAAGGTGTCGGGATGCGGACCCGTGCGGTGGTCGGCGTCGAGCTTGCCGATCGCTTCCAGGTCCTCGTCGGCGAGTTCGAAATCGAACACGTCGATGTTCTCCCGGATGCGCGCGGGCGTCGCCGACTTCGGGAACACGATGTTGCCCAGCTGCAGGTGCCAGCGCAGCACCACCTGGGCCGCGGTCTTGCCGTGCTTGTCCGCCAGCCCGGTCAGCACCGGGTCGGAGAGCACGGCCGCCTGCGCGAGCGGGCTCCACGCTTCGGTCGCGATGCCGTGCGCACGGTGGTAGGCGCGGAGTTCGGTCTGCTGCAACGCGGGGTGCAGCTCGATCTGGTTCACCGCCGGCACCGTGCCGGTCCGGCGGGCGAGCTCTTCGAGGTGCTCCACCTGAAAGTTCGACACGCCGATCGAGCGCGCCTTCCCGGCGCGCAGCAGCTCTTCGAAGCCTTCCCAGGTGCGCACGTACTTGTCCTGGTGCGGCAACGGCCAGTGGATCAGGTACAAGTCCACGTAGTCGAGGCCGAGCCGGCGCAGGCTGCCTTCGAGCGCGTTGATCGCGTTGTCGTGGCCCTGGGCGTCGTTGGCGAGCTTCGTGGTGACGAAGACTTCCTCACGAGGCACACCTGACTTCTCGATGCCCTCGCCGACCCCGGCTTCGTTGCGGTACATCTGCGCGGTGTCGATGTGGCGGTAGCCCGCCTCGAGCGCGGTTCGCACGGCGTCGGCGGTGTCGTCCTCCGGAATCTGGAACACACCGAACCCGAACTGCGGGATGCGCACGCCGTTGTTCAGCTCGAGGTCCGGGACGTTTGTCGTGTGAGCAGCCATGATCTCTGCCTACCCGAGGCTCCGGACCCCGAAACTCGCTCAGGACGCGACCGCGGCCGCCAGCGCTCGGCTCAGCGTCGGGTGCACGGCCACCATGGCGGACGCACCGGTCACGTCGAGGCAGCGGCGCAGGCTGCGCGCACCGTCACACACCACGGTGAACGAAACAGCCCGATCGTGCGCGGTGAACAACGCGCGGATACCGGCGCAGCCGAGGAACTCGACGCGGGAGAGATCCGCCACCACGGGCCTGCCGAGCTCGACGGCGTCGGTGAGTGCTTCGGCGAAAACGTGGGCGGTGGCGGCGTCGAGGTCACCCACCGGGGTGAGCACACGAGCGCCTTCGTGGTCGGTGGTGGTGATGGTGAGCTCCGCCGGTACCGAAACCGCGGGAAACGGGGTGTTCATGGAGCGCTCCTCTCGCAGGAACCTGCAGGGGCGCTGACCGGAGCACGTCTCTGAACAACAGCCAACACCTTCGACCGTACGCCGGTGGGCCGTGAGGTCAACCCTCGTCGAACACGCGTCTCAGTACGGCGAGGCCGGCCTCGATCTTCTCCGGGGCCACGGCGCCGTAGCCGAGGGCCAGCCCGGACGGCGCGGGTTCCCCGCACAGTCCCGCCAGAGACTGCACCCCGACACCGGCTTGGTTCGCCCGCGCCGCAACGAGTTCCACGTCCACATCGGACAGTGCACAGAGGTGCAGCCCGGCGGCCGAGGGCACCGGCGTGAGCAGTTCCGCGAACTCCTCGTGCAGCAACTTCGTGATGTGCTCGTGGCGCGCGGCGTATTCGCGGGTCGCCTTGCGGATGTGGCGGGCGAACGGGCCCTCGTCGAGGAACCGGGCGAGCGCGGCCTGCGCGTGGTGGTCGCCGTGCCAGTCAGCCAGTTGCCGGGCGTAGAGCAACGCGTCGCGCAACGAGCGCGGCGCGACCAGGAAACCCAGGCGCAGCACGGGAAGCAGGGTTTTGGAGAACGAGCCGACGTACGCGACGCAGCCGGCGCGGTCGAGGCTCTGCAACGGTTCGAGCGGGCGGTCGGAGAAGCGGAACTCGCTGTCGTAGTCGTCCTCGATCACGATCGCGCCGGTGCGCTCGGCCCAGTCGAGCAGCGCGGTCCGGCGCGCGAGCGACATCGGCGTGCCCAGAGGGAACTGGTGCGACGGCGTGACGTACACCAGCCGCGTGCGCGGGGGCAGGGCCGAGACCTGCAATCCTTCACCGTCCACGGGCACGCCGACGATTTCGGCGCCGTGCGAACGGAACAGTAGCCGCGCCATGCGGTAGCCGGGTTCTTCCATCGCGACGCGGTCGCCGGGTTCGACCAGCACGCGGCACAGCAGGTCGAGCGCCTGCTGCGCGCCCTGGGTCACGAGGACGTCGCCGGCGTCGGCGCGCACGGACCGCGAAACGCCGACGTGGCGCGCGATCGCCGCCCGCAGCCCGGCGTGGCCCGCGGGGTCGCCGTAGTGCGCGGAACCGGTTCCTCGCAGCTCCGCCGACAGCAGCCGGCGCCAGGCCTGCATCGGGAAGAGCCGCGCGTCGGGAATGCCGACGCGGAAGTCGTACTCCGGGTCGGTGCCCGCCGGTTCGAGCGGGGGCAGCGTCCGCCACACCTCGCGCGGCCGGGCCGAACCGGCAGGTGCCTGTCTCGTCCGGCCGGCGGGCAGCTCGGCGGACACGTAGGTGCCGGAGCCGACGCGGCCGGCGAGGAACCCGTCCGCGGTGAGCCGGTCGTAGGCCACGGCGACGGTGTTGCGGGAGACCGACAGGCGTTTCGCCAGCTCCCGGGTGGGCGGGAGGCGTTCGCCGGAGCGCAGCCGGCCGTCGAGGATCGCGTCGCGCAGCTCGCGGTAGATGCGCGTGCCGAGGTCGCCGCGCCCGGCGAGCGTCACGTGGAAGTCCACCTCCGGCAGCCTACATTGGCCCGGTCTGGGTGCACAGAATTGGATCTGGTGCAGGGCCAAACGCAGCTCTAGCGTCAACGGCATGACGACGATCGAGCGCCCCGCCTCCGTGGCCGGTTCGCGGCCCGGCCGCTTGCTCGCGGGTGCGCAGCTCGCCGCCTCACTGGGCGATGGTGCTTTTCTCACGTGCGCGGTGCTGTATTTCACGCGCGTTGTCGGATTGACACCAGGCCAGGTGGGGCTGGGTCTCACGCTGGGCTGGGCGGTGGGCACGGTCGCCGGCGTGCCGCTTGGGCACGCGGCCGACCGCAGGGGCGCGCGGGGTGCGGCGGTGCTGCTGTCGGTGGCGACCGGGCTGGCGATCACGGCGTTCCTGTTCGCGGGTTCGGCGTGGACGTTCACGCTCGCCGCTTGTTGTTATGCCACCGGGCAATGTGGGGTCAGCGCCGTGCGCCAGGCCCTGCTGGCCGCCGTGGCGGAGCCGCAGCAGCGCACGCGGGTCCGCGCGCACCTGCAGTCGGCCGGCAACGCGGGGCTGGCCGTCGGCGCGGGCCTCGGCGGTCTCGCGCTGCTGGCGGATACGCCCGGCGCGTACGCCGCCGCGTTCACCCTCGACGCGGCCGCGTTCGTGGTGTCGGCCGTGCTGCTGCGCCTGCTGCCGGCCGTCGCGCCGGTGCCGCGAGTAGAGGGCGAGCCGGCGCTGGCCGTGCTGCGCGACCGGCCGTATGCGCTCGTCACGCTGCTGAACGCGATCCTGTTGCTGCGCATGCCGTTGCTGAGCTTCGCGATTCCACTGTGGATCGTCTCGCGGACCGCCGCTCCCGAGTGGACGGTGTCGGCCCTGTTCGTGCTGAACACGATCGTGGTCGTGCTGGGCCAGGTCCGCGTGGCGACGCGCGTGACCGGCCTGCCCTCGGCGAAGCGGCTGGTGCGGCACTCCGGCGTGCTGCTGGCCGCCTCGTGCGTCACCTTCGCACTCTCGGCGACGGGCTCATCGGCGACGGTGGCCGTCGCGGTCCTCGTCGCCGGAGCGCTGCTACAGGCACTCGGGGAGATGCTGCAGTCGGCCGGCACCTGGGAAATCGGCTTCGCCCTCGCGCCCGCCGCGCGGCAGGGCCAGTACCAGGGCTTCTTCGGCACCGGCACGTCCGTGGCCCGCATGGCGGGCCCGGCGCTGCTCAGCACGGCGCTCGTCCAGTGGGGCACCCCCGGCTGGCTGCTGGTCGGCGCGGTGTTCGCCGCCGCCGGGTGGGCGATGGGTCCCGCCGTCCGGTGGGCCGGGCAGCGAGGCTGATGTCACGAGTGGCGCGGGGCCACCGCGAAACTCGGCTATGCGGCCGCCGACGGCTCAGGGGTGCGAGCCACCTGGCTGCGCGACGCCCCCGATGGCACTGACCTTGGCGGCGATGAAGCGCCGGTGACACGACCAGCCTGTGACACAGGCACCTCGGCGGTCCAAACCACCCGATCACGCCAAGTCCCCGATGCTGCCGGGGAGCTCAGTCGCGCAGGGCCAGCTTCGCGAGTTCCTGGTCGAAGTCGAACCAGAGGGCCTCGTCGCCGGCCGGGACCTCGTCGTAGGTGCGGTCGAGGAAGTCTGCGAGCTCGTCGGCCGGGGCTTCCAGCACGGCGGAGCCGTCGGGGGCGTTGAGCTCGACGACCACGCGGGCGTCGTCGGCGGCGGGGCGCACTCGCACGTCGCCGTCGCCGGCGGGGGCGATGAGGCCGTCTGCGAGCAGGTCGCGGCCGAAGAGCCAGCGGACGACACCGGGGCCGGCGTGGTAGCCGACGGAAATGGCGTACGGGTCCGACGGGTCGTACTCGAGGTCAGCGCGCACCGGCAGCGGAACGCTCCCGAACGTGCGCAGCCCGAAGACGATCGTCGCGTGGACGACGGGGGGCTCGGTGCCCATGGCGGTACCTCCTTCATCTCGTTCTTGGGTGGAAGCAACTCACGACTCAACGTGAATGTTCCTCTATGAGTAACGCCCCGTAAGAGTACGAGCTGCCCGACAAGCGATCTTTCACCCCTTTGGTGGAGACGGACGTCTCATGCGCTCACTCATCGGCATGAAGGGTGTCCCCGATCGATGACCGCAAGCTGCCGAGGGCCCCCGCGGGCCGCGCTCCCCCGTCATCGTGGGCCGCACGAGCCCGGGGAGGTCGGACGATGACCACAGGCCTGGTGAGGGTGACGATCGACGCGCCGGCCCGCCGCATGGAACTGGCGCTGCCGGACCGGTCGCCGATCGCGGAGCTGCTGCCCGGCCTGGTGCGCCGCACCGGCGACGCGCTCGCCGACGAGGGCGCGCAGGACGGTGGCTGGATGCTGCGCCGCCTCGACGGCAGCCCCGTCACGGAGGCGAGCGCCCTCGGCGCCCAGCGCGTGCGCGACGGTGAGGTGCTTCACCTTGTGCCGAGGGGCACAGACTGGCCGGAACTCGAGTACGACGACCTCGCGGCCACGGTCGCGGCCGGCGCCGCGCGCACCGGGCGGCTGTGGGCTCCCCGCCACCCGCGGGCGCTGGGCCTGGCGGGCGCCGGCGCGGCTGTGCTGCTGACGCTGGTCGCCGCGCTGCGCTCGGGCCCGCCGTGGGGCGCGGCCTCGTTGGCGGCCGACGGGGTCGCTGTGCTGGTGCTCGCGGCGGCCACGGTGCTATCGCGCGCGCTGGGTGATTCCGGTGCGGGCGCCGCGCTTGCGGCCGCACCCCAATGTGGCGTTGGGTGCGCTCAACGCACCGGCTCGGGCGGGGCCCGGTCGCGACGCGGGTCAGCGGTCCCCTGGTGGTGCTGCACGGCGGACCCGCCACCGCGAGCGCGAGCCGTGCCGCGACGGCCACCGCGAGCAGTACCAGCAGAGCGGCACCCATCGCCGCGACGATCACCAGCGAAGCCAACCCGTTGATCGACTGCGCCCAAGCAGCGCGGCTGAGCTGCGCGGCGTCCGGCTGTACTTTGTGGACAGTCGGCAGCCGGCGGGGTGGTGCGGTGGCCAGCTGGTCCGTCACGGCGTGGTAGGGGTTGACGAGGCCCGCGCCGTAGCCGGGGCCGTGGCCGCTGGGAGACGGGGTGGCCGTGGCGAGGATGCGGCGGGCCGTCTGGTCGGCGGTGAGGGTGGGCCAGGCGGCGCGGACGAGGGCGGCCGTCGCCGACACGAACGGCGCGGCGAAGCTCGTGCCCTGCCAGTAGTCGTGGCCGGCGGCGCGGGTGGCGGCCACGACGCCCCCACCGGGAGCGACGAGGTCGACTTGCGGGCCGGTCTGCGAGTCGGCCGGGCGCCGGCCGGTCTGGTCGACGGCGCCGAGCACGCCGTCGTAGGAGGCCGGGTAGGTGGGCTGGCCGGGGTGCTCGCCCTGCTGCATGTTGCCGACGGCGGCGACCACGAGCGCGTCCTTGGCGCGGGCGTAGGCGACGGCCGCGCGCAGGTCGGCGTTGTCGGTCCGCCCGGCGAGCGACAGGTTGATCACCTTGGCGCCCTGGTCGGCGGCGTAGCGCACCCCCTGCGCGAGGATGGCGAAGTCGATGCCCTCCAGCGTGCCGTCGGAGTTCGCGGCGCGCTCGGTGACGCGCACGGGCTGGATGCTCGCCCCGGGCGCCAGCCCGGCGAACCCGACACCCGGCACCGCGTCGGCGGCGATGATGCTCGCGACGGCCGTGCCGTGCGAGTCGCAGTCGAACGACCCCGGCAGCGAACCCACCAGACAGAAGTCCTCGCCCCACCGGACTTTGCCCGCGCGGCGCAGCTGCGGACGGTCGGAGTCCACCCCGGAGTCGACGACCGCCACCAGCACCCGGCGCCCGTGCTGTGCGGCCACACCGCCGCCGGGTCCAGCATCCGCTGCGCCCATGGCACCGCCGGCACGGTCGCGTGCGCCGCCTCGGGGCTCGCACACGCGCCCGCCGGCGGCACGGCCTCGGCCACCCCGGGCACGGTCGTCCGCACGAAACCCACGGCCAGCACCACACGCAGAAGTCTCACCGGGGCATGGTCGCTCCTGGCTCACGAAAGTGACGGCCACTGGCCGGAAGCGGTCAGCGCGTCCACTCCTCCACGCGCACCCCGAGCAGCTCCGCCGCCACGCGCAGTTCCCGCCGTCGATCGCCCGGGACGGCGTGGATGTGGTTGGCACCGAACCCCCGGAGGAACACCGTCGCCTCGACGTCGAGCCGGGTGAACGCGTGCGGCCATTCCGGTGTGGACCGAGCGGCCAACGCCGTGTTCGTGGCGTCGTCGTAGCATTCGAACTCGCCCATGACCAGCTGCAGCCGGTAAGCCCCGTCGAGCCGGGTCAGCCGCGCGAGGGTCATCCGCCCCGGCGCCGCGAAGTGCGCCACCGACGCCCCACCGGCGGGGAAGAAGAACACCGACGGATACAGGTGCACGCGGCCGAGGTTCTCCGCCGGGTCGCCGCTGCGGGCGGCGAACCACGTGGCGTGTTGTCCGGAATTGCACAAATCCCACACGTCACGATCGGGATGGTGGTGCCGGACATCCGCGAACAGCACCGGCGTGCCCGTGATGCGGTGCATCAGCTGCATCGTCAGCGCACCGTCCATATCGGACTCCGTGGCGGTGACGTGGACGGTCTTGGGCCCGTTCCAGTCGTACGGGTCGTTGAGCAACGCCTCCGCCACGTCCATCGTCGCGAAGTTCTCCGTCAGCTCGGGTTGCGACTTGATGCCGGAGAAGTCCAGGTGCCGCTCGGCCGCGAGCTCCCGCACGGCCAGGTACGCCCGGATCTGCCGCTCCAGCAACTCAGGCGTCAGCTTCGCCCCGTCATAGTGGACAGTCGCGAGCCGCTCCAGCCACTCGCGCCCACGCGCGGCCTCGGCGGCGTCGGCCTTCTCGGCGCGCAGCACGAGCTCGTACTGGTCGATCTCCTCGACGTCCACGCCGAACTGCCGCATCCACTGGTCCGTGTTGGCGACGGCGGTGTTCATTCCCATCGGCCGCCCGCCGAACCGCCCGAACGTCGAGCCGCGCAGCGACGCCACGGCGCCGGCCGCCCGCGCGTGCGCGCCGACGTCGTCGGCCAGCGCCGGGTCGTCCGGCGCGCCCCACAACCGAGTGTGGCGCCGGCCGATCTGGTCCAGGGCGCCTCCCGCGGCGAGCATCCCGACGAGCCCCGGTTCCGCCGGATCGGTGGACGCGACGAGCAGCAACGGTGTGGTCGTCGCGTCGGCCGCCAGCATCGTGAAGTGCGGGAAGCTCCAGACGCCGTAGTAGAACACTGTCACGTCCACCGAAGCCGCGGCGACGGACCGGGCGGCCGCGGTCGCCGTGGTGTTGGTGGCCACGAGCCCGCCGCTGATCACGTCGTGGCCGGCGGCCGTGAGGGCGGCGATAAAAGAGTCCACTTTGGACCGAATGAACCCGGTGTTGCGCCGGTGCACGTGATCGCGACCGTCGGAGATCGCGATGACCCCGATGCGTGTCATGAGCCTTGGTTGAGCTCGGCGTAGACCTGCGTGGCGTTGTCCTTGGTGATCAGCCGTGTCTGCAGGGTCTGCGCCTTCTGGACCTGCCCGCAGTCGACGAGCAGTTTCTTCGCCGCGGCAACGGCTTCCGCCCCGCCGGTCGGGTAGATGAACGTGGCCGACAGCCGCCCGGCCTCCACCGCCTTGATCCCGCCCTCCGGCACGGGGAGCCCGTCGATCCCGACGATCGGCAGCGTCGCCTTGCCCGCGTTCTGCGCCGCGAGCCGGGCGCCTTCGGCCATGGGGTCGTTCTCGGAGAAGATCGCCTGCGCGTCGGGATGGGCCTTGAGCAGCGCGTCGGCCTGCTGCTGACCCTTGTCGCGCAACCAATCGGCGTCGGCGGTCCCGACGATCGTGATGCCCGAGCCCGCGATGCCCTCGTCGAAGCCGTCGGCGCGTTCCTTCGCCGGCGTCGAACCCGCGAGGCCTTTCAGCTCCACGATCTTCCCGCCTTGGGGCAGGACGTGCTGCTTGAAGTACTGGCCGGCCTGGCGCCCGATGTCCACATTGTCCGCGCCGATGAACGACGTGTACGCGTCACCGTCCACTTTGCGGTCGAGCACCAGCACCGGAATGCCTTGGTCGTAGGCCTTCTTCACGACGCTGGTGAGCGGCGTCGCCTCGTTGGGACTGATGATGAGCAGGTCGATCTTCTGTGTGAGGAACGTGCTGACCTGCTCCACCTGCTTCGAGTTGTCCTGCGCGGCGTCGGCGAAGTTGACGGTGAACTGCGGGATCGACGCGGCCGCCTTGCGGATGTCGTCGTCCATCCGCACGCGGTAGGGCTCACCGAGATTCGCCTGGCTCATGCCGATGGTGAACTTCCCGCCCGGCCCCTTGCACGCCTGCGTGGCGGGTCCGGCGCCGGACGACGCCCCTGGCGCGTTCTCGTGCGTGGTGCCGCAGGCCGTGGCCACGAACGCGACCCCGGCGACCGCGAGCGCCAGCCCGCGGCGGGTGGTGATGGACATGTGAGCTCCCCTTCCCTGGCCAACGTCTCTACGGGCCGGCCTGCGCGCGGCCCGGACGCAGCCGTTGCAGCCCGGCGGCGAACACGATCACCACGCCGACCACGATCAGCTGAACGTTGGAGTCGATGTTGTTGAGCTGGAGGATGTTGTCGAGCACGCCGACGAGCAGTGCGCCCGCCACGGTGCCGAGCACGGTCCCGCGCCCACCCGAGAGGCTGGTGCCGCCGATGACCACGGCGGCGATCGCGTTGAGCTCGTAGCCGCTGCCGTCGTTGGGGCCGCCGAAGTTGAGCTGTCCCGCGTGGACGATGCCGGCCAGCGCGGCGAGCAGGCCGCAAATGCCGAACACGAGCACTTTCACACGCACCACAGGCACGCCGGACAGCCGCGCGGCCTTCTCGTTGCCGCCGATCGCGTAGATGTGCCGGGAGAACGCGCTCACCCGCAGCAGCACCATGGCGAGGGCGGCGACCACGACGAAGATGAGCGCGGGGATCGGGACGGTGCCGTTGAACGTCCGCTCCCCCAGCAGCGAGAACGGCACCGGCGCCTGGCCGGGGCCGTCGCCGTAGGTGATCGACACGCCTTCGCCGCCGGACCACATGCGGGCGAGGCCGCGGGCGATCTGCATGCCGGCGAGGGTGACGATGAACGACTGGATGCGGAACCGCGCGCTCGCGACTCCTTGTACCAGGCCGAAACCGAGGCCGAGCGCGAGGATCGCGAGCACGGCGGGCACGAGGGCCCAGTCGTTCGTGGTCAGCAGCTCGGCGACGCCGACGGACGCGAGGCCCAGCACGGAGCCCACGGACAGGTCGATGCCGCCGACGAGGATCACCAGCGTCATGCCGACGGCGAGGATGCCGATCTCGGAGATGGCGCGGACGACGTTGAGCAGGTTGTCCGCGCCGAGGAACACGAGTTCGCCGTCGTTCGAGGGCGAGAACACGATCGCGGCGGCGAACACCACGACGAGCCCGAAGACGCTCTGGAACCGGAACAGCGTGGCGAGCACCGTGCGGCCGGTCACCGGACGTCTCCCATCGAGGCGGCGAGCAGCTCGCCTTCGCCGGCGAGGGCGGTGTCGAGCTCGTGCACGGTCTTGCCGCCGCGCAGCACCACCACGCGGTCGCAGACTCCCACCAGCTCGGCGGGTTCGGACGACGCGAGGAGGATTCCCACCCCGGTTTGTGCGACTTCTCCCAGGATTCGGTAGATCTCGGCCTTCGCGCCGACGTCGACGCCTCGGGTTGGTTCGTCGAGTAACAGCAGCTGTGGTTTTGTGAGCAGAGCGCGTCCGAGAACCACCTTTTGCTGGTTGCCGCCGGACAACGCGCCGACCGGGTCGGCGAGTGTGCGAAGTTTGACACCGAGCTGTTCGGCCGAGGTTCGGGCGGTTTCGCGCTCTCGGCCGGCGGAGACGATGCCGAAGCGGGCCAATGCGTCGACGACGGAAAGGACGGTGTTGGCGAGGGTCGAGTGGTCCAGCGAGAGGCCGGAGATCCGGCGGTCCTCGGGGACGAACGCCACGCCGTTGCGAAGCGCGTCTCGCGGGGATTTCGGCCGGTATTCCTTGCCGTTGAGCCGGATTTGGCCGCCGGTGATGGTTCCTGGGGACGCGCCGTAGAGGGTTTCGAGGAGTTCGGTGCGGCCTGAGCCGAGCAGTCCGGCGACCCCGACGATCTCTCCGGCGCCGACCTTCAGGCTGACCCCCGCCGGTTCGCGGCGGCCGGCCTGCGGTGTGACTACGAGTTCGTCTACCACCAAAACGTGTTCGCCTTCGAACGGCTTGGTTTCGGTCGTGAACATCTGCTGCACCGGCCGGCCCACCATCGCTTCGGCTACCTGCGCCGCCGTCAGCTCGCGCGCGGCGAACTCGGCGACGACTTCGCCGTTGCGCAGCACTGTTGCCCGGTCCGCGACGCGTCCGATTTCTGCCATGCGGTGGGAGATGTACACCAGGGCCACACCGGCTGTGCGCAACTGGTCGATCACTGCGAACAATCGCTCGACTTCACGGGGGAAAGCGCCGAGGTCGGTTCGTCCATGATCAGGATCTGCGCGTTCAGCGACAGCGCTTTCGCGATGGTCACCAATTGTTGTTCGCCGGTGCGCAACCGCTCGACCGGAGCGGTGGCGTCGAGGTCCACACCGGATTGTTCGAGCAAGGCTTTTGTCGTGCGGACCATCCGCTTGCGGTCGAGCACCCCGTAGCGGGTGTGCGGCTCGCGGCCGAGGAACACGTTCTCCGCCACCGAAAGCGCCGGCACGAGGTCGAGCTCCTGGTGGATCATCGCGACGCCGGCCCGCTGCGCGTCGGCCGGGCGGGCGAACCGGGCCGGCACCCCGCCGATCCGGATCGCCCCCTCCTCGGCGGCCACCTCTCCGGAGAGAACCTTCATCAGGGTGGACTTGCCCGCCCCGTTCTCCCCGAGGAGCGCGTGCACCTCCCCCGCCCACACGGTGAAATCCACCGAACGAACTGCACGCACTCCGCCGTAGGTCTTGCTGACGCCGGCCAGCTCGACCAGCGCGACGCCGTCGTCGCCCATCCCCCTCGATCCCACCATTCGAGAAATCGATTACCAGCGAAGGTAAGGGGGCCGACGAGGTGTGTCAAGGGTCACTGGACAACCGGTCGAAAACGAGGGAAACCGGACCAGGTGGAGCGCGAATGTGCGGAAAGCCTCGGCCGAGCGGGGCAACCCGCTACTCCGCTCCGTCCACTGCCGGCCAGGTCGGCTGATCGCACGACAGCGAGTCCGGAGCTCATTCAACGCGCTGCGCTGGGACACAGATCGGCCAAGAAACGCAGCGTTACCCACGCGGCCTATAGCCCCGCCCGTGCGATCGGCCGGCTGAGTCGGCCAATCGCACCGCAGCGAAGTCCGCCGCTCAGTACAAGCGAGGCGGCCCCGCAGCCCACACGCCGCAATCCGAAGCCTAAGTCCGCAGCCGAGGTTCGAGGCCGCGGCAAATCTTCGACACTCGAAAACCCGAGGGCCCCAAGCCGCACCCCGGGCCCGTACCCGAGACCAAAGACCCGATACCCGAAGCCAGGACCGAAGCCTCAAGCCCTCAGCCCAAGACCGCCGCCGTCACCTCCGTCGAAGCGTGCCGGGCGGCACCCGTCAATCCTCCCTACCACCGCGAGATCAATCCCCTGCGCCACCCGGAAAATCCACCACCGCGGCCCGCTCCGACTCCCTCGCCAGCAGCCGCGTCCACACCGGACTCGTCGTGAAGTGGTTGTCGAAGTTCGCCCGCGTAGCCAGGACCTCCGCGGGGTCCGCCGCGCCGCGGCGGATGCGGTCGCCAAAGCGGAAGTAGCCGAAGCGGTTCTCGCCTGGCGCTTTGACGATCAGCACGTCGGCGCCGGACTCGGCCACGGTGCCCCATGCGTGCACCACGCCTGCGGGCACCAGCAGGTAGGCGCCGGCGGTCAGGACCACCACGTCCTGATTCATCCCGACCTCCTCAAAGCCCACAAGAAGGTAGTACTGCGTCAAACTATTCGGAGACAAACCACATCGAAGGTTGAACAGCGGGTGACGATCACGCACCGTCGGAGCGACAACCTCGGCCACGCTCCGCACTCTCGCGGTTTCCCCAGTGCGGGCGCCGTACGTTTACCGGGTGGTTTGTGGCAGACCTCGCGCGAAACGTGTCCACGGCGGTGTGGCCTGGGCAACTTTTTGGCGGGTTCCCACAATGCAACGGCTCCGGCATGCGCCATGCACGACATTGGTGTACCCGCCGGTAAGGGAGCAGGGTGTAAGCGAAGACAGGCGACGCTCCGGATACGGACGTCGCCTGCTGCGCGTGGGTACTTGGGAGGCTCAGTCCGGTGTTCAGTCGTGTCGCCATCGTGAACCGCGGGGAAGCCGCTATGCGGTTGATCCACGCTGTCCGAGATCTTTCCGCGGAGACCGGTGCCCGGATCGAGACGGTCGCCCTCTACACGGACGCGGACCGGTCCGCGACGTTCGTGCGGGAGGCCGACGTGGCCTACTCGCTGGGGCCGGCCTCGGCGCGCCCGTACCTCGATCTGGACAAGCTGGAGAAGGCGCTGGTCGAGACGAAGGCCGACGCCGCATGGGTCGGCTGGGGCTTCGTCGCCGAGGACCCGGCGTTCGCCCAGCTGTGCGAGAAGGTGGGGGTCACCTTCATCGGGCCGAGCGCGGAGGCCATGCGCCAGCTCGGTGACAAGATCGGCGCGAAGCTGATCGCCGAAGAGGTCGGCGTCCCCGTGGCGCCGTGGAGCCGCGGCGAGGTGGCCACGCTCGAAGACGCGCTGGCGGCCGGCGACAAGATCGGCTACCCGCTCATGCTCAAGGCGACCGCGGGCGGCGGCGGGCGCGGTATCCGCAAGGTGTCCTCGGCCGACGAGCTCACCGACGCCTACGAGCGCACCAGCCAGGAAGCGCTGCGCGCGTTCGGCAGCGGCATCGTCTTCCTGGAGCGCCTGGTCACGGGCGCCCGTCACGTCGAGGTCCAGGTGATCTCCGACGGCGAGACCGCATGGGCGCTGGGCGTGCGCGACTGCTCGGTGCAGCGGCGCAACCAGAAGATCATCGAGGAGTCCGCGTCGCCGGTCCTCGCGCCGGAGCAGACGGCCGAGCTGAAGTCCTCGGCCGAGCGGCTCGCGGTCAAGGTCGGCTACCGCGGCGCGTGCACCGTCGAATTCCTCTACCACCCGGGCGAGAAGCTGTTCGCCTTCCTCGAGGTGAACACCCGGCTGCAGGTGGAACACCCGATCACCGAGATCACCACCGGTACGGACCTCGTGCAGTTGCAGCTGCACGTCGCGGCGGGCGGCAAGCTCGAGGGCGAGCAGCCCGCCGAGCTCGGCCACGCCGTGGAGGCGCGGCTCAACGCCGAGGACCCCGACCGCGACTTCGCCCCGTCGCCCGGCCACATCGCGCGGCTGCTGCTGCCGGCCGGCCCCGGCATCCGCGTCGACACCGGCGTGAGCGAAGGCGACACGATCCCCGCCGACTTCGACTCGATGATCGCGAAGATCATCGCCTACGGCCGGGACCGCGACCAGGCGCTCGCCCGCCTGCGCCGCGCGATGTCCGAGACCACCGTGATCATCGAGGGCGGCGCCACCAACAAGAGCTTCGTGCTCGACCTGCTCGACCAGCCCGAGGTGATCGACGCCAGCGCCGACACCGGCTGGATCGACCGCGTCCGCGGCGAGGGCCGCCTGGTCACCAGCAAGCACTCCGCGATCGCGCTCGCCGCCGCGGCCATCGAGGCCTACGAGGACGAGGAAGAGATCGCCCGCGTCCGGCTCCTGTCGACCGCGCACGGCGGCCGTCCGCAGGTGCAGTTCGAGAGCGGCCGCCCGCTCGACCTGAAGCTGCGCGGCGTCGCATACCGGGTGAGCGTCGCGCGCATCGGGCCGAAGCGTTTCCGCGTCGGCATCAGCGGCGGCGGCGACGTGCACCCGGCCGACGTCGAGATCGAGCGCTTCGACTCCCACAGCGGCCAGATCACCGTGAACGGCACGCGGTTCCGCCTCGTCGCCGCCACCCACGGCCCGATCCACCTGGTCGAGGTCGACGGCATCACCCACCGCGTGAGCCGCGACGAGGGCGGTGTCGTCCGCTCCCCCGCGCCCGCGCTGGTGGTCGCGACCCCGCTGTCCGTCGGCGACGAGGTCGACGGAGGCGCGCCGATCCTCGTGCTGGAGAGCATGAAGATGGAGACGGTGCTGCGCGCACCGTTCCGCGCTCGGGTGCGAGAGCTGCCCGTGTCGATCGGCAGCCAGGTCGAGACCGGCGCCGCGCTGATGCGCCTCGAGCCGCTGGCCGACGACGATGACGCGGCGGAAGCCGCCGACGTCGCCGAGACCGTCGAGATCGAGCTGCCCGCCGAGCCCACGGCCGCCTCCGCCGCCGACCGCGCGGCGCGCGGGCTGCAGGATCTGCGCGGCCTGCTGCTCGGGTTCGACGTCGACCCGCACGACCAGCGCCGCACGCTCGCCGGCTACCTCGCCGCGCGCGCCGAGCAGGGTGCTTCCCGGCCGCTGGCGGGCGAGGTGGAGCTGCTGGGCGTGTTCGCCGACCTGTCGGAGCTCACGCGCAACAAGCCGGCCGGCGAAGACGCCAGCCCGGCGAGCCCGGTGCACAGCGCCCGCGAGTACTTCCACACCTACCTGCAGAGCCTCGACGTGGAGCGCGCCGGGCTGCCCGAGACGTTCCAGGCCCGCCTGCGCCGCGTCCTCGGCCACTACGGCGTGGCCGACCTGGAGCGCACGCCGGAGCTGGAGGAGGCGGTCTTCCGCATCTTCCTTGCGCAGCAACGGTCTTCGTCGGACGTCGCGATCGTCACGGCGCTGCTGCGGCAGTGGCTCACGGAGGCACCGCCCACCGGCGACCTGCGCGAGGAGGCCGGCCTGGCGCTGGAGCACCTCGTCGCCGCCACGCAGGTGCGCCACCCGGCCGTGAGCGACTTCGCGCGCGGTGTGGTGTTCCGCTGGTTCGCCCAGCCGCTGCTGCGCCGCGCCCGCGCGGAGGTCTACGCCGAGGTCCGCCAGAGCCTGAAGTACCTCGACCGCAACCCGGACGCGGCTGACCGCGCGGAGCTCATCGCCGGCATGGTGTCGAGCTCGGAGCCGCTGGTGCGGCTGCTCGGTCAGCGCATCGACCGGCCCGGCACGGATCCCGCGCCGCTGCTGGAAGTTCTCACCCGGCGTTACTACGGCAACAAGAGCCTGTCCGAAATCGAACGGCGCGAGGTCGCCGAGTGTGTGTTCGTCACCGCGGAGCACGCCGAGCCCGCGCGGGTGGTCACCACGGCCGTCGACTTCACGCGGCTGCCCGCCGCCGTCCGCGCCGCGGGTGAGCTGGCGAGCGACGCCGGCACCTACGCCGTGGCCGACATCTACGTGACGTGGGCCGACCAGCCCGACTCCGACACGATGGCCACGAGCCTCGGCGAGGTCCTCGCCGCGCAGCCGCTGCCGGACGCGATCACGCGCATCACCACCACCGTCGCCGGGGGCGGCGGGGCCGTGATGCACCACCACTTCACGTTCCGCCGCGGTGCCGACGGCTTCGCGGAGGACCGGCTGATCCGCGGCCTGCACCCGCGCGTCGCCGAGCGCATGCAGCTGGAGCGGCTGCAGGAGTTCGACCTCACGCGCCTGCCTTCGGCGGACGAAGAGGTGTACCTGTTCAAGTGCGTCGCGCAGGCCAACCCGGCCGACGAGCGCCTGGTCGCGATGGCGCAGGTGCGTGACCTGACGCCGCTGCGCGAGGCCGACGGCCGGCTCGTGTCGCTGCCCGCGGCCGAGGACACGCTGGCCGCGTGCCTCGACGCGATCCGCAACGTGCAGGCGCAGCGCCCGGCCCGGAAACGCTTCGACACCAACCGGATCGTCGTCTACGTGTGGCCGCCGAGCGACCTCACGATGGACGAGCTGAACCTGCTCGCCCGGCGCGTGCTGCCGTCGACGGCGGGCGCGGGCGTGGAGGAGATCCAGTTCCTGGCGCGGCGGCGCAAGCCGGAGACGGGTGAGCTGACCGAGCTGGCCGTGACGATCCGCAACGAGGCCGGCTCCGGCGTGCGCCTGTCCGTCGGCGAGCCGTCGCAGGACCCGGTGCAGCCGTTGGACGACTACCGCCAGAAGGTGCTGCGCGCGGCGCGGCGCGACACCGTGTACCCGTACGAGCTCACCAACCTGCTCGCCGGCGGCGGCACGTTCACCGAGCACGACCTCGACGACTCCGGCGCCCTCGTGCCGGTCGAGCGGCCGAAGGGGCGCAACAAGGCCGGGATCGTCGCGGGGGTCGTCTCCACGCCGACCGAGCGGGTGCCTGAGGGCGTCACGCGGGTGGTGCTGCTGGGCGACCCGACGAAGTCCCTCGGCGCGCTCGCGGAGCCGGAGTGCGCGCGGGTGATCGGCGCGCTCGATCTGGCCGAGCGGATGCGGGTTCCCGTCGAGTGGTTCGCGCTGTCGTCCGGCGCCAAGATCTCCATGGACTCCGGCGTGGAGAACATGGACTGGATCGCGGCGGCGCTCAAGCGGATCGTCGAGTTCACGCAGGACGGCGGCGAGATCAACATCGTCGTCTCCGGCATCACCGTCGGCGGCCAGCCGTACTGGAACGCCGAAGCCACAATGCTCATGCACACCAAGGGAATCCTCGTCATGACGCCGGATTCCGCGATGGTGCTCACGGGCAAGCAGTCGCTCGACTTCTCCGGTGGCGTGTCGGCCGAGGACAACTTCGGCATCGGCGGCTACGACCGCGTGATGGGCCCCAACGGCCAGGCGCAGTACTGGGCGCCGAACCTGGCGGGCGCGCGCGACGTGCTGATGTCCCACTACGACCACACCTACGTCGTGCCGGGCGAACCCGGCCCGCGCACCGCGGCGACGTCGGACCCGGTCAGCCGTGACATGTCGGACTTCCCGCACGCGATCGTCGGCAGCGACTTCACCACGGTGGGCCAGATCTTCTCGGCCGAGCACAACCCGGACCGGAAGAAGCCGTTCGACATCCGCACGGTGATGCGCGCCCTGTCCGACCAGGACCACCCGGTGCTGGAGCGCTGGGCCGGCATGGCCGACGCGGACACGGCGGCCGTGCAGGACGTGCACATCGGCGGGCACCCCGTGTGCCTGCTCGGCATCGAGTCGCGCTCGGTGCCGCGCCGAGGCTTCCCGCCCACCGACGGCCCGGACACCTACACCGCGGGCACGCTGTTCCCGCGTTCGTCCAAAAAGGTCGCCCGCGCGATCAACTCGGCCAGCGGCAACCGTCCGCTGGTGGTGCTGGCGAACCTGTCGGGCTTCGACGGCTCCCCGGAGTCCATGCGCAAGCTCCAGCTGGAGTACGGCGCCGAGATCGGCCGCGCGATCGTCAACTTCGACGGCCCGATCGTGTTCACCGTGATCTCCCGCTACCACGGCGGGGCGTTCGTGGTGTTCTCCAAGGCCCTCAACCCGAACATGACGGTGCTCGCGCTGGAGGGCTCGTTCGCCTCGGTGCTGGGCGGGGCGCCGGCCGCCGCGGTCGTGTTCTCGGGCGAGGTCAACACGCGCACGGCGAACGACCCGCGGGTCTCCTCACTGCAGGCGCGTCTGGGCGAGCTCAGCGGCGCCGAGCGCGCGGCCTGCGCGGCCGAACTGGCGGAGGTGCAGTCGTCCGTGCGCGCCGAGAAGCTGGGCGAGGTGGCCGCCGAGTTCGACCGCGTGCACAGCATCCAGCGCGCCGTGGAGGTCGGCTCGGTTGATGCGATCGTCAGCGTCGCGGACCTGCGGCCGCGGATCGTGGAGGCGATTGAGCACGGGTTGAAGCGCTGAGGTCGGTGTCGGGAAACGCCGGACTCCTGCTGGGGTCCGGCGTTTGTCTTTGTCCTCCGCAGACCGGTGAATCGGACTAGCAGTTCGGCGGTCGGCCTTGTCCTCAGTAGACAGAGTTGGCTCGACTGGGACGCGAAGGCACGCAGGCGTTTTGGTCGAGGACCCGGCCGCGCACACGTAGGCCGCGCCTCGGCGGAGGACAAGGACGGCTGAGGCCCCAAGCTGTCGGGCTGATACGCCCGGCGCCCCGCGCGAGGATTGCCTTGGCGACGTGCGCCCCGAACTCATCGAGGCGCGGTGCCTCGCGTGCGCGGCCAGGCCTCGACTGCGCGGGCGCGTGCCTTCGCGCCTCAGCGGTGCCGCGCTCGGCTACTGAGGACAAAGCCGGCTGAGATCTCCGGGCTGCCGATGCGATTCGCCCGGCAGCTCGGCGGTCGGCCTTGTCCTCAGTAGACGGACGCGAGCAGCTCCTCGACCTCGGCCTGTCGCGGCGCGCGGGGAGCGTTCTTCGTCACCACGTCCGCCAGGGCGGCCGTGGCCAGGGCGGGCAGGTCGGCGCGCGTGAGGCCGAAGGTGCGGAGCGGGCGTTTGAGGTCGACGGCCGTGGAGATCGCGCGGACGGCGTCGATGGCGGCGGGGGCGCGGAGGGAGTCGGCGACCTGCGCGTAGGCGGCGGCCGCGAAGGGGGCCGTGTAGGTCATGACCTCCTCAAGGACCGCGGCCAGCGCGACGCCGTGCGGGATGCCGGTGCGGGCGGTGATGGCGTGGCCGAGGCCGTGGACCAGGCCGAGGCCCGAGCGGGTCAGGGCTTGGCCCGCGAGGTGCGCACCGAGCATGAGCTGGGAGCGAGCCTCCAGGTTGGCACCGTCGCGGTAGGCGATCGGGAGCCAGGCGCCGACGAGGGTGACGGCGCGGGCGGCGTCGGCCCGCGACGTGGCGTCGGCGCCGAGGGAGGCGAGGGATTCGACGCCGTGGACGAGGGCGTCGAGGCCGGTGGCGGCGGTGATCGGGGCGGGGAGGCCGAGTGTGAGCTCCGGGTCGAGCACGGCGATGCGCGGGCGGACCGAGTCGTGTCCGATGTAGACTTTCTGGCACAAGCGGGTGTCTTCCACCACGCCGAAACCGTTGGTCTCCGCGCCGGTCCCTGACGTCGTGGGCACGGCGACGATCGGCAGCCCGTCCGAAGCGGACCACAGGGTGTCCGCGTCGGCGGCGAGCGAGCCGGGGTTGCCGGCCAGCAGCGAGATACCCTTGGCCGCGTCCAGAGCGGACCCGCCGCCGAGGGCGATCACGACGGGCGCCCCATTCTCACGCAGGCGGGCGGCGCCGCGGTCGAGCTCGGTCGTCGCGGGGTTGGGGCCGATGTCCTCGTGCATGACGCAGGCCACGCCGGCCGCGGCGAAGATCTTCTCCACGCGCCCGACGATGCCCGTCGCCCGCAGGCCGCGGTCGGTCACCACGAAGACCCGCGACCCGCCCAGCTCTGCGGCGAACTCCGGCAGCCGTTCGACGAAGCCGGGCCCGAACTCGGTCCGCACCACGCGTGCCCCTTTCCCGGGAGAGGTGGACAAGTCGACAACTCAGGTGAGGTCGAGCCAGGTGATCTTCAGCGCGGTGTACGCGTCGAGCGCGTGCAGCGACTTGTCGCGCCCCACACCGGCCGCCTTGAACCCGCCGAACGGGGTGATGACGTCGCTCGCGTCGAACGTGTTCACCCACACCGTGCCGGCGCGAAGCGACGCGGTGGGCCGTGGCGACGTCGCGCGTCCAGACGGAGGCGACAGCCGCGGCCGGCCAGCCTTCGTGGGTCAGATCCGCCACCGGTCCACCGCCTCCTCGTCGAGTTCGACGCCGAGCCCGGGCCGCTGTGGCACGGCGAGCTCGCCGCCCGGGGTGATCGTCAGGGGTTCGGCCAGCATGAAGTCGCGTCGTTCCGGAGTCCAGCCCGGCGGGTCGTACGGGAACTCCAGATACGGGCCGGCGCCGACGCCCGCGGCCAGCGCGAGATTCGCGAGCAGGCCGATGCCGTTGGTCCAGCTGTGCGGGGTGAACGCGCGGTGTTTCAGCTGCGCCACCTCGGCGAGGGTGCGGGCGCGGTGCATTCCCACCGCGAGCACGGCGTCCATTTGGTAGACATCGAGCACGTCTTGTTCGAGATAGCACAGCAGGTCGGGCACGGAGTGGTGCATTTCTCCCGCGGCGATGCGAACTCCGGGGTTTTCCGAACGCAGCGTGCGAAAACCTTCGACATCGGCGTAGGGCAAGGGTTCCTCGACCCAGAACACGTCGAGCTCGGCCAACCGGCGCACGAGCCGGCGGGTCGCGGCGAGGTCGGTGGCGGGCGCGGTGTCCCCGGCCATGCGCCACGACTGGTTGAGATCCACCATGATGTGAAAATTCGAACCGAGAGCATCACGCACGGCTGCGACGGTCACGACACCTTCGTCGGCGCGGTCGCGGTCGATGCGGATCTTGAGCGCGCGGAAGCCTGCTTCACGGGCCTGCTGCGCTGCCTCGACGCGTTCGGCCGGCGGCTTGAGCTCCGCCGAGGACGCGTAGACCGGCAGCGACCGCGCGGAGTTCCCGAAGAGCGTGGCGACGGGGAGGCCCGCGACCTGGCCGATGATGTCCCAGAGGGCGGCTTCGAGCGGCCAGTAGCGGCCGCCGTGGAAGTTGGCCGTTTCGATGGCCTTGACGTGGCGGACGATGTCGAGCGGATCGGTGCCGACGAACAGGTGCGCCACGGCCTCGAACCCGGCCATCGTGTCACCGGAGCCGATGCCGGTGACGCCTTCGTCGGTGTGGACGCGCACGATCGTGGCGTCGAAGTGCCGCCGCGGCTCGGGGTCCCACGCCGCTCGCAGCGGGGGATCGAGCGGCAGGCGCAGGTGGTCGAGGGTGATCGCGGTGATCTTCATCGGCTTCGACGCTACGAGCGCGCCGGGCAGGCCGACAAGAGCCCGCGGGACATCGCAACGTGTGTTGCGCTCAGACCAACTCGGCTCAAGGTTCGGTCATGACGCTGTCCGGGCACGGCCTGCGCCGCGACCTGCTCGAGGCCTCGCGTCCGCCGAAGCCCAGCGCGCAAGGCATCGCCACGCGTGTTGCGCTCAGGCCAACTCGGCTTAAGGTTCGCTCATGACGGTGTCCGGGCACGGGCTGCGTCGCGACCTCGACCTGCTCGAGGCCCTGGCGTCTACCGAGGCCCAGCGCGCGGGCGGCCTCGGCGTGGTGCGGCTGGCGGAGGTGACCGGGCGCGAGAAGAGCCAGGTCTCGCGGGCGCTCAAGGCGCTGGCGCTGGAGGGCGTGGTCGAGCGCGATCCCGACACCCTCCGCTACTGCATGGGCCGGCGCCTCTTTCGCTGGTCGCGCGCAGTGCCGAGGACCGGCTGGTGCGGGCCGCGGAGCCGGTGATGCACTCGCTGTCGGCGGACCTCGAGGAGACGAGCCACCTGTGCGTGCTGCGCGACCGCGAGGTGCTGACGCTGCTTTCGGTGTCGGGGCACTCGTTCCGCGTCCACGAATGGGAGGGCCGCGGCGTCCCGGCCGACCGCACCTCCGCCGGGCGCGTGCTGCTATTCGACGCGACGCCCGACGAGCTCTACGTGCGCTTCCCGGGCCACCCGGCACTGCCGGCGTTGTGGACCACGATCCGGGCCGCCCGCGACGAGGGGTTTGCCCGGGTGGCGGAGGAGTTCGAGGCCGGGCTGTCCGGCGTGTCGGCTCCGGTGCGGGACTTCCGGGGGCGCGTGGTGGCGGCGTTGAACATCTCGGCGCCGCACGCGCGGATCGGTTCGCGGCTGGCGGAGGCCGGGACCCGGACGGTGACGGCGGCGGATGTGGTTTCGGCGCATCTGGGGTGGGAGCCGGAGCCACCGCCCGGGCGGATGACCTGACGGGCGCCGAGTCCACTGTGGACTCGGCGCCCTTTCCTGTGGCCGGTCAGTCTTCGGGGTAGTCCTGGTCTTCGGCGAGGAGGGCGTAGAGGCGGCGGCGGGCGTCGGCCAGGATTTTGCCCATGGCGGTCACCTGGGCGTCCGTGCCGGCGTAGGCGACTTGACCCGCGGCTGACGAGAGGTCGCCGAGTTGCCGGTGCAGGGCGGCGAAGCGGTCGGAGTCCGGGCCGCCGTCGGAGGTGTGGGACTCCCAGAGGGCCGCGAACTCGTCTTCTCGCCCGGCGATGTGCTCGCGGCCCGCGTCGGTGAGCTGGGCGACGCGGCGGCCACCGTTTTCGACGGTGCGCACGAGGCCCTCGTCCTCCAGTTGCTGCAGGATCGGGTAGATCGAGCCGGGACTGGGGCGCCACTCCTCGTCGGTGCGGCGCCGAATCTCCTGCATGATCTGGTAGCCGTGCATCGGGCTCTCGGCGAGCAGGGCGAGCACCGCGGGGCGGACGGGACGCACCGGGCCACGGGCGTTTCGGCCCCACTGTCCGCGGCCGCGAGGCCAGCCGCGTGGACCGCCCGGGCCACCGGGGAAGCCACCGAACTCCGGGAAGCCGGGGAAACCCGGGCCGGGCGGCACCGGCGGCGGTGGCGGTGGCGGGAACCCGCCCGGGCCGCGGGCGGCGTCGGGGGCGAAACCGAACGGCTCTGGCGGGGCGCCGAAATGGCCCGGGCCGTGGTGGTCACCGGGGCCGCCGGGCCAGTGGCCGGGTCCCCGGTGCTCACCCGGATCGCCGGACCACGAACCGTGACCAGGGCCGTGATCCCGCATGAGGTGCTCACCCGGATCGCCGGACCACGGGTGGTGGTGACGCGGGTCGTGGTGTTCGAAACCGAAGGGCTCGCCGCGGGCCGGGCCACCGTGGTGGCGGTGGTGGTGGGAACCGAAGCCGCCCTCCTGGTCGCCGAAGCGCTCGGGACCGCCGAAGCCGCGGAACAGGTGGTTGTTGCCTGCCGTCTCGCTCATGAGTGTCTCCTCGGGTTGCTCTATCGCCGACATGACGACGATATATCGTCGATCTACCGACGGCAACCCTCGCAGGTCAACCACCATTTCCGTATCGCAAGCCCGTCAACTCAGCCACCTGGCCGACGAGCCGGACGGGCTCGCCGGCCGGGCCGGGACCCGGGGACTACTGCGCGCCCGAGCTCGCCGCCGGTGCGGTGGTTGCCGCCTCGCTGCCGAAGCGGATGGACTTGGCTTCCTTGCCCACGGCGGTCAGGACGGCGACGCAGACCAGCGCCGGAATGACTGTCCACAAGAGAGCGGCCGAGTAGCCCTGCGACTGCGCGATGGCTTCCTGGATCGGTAGGTTCAGCGCGGCCAGCAGGTTGCCCAGCTGGTAGGTGACGCCGGGGTAGAAGCCGCGGATCGCGTCGGGGGACATTTCGGTGAGGTGGGCCGGGATGACGCCCCACGCGCCCTGCACCATGATCTGCATGAGGAACGACCCGAGCGCCAGCATGCCGGCGCCGTGGTCGAACGCGAAGATCGGGATGATCGGCAGGCCCAGCACGGCGGCGCTGACGATGGTCACGCGCCGCCCGAAGCGTTCGGACAGCGCGCCGAACGTGAGACCGCCGATGATCGCGCCGATGTTGTAGATCACGGCGATCCACGTGCTCGTCGACGCGCTCAGGCCGGCGCCGCCGTGTTCGGTGGATTTGAGGAACGTCGGGTAGACGTCCTGCGTGCCGTGACTGAGCCAGTTGAACGCCGTCATCAGCACGATCAGGTACACAAAACGGCGGATGACCTTCGCGTTGAGCAGGACGTCCTTGACCGACGTGCGCGTGACCCGCATCTTCTCCTGCGCGGCCTCCCACACCTCGGATTCCTTGACGCGCGAGCGGATCAGCAGGCTGATGAGCGCCGGGAACACGCTCAGCACGAAAATCCAGCGCCAGTCCAGGTCGAGCGCGGTGTGGAACAGCAGGTACGCCAGCGCGGCCACCAGGTAGCCGCTCGAGTAGCCGGCCTGCAGCACCCCCGAGAAGAACCCACGACGCTGCACCGGAATCTTCTCCATGGCCAGCGCGGCGCCCAGGCCCCACTCGCCGCCCATGCCGATGCCATAGATGAACCGCAGGATCAGCAACACGGTGAAGTTCGGCGCCACCGCGCAGAGCACGCCGGCGACGGAGTACAGCAGCACGTCCACCATCAACGGGAGCCGTCGGCCGACGCGGTCCGCCCACAGCCCGAACACCAGTGCGCCCACGGGCCGCATCACGAGCGTCGCCGTGGTGATGAACGCGAGCTGCGTCGCGGTCGCGCCGAAGGACTTGTCCTTGGCGATGTCCGCCAGGATGAACACGACGAGGAAGTAGTCGAACGCGTCCATGGTCCACCCGAGCCAGGCGGCGATGAACGCGTTGCGCTGGTCCGAGGTGAGTCTGGGCTTCTTGCCCGCCGTGGCATCCGGCACCGGAGTCCCCCTGCTCGTTGGTGAGTTTCGAGGTGTCGCCGGTGTTGGTTTACACCTGAGTGAGTGACTGGGCAACCGATGCGGTTTAGCGGTTTTGGTGTCATTCATAGGGTTTTGCGCGGATTCCGGCACGCCGGAGCAGGACCCGCGACGATCGAGAACGGGCAAGTGTTCAGAGAGAAACGTGCGAGCTCACGCGGTGCCCGACGTCGCGGGCCCAGGTGCGAATCCGCTCCCAGTCACGGAAATCGCCGGCGCGGGATCCGCGCGCCATCAGCCGCGGCAGAACCCCCCGGACGAGCGCGGGGTCCAACCGCCCGCCGAAGGTCGTGGTGCGTTCCGCGTCGATGCTCGCCGCCAGGAGGGCCACGGACGCGGGCAGGCTCACGTGCACCAGGGCAGCACCCGGGCCGCACGGGCCACTGTGGAAGAGCCAGACCTGACGCTCCCGCAGGGCCGCCACGTTGTGCTCCAGCAACCGCACGGCCGACCGGCGCCAGCGCGAGTAGTACAGCGCGCTGCCGACCACCACGGCCGGGTAAGCGGCCACGTCGGCGACGTCGGCCGCGTCCCGCGTGTCCACGGCGTGGCCGAGGGCGCGCAGTTCCTCCGAGACCACCTCGGCGATCTCGCGGGTGCCGCCGTTCTTGCCTGCGTAGGCGACGAGCACTGTCGTCATGTCCCCATTGTCCGCCATCGGCGGACCATCGGCGCCCCCAGTTCACCGAGATCCGCCGAACGGTTGTTCCCTTTAGCCAGGCGGCAGGAACGCCGGGCGCGTCGCGGGGTCGGGTTCGTCGTAGTAGCGATGGAAAACCGGGGTCTGCGCGCCGGAAAGCGGTGGCACGACCCAGCTCCAGTCGGCCGGGCACGAGCGGCCCGCTCGCTCCTCGCGGTCGAGGTGCGTGAGGAACCGCCGCGACTCCGAGTGGTGGTCGGCGATGGTGACGCCTGCGTGGTCGAACGAATGCTGCACGGCCAGAGTCAGCTCCACCAGCGCGCGGTCGCGCCACAGCGTGCGGTCGTCATCCGTGGACAGGCCCATGAGGCCGGCAATGACGGGCAGCAGGTTGTAGCGCGTGACGTCGGCGAGGTTGCGCGCGCCGATCTCCGTGGCCATGTACCAGCCGTTGAACGGCGCGGCGGAGTAGCGCACACCGCCGATCTCCAGCGGCATGTTGCTGATGGCCGGCACGGCGTGCCAGCGCAGGCCGAGGCCGGCGAACCAGCGGTGGTCCGGGTGCGTGAGCGGCACCTCCAGCACGGCGTCGGCGGGCAGGCCGAACAGCTGCCGCGAACCCGGTTCCGCCTCGACGAGCAGCGGCAGCACGTCGAACGAACCGCGCCGCTCGGGCGGGCGCCAGCCCAGTTCGCGCACGGTGTCGGTGAACTCGACGTACTGCGGATCGCCCAGCACGGAGCCGTCTTCGAGGCGGTAGCCGGCGTAGCGGATGAGCTGGTCGTTGTGGATACGCGGACCGGGCGTGGCGGGGCTGCCCGGCGCGAACACCGTGAGCGTGGGCCGGATCCGGCCCCCGCGGGTCGCTTCGTGCAGGTGCGTGACGCATTCGGCGGCGACCCCCGCGGCGTCGCGCACGTCGCGGCGGTCACGCACGCGCAGGCCGCGCCAGTAGAGCCGGCCGATGCAGCGCGCGGAGTTGCGCCACGCCACGCGCGCGCCGTGGGCCAGTTCGGCATAGGTGTGGCGGTAGGAACCGGTTTCGGCGATCTCCTCCTTGACCTGCGCGAGCCGCTCGTCGACCCGCAGGCCGGGCACGGCGGCTTCCGCGTGACAGAGCCGGATGAATTCCTCGGCCTCGCCGTATTCGACGGTTGTCACCCTTTCGGGCGGTAAGGGTGCATCGAAATTCACTCGCATGGACGCAATGGTCACCGGGCTACTCCACTGGCAGAATGCACAACCCGCGACACGCAGGCAAGACCCACTGTTCCTCCGTCATTCGACGCTGATCCGAGTCGGCGGCGAAAAATCCCGTAGCCCCAAGGGTTTCGCCAGAACGGGGAGCGTACCCGAAGTGACGTTCCAGGCAACCGCCGAATGTGTCGGGCACCGGCCCGGAAATGCGGAATGCGCAGGTGGGCACCGGTGCCGCGGGCGCGGAAATAATTGCGTCACCTCGACCTTGCACAATGTGTCCGGAAATTGATCACGACCTGGAAGCGGTTCCGTGATCACTTGGCGGTAAGGTCGTCGCGACGGCGGGAGGGGTGTGATCGTGGCCAGGCAGCGGATCCCGGTGGTCCTCGTCGCGGGGTTCCTCGGCTCGGGCAAGACCACGATGCTCAACCACCTGCTCGCCAACCGCCAGGGCGCGCGGGTCGGCGTGGTGGTCAACGACTTCGGCAGCGTGAACATCGACGCGCTCGCCGTGTCCGGCCAGGTCGACACCATGGTCTCCCTCGGCAACGGCTGCCTCTGCTGCGCCGTCGACGCGAGCGGGCTCGACGCGATGCTCGGGCGGCTGTCGAGCTCCGAAGCCGGCATCGACGTGATCGTGGTCGAGGCCAGCGGTATCGCCGAGCCGCGCGACCTGCTGCGGCTGATGATCGCCAGCGAGAACCCCGACATCCGCTACGGCGGGCTCGCCGAGGTCGTCGACGCCGCGGAGTTCGAGAGCACCCGCGAACGCCACCCCGAACTGGCCGACCACCTGCGCATCGCCGACCTGGTCGTGGTGAACAAGGCGGACCGCGTCCCGGCCGAAGAGCTCGCCAAGCTGACCGCGACCGTCGAGGAGTTCGCGCCGGGCGTGCCGGTGCTGGTGACCGACCACGGCCGCGTGGACCCGGAGCTGTTCTTCGACCCGAAGCCGCGCGAGCGCTACGGCCAGCTGACCTTCGACGACTTGCGCGAAGACGACCACGACCACTCGCAGCATCTCCACGCGGCCTACGAGAGCGTCACCTTCACCGCGGACCGCCCGCTGTCGCCGCGGCGGCTGCTGGCTTTCCTGGAACAGCGCCCGCCGGGCCTCTACCGCGTGAAAGGCCACGTGGACCTCGGGCCGCGCTCGCGGTTCGGGCTGCACACCGTGGGCGCGTTCATCCAGCTCGACCGCTCCGCCTGGCCCGCCGGACGCCCGCGCCGCACCGAACTCGTGCTCATCGGCGCCGGCCTCGACACCGGCGACGTCACTCGGCGCCTCACCGAGTGCGTGGCCGAGGACGACGAGATCGACGAACGCGGCCTCCTGAGGATCTTGCGTTACCTCGACGAACCGGCGCCTGACCAGGAAGAACAGTCCGTGGAGGACTGAGCACGCCACGCCGAACACCCCCAAACGCACGGATTCGTGCCCACCGCGACGGAAGATGACTGTGGCGAAGGAATGAAGCTGAACCGGCCTCCCAGGAGGACAGTTCCATGGCGACAATCCCCACAGTCCACACCGCGACGCGCTGGTACCTCGTCGGCGCCCTCCCCGACGATGCACCCGTCGCCCACCTGATGACGCGTGCCGGCGACCTGCGCTACCGCCGCTCCGCCTGCGGCGACCGCGAATCCCGCACGTGGACGCCCGTCGACCTCACGGCTCCGGGCACCGGCAACGTCACCCCGTGCCCGGCCTGCACCGCCGCCCTCTCGGGCGCACCATCGGGCGGTGGCGACCAGCTGGCCTTCGACCTGCCGATCGAGTGACGCGTGCTCAGCTCTTCTTCGCGCGGCTCGGCGCCACGCGCGGCGGCTCCCCCGGCATTTTCGGGTACACCGGCGGCCACGGGGCGTCCATGAGGCCCGACGCGAGGTCCTCACGGGACAGCTCCAGGAGCGGTTCGATCGACTGCGGCCGGTCGTTCGCGCCCGACCACGGGTCGCCGTGCTCGGTCACCAGGGCGGGCACGGTCGAGAGGGTGAGCGTGTCCGGAGTGACAGTGGGCAGCGCGGCCCACGAAATGGGTGTGGAGACCTGGCCGCCGACCCGCGGGCGGACGCACCACGCGCCGAAGACCGTTTTGTGCGGGGCGTTCTGGTTGAAGTCGACGAAGACGCGCGTGCCGCGTTCTTCCTTCCACCACTGGGCCGTGATGAGGTCCGGGTGGCGGCGTTCGAGGGCCCGCGCGAGGGCGACGGCGGCGGCGCGGACCTGGTAGCCGTCCCAGCGGGGTTCGAGGATGGCGTAGAGGTGCAGGCCGCGCGAGCCGGAGGTCTTCACGTGGACCTCGATGCCCAGCTCGGTCAGGAACTCGCGCACGAGCACCGCCGCGTCGCGCAGCTGCGGGAAGCCGATGCCGGGCGACGGGTCGAGGTCGATGCGCAGCTCGTCGGCGATGTCGAGCGACGCGGCACGGTTGGGCCACACGTGGAAGCCGAGGCAGCCCTGGTTCACGGCCCACAGCACGTGGGCGAGGTCGGCGGCCACGAGGGCATCGCTGGTGGTGCCGTTGGGCGTGGAGACGACGGTGGTGGTCAGCCACTCCGGCGCGGTCTTGGGGACACGCTTTTGGAACCAGCTCTTGCCGCCGGCGCCGTCCGGGTAGCGCTCCAGCAGCAGCGGACGGCCGCCGAGGCGGTCGAGCAGCGGGCCGGCCACGGCCTGGTAGTAACGCACGAGGTCGAGCTTCGTCTCGCCGCGCTCGGGGAAGTACACCTTGTCGGGGCTGGAGACCGTCAGCTCGACGCCGTCGAGCTCCAGGACCACCCCGCTCATCTCGCCTCCCCGAACAACGTCGCCAGCTCGGCCGGCGGCGCCTCCTCCAGCTGCGCATAGGTGCACGACGCCGGGTCACGGTCGGGGCGGAACCGCACGAGCCGCCCGCCGTGGCGGAACCGGCCGCCCTGCAGGTGCTCGTAACGCACCTCCGCGACCCACTCGGGCCGCACGGCCTCCCACGACAGGTCCTTCTGCGGCGCCCAGCGACTGTTCGCGCCGGGCCGGCGGCCGGGCTCGGGTTCGTACTCGGCCCAGGTGCGCCACGGGTGGCCCTCCAGGGCGTTCTCCCGCAACGGCGCCAGCTCGTCGACCAGCTCGCGGCGCCGCTTGGCCGTGAAACTGCTGGCCACGCCGACGTGGTGCAGGGCGCCGGCGTCGTCGAACAGGCCGAGCAGCAGCGAGCCGACGCCCTGGCCGTCCTTGTGCCAGCGGAACCCAGCGACGACGCAGTCGGCCGTGCGCTCGTGCTTGACCTTCCACATCACGCGTTTGTCCTGCTCGTACGGCTGATCGGCCGGCTTGGCCATCACGCCGTCGAAGCCCGCGCCCTCGAAGCGGGTGAACCAGTCTTCGGCCGTGTCAGGATCCGTGGTCAGCGGGGTCAGGTGGACGCGCTGCAGGCCGCCGGACGGGTTGTCGCCGAGCAGGTCTTCCAGCATCCGCCGGCGCGTGCTGAACGGCTCGGCCGTGAGATCGCGGTCGCCCAGGGCCAGCAGGTCGAACGCGATGAAGCTCGCCGGCGTCTCCTCGGCCAGCTTCCGCACGCGGCTCGCGGCCGGGTGCAGCCGCAGCTGCAGCGACTCGAAATCCAGGCCCCGCGGCGTGACCAGGACGATCTCGCCGTCGACCACGCACTTGTCCGGCAAGGCGTCGCCCAGCAGGCCGACCAGCTCGGGGAAGTAACGCGTGAGCGGGCGGTCGTTGCGCGAACCCAGCTCCACCTCGGCGCCGTCGCGGAACACGACGCAGCGGAACCCGTCCCACTTGGGCTCGAACCACAGCCCCTCGGTCCTCGGGACCTCGTGCACGGCCTTGGCGAGCATCGGCCGCACGGGCGGCATCACGGGAAGCTCCACGCGCCGATCCTAGGCCGAGCCAGCGCTGACCAGCACCGTTTTGACCTTCCTCGCCCGTTCGGAAAGAAGTTTCCCCGCTGCGGCGAAGACGTGGTGAAAGCTGTCCCTGACTGGGAGGAAACCCCGCGTGACCGAGGCAGAGACATGACCGCATCGGTGGGTGACGCCGAGCTGGCTGCGCGGTTCCTGCTGGAGCCCGAGGCGTTCACCGAGGTGCACGACCGCTACTACCCCGCGGTGCACCGCTACGTCGCGGCGCGCCTCGACTCCCGGGACGCCGAGGACGTCACGGCGGAGACGTTCCTGATCGCGTTCGACCGGCGGGAGAAGTTCGACGCCACGCGCGGCGAGCTGCGGCCGTGGTTGTTCGGGATCGCGACGAACCTGGGGGCGGGACACCGCCGCAAGGAAGCGCGCCACTACCGGGCTCTGACGCGGCTGGGGGTCGCGCCAGAGCCCGGTGAGGGCCCCGAAAGCCGCGTGGTCACGGCGATCACGGCCCGCGGCACGCTCGCCGCCGCGCTGGCGAAGCTCCCCCACGGCGAGCGTGACGTGCTGCTGCTCGTGGCTCTCGTTCAGCTCGATTACGCCGAGGTGGCCCAGGCCCTCGGCATCTCCCCCGGCACGGTCGGCTCCCGGCTGCACCGCGCCCGTCAGAAGCTCGCCCCGATCCTCGCCCAGGAGGCCCGCGATGAATGACCTGCAGACGCTCGAAATGCTGCTCGCCCCCGACGACCCGGCGCCCGCCGCCGTCGCGCAGAGCCGCCGCCGGGTTGCAAGCCCGGATCGCCGGCAAGCCCGTGCGCAGCCTCACCGCCCGGCCGGTCCGCGGCCTGCGCGTGGCGTGGCTGGCCGGGGGGAGGGGCGCCATCGCGGCCGCGGCCGTCGCCGTCGCCGTGTTCAGCGCGGCCCCGGCCCCGCCCGCCACACCGGCGGTGGTCCAGTCCGGAAAGCAGGTGCTGCTCGCCGCCGCGTCCGTCGCCGAGCGCTCGCCCGACGCGACCGGCACCTACTGGCACGTGACGATCACCGAGGCCGGCCCGGGCGCGGACGTCACCGACTACTGGGTCAAGCCCGACGGGCACTGGTGGTTCCGCGGCGCGAAGACCGGCGGGAAGGCGATGCCGATGGCCGGCTCCCGGCCGTTCGCCCTCGTGGCCGTGGACCTGACCTACGCCCAGCTGCGCGCCCTGCCCACCGACCCGGCCGCGCTCAAGGCCTGGATCGCCGACGCCGAGACGCGCAGCACCGCGCGAACCAGCGCCGGCCCGTTCACCGCGGCCGACCGCGAACGGGCCACGTTCGACTCGCTGGTCTCGCTGGTGTCGACGCTCCCGGCTCCGCCGGCGGTGCGGGCCGCGGCCTTCCTGGCGATCACCGCGTACCCGGGTGTCACCACCCTCGGCGCCGTGCCCGGCGGCCAGGGCCTGACGATCCCGCCGGACGGCCACCGTCTCGTTGTCGACCCCGCCACGGGACGGTCAACGCCACCTCGGTCTACGTCACCGCCGAAGGCGGCACGTATGTCCTGCCGCCGCCCGCGACCGCCCGCATCGACGCGGGCTGGACGGACACCCTGCCGCAGTAGGTCACGGGCGGGTGCGGCCGGCCGGGAACACCCGCGCCGGCCCGCCCGCCAGTGCCCGGCCGATGCCGCGCGCGGCCGCCATCACCAAGGGCGCCAACGCTCCCGGCTGCGCGCTGTCGGCACGCACCACAAGGGACACTGCCGCCGCGACCGTGCCGTCGGCGGTGAAAACCGGCGCGCCGACGGAGAGCGCGTCGACGGTGACCTGGCCGTCGCTCACGGAGTAGCCGTGCTTGCGCACGTCGGCGAGCACGCGGCGCAGCCGGGCCGGCTCGCAGACGGTCTTCGCGGTGTAGCTGTGCAGGGGCCCGCCGAGCACTTCCTCCTGCACGGCCGCGGGCGCGTGGGCCAGCAGCACGAGGCCGACGCCCGTGGCGTGCAAGGCGAACCGGCCGCCGACGCGGGTCCAGACCGGTACGGCGTCGCGCCCGGCGATGCGTTCGACGAACACGACCTCCAGGCCCTCGCGCACGGCGAGCTGCACGTTTTCGTGCGTGACCTCGTACAGGTCCTCGAGGAACGGCATCGCCGCGTCACGCAGGCCGAGCCCGCGCGGGGCGAGCGACGCGACCTCCCACAGCCGCAGCCCGATGCGGTAGCGCCCGGCGGCGTCGCGCTCCAGCGCACCCCATTCGACGAGCTCCGCCGCGCGCCGATGCGCGGTCGCGAGGGAGACGCCGGACCGCCGGGCCAGCTCGCTGAGGCTCAGGTCCGCGGCGTCCGGGGTGAAAGCCTCGAGCAGTGCCAGCACCTTGCTGGTCACGGAGGTGCCCGTCGCCGGGGCTTGCCGGGTCATCGCCTCACGCTACCCGCGCGGCTACAGATCCAGGACCAATCGCGCACCGGCGCAGCGCGACACGCAGATCATCATCACGTCACCCGCCTCGCGCTCCGGGCCGGTGAGCACGGAGTCGCGGTGGTCCGGCACCCCCGCGAGCACGCCGGTCTCGCACGTGCCGCACGTCCCTTCCTGGCAGGAGGACAACACGGGCACCCCCGACTCCTCCAGCACCTCGAGGATCGAGCGGTCCGCCGGTACCTCCAGCGTCCGGCCCGACTGGGCGAGCTCGACCTCGAAGGCGCCGCGCGGACCCGTGTCGGGCAGCGCCGTGAACCGCTCGACGTGCAGCAAATCGGGCGCACACCGCTGCTCGACGGCCGCCAGCAACGGTTCCGGGCCACAGCAGTAGACGGCCGCGCCCGGTTCGGCCGCCAGCGCCGCGTCGAGGTCGAGCAGTCCGCGTTCGTCCTGCGGCACCAGCTCGACGCGGTCGCCGTAGCGTTCGCGCAGCTCCGCCGCGAAGGCCATCGACGCCCGGGTGCGGCCGCCGTAGAGCAGCCGCCACTCGGCCCCCGCCGCCTCGGCCGCGGCGAGCATCGGCACGATCGGGGTGATGCCGATGCCGCCCGCCACGAACAAGTAGCGCGGCGAGGGCACCAACTTGAAGTGGTTGCGCGGACCGCGCACGCGCAGGCGCTCGCCACCGGTCAGCCCGTGAACGTGCGCTGAGCCGCCGCGGCCGGCCGGCTCGCGCAGCACGGCCACCTGCAGGACCGACCGGTCGGCCGGATCGCCGCACAGCGAGTACTGCCGCACGAGGTCCGGACCCAGCGCCAGGTCCACGTGCGCGCCCGGCTCCCACGCCGGCATCGCCGCGCCGTCCGGGTCGCGCAGGGTCAGCCGGACGACGCCGTCGGCCAGCCGTTCCGGGGCCGCCAGCACCACGTCGAGCTCCAGCTCAGTGGCCACGACGCTCATCGTCTCCTCCTCTTGGACCTCTGGGGCTTCTCAGACCGCGACGGCCACGCGCTCCGGCGGGACCACCGGCACCGACGGACCGCCGTGCCCGACGGGATGGGCCAGCAGCCAGTCCCACAGCTCGACCGGGTCCTCCGACTCGTGCTCGGCCCCGCAGTGGCACACGCCGACGAGCACGTCGGTGCCGAGCTTCCAGTGGATGCGCACCACGTTCTCGCCCCGCAGCATCGCCACGCGCTCGCTCACGACGGCACGACCTGCGTGCTCTCGCCGGCCGCCAGCTTCTTGAGGATGCGCCGCGCGGCCAGCCCACCCGTGTCGATGTTGACCGAAAGCTCCTGGTATCCCTCGGGTTCCGCCTCGATGACGCGTTCGAGGATGTCGAGCGCCCGCACGTCCTGCAGCACGACCGTGCGGTTGTTCTCCGCGAGGAAATCGGACACCTCGGTGTCGTCGAGCGCGAAATCCCTTGCCACGGCCCAGAAGTCGTGGGTGCTGTGCTCGGTCTCCGGGGTGATCGCGTAGACGACCTCGACGTGGAAGCCGTCGGGGTCGGTGCCGTCGGAGTTCGGCAGCACGCCGACGGGCGCGATCCGGCTGTGCAGCAGGTACAGGCACGGCGGGTGGTACTCGATGTCCTGCCAGCGCGTGATCCGGCCTTCGATGCCGGTGGACTTCGCGTAGAACGACGGGCATTCGGCGTCGGCCATGTGGCGGCTGACGTAGATGATGCCGCGGTCCTCGTCCACCTCCGTGGTGATCGGCGTGTTCGCGACCTCCGGAGTGCCGATGTAGCCGCCGTGCAGGTACGTCTCATGCGAAAGGTCGAGCAGGTTGTCCACGAGCAGCTCGTAACGCGCGGCGAGCGGTTCCATACCGCTCACGCTGGTGTAGGCCGGGTCCGCGAGCCACGGCGCGCGCGGGATGGCGGACTCGTCGGCCAGCTCGCGCTCGCCGATCCAGACCCACACGAACGAGTCCTGCTCCACCACCGGGTACGAGGGGACCCTCGCGGTGCGCGGAATCCGGGCCTGACCCGGGACGAACACGCACGAACCAGCGCTGTCGTAGGTGAAGCCGTGGTAGCCGCAGACGATCTTGTCGCCGTCGAGCCGGCTCTCCGAGAGCGGGTAGCGGCGGTGCACGCAGCGGTCGGCCAGCGCGACGACGTCGCCGGATTCGGTGCGGTAGAAGACGATCGGCTCGCCGAGCACGGTCCGGGAGAACAGCTCCCGGCCCACTTCGCGGCCGTATGCGGCGACATACCACTGGTTTCGGGCGAACGCTGCCATCGACGCCTCAGAGCTCCTTCGGTCGGGGTCGGCGTCCGAAGCTCTCACCCGCGGTGCGCCGGGGACCATCCGGGTTTTCACCCACTGAAAGACTCTCCTCGTCACGAAATCAACCCTTCCCACGGCGCAGGGGGCGGACGTACAGTCGGCGGCATCGTTATTTCGGGTACCGGAACGTACGGGGACCAAAATGACCACCAACGACACCGAGACCTTCGACGAACTGGGCCCGGAAGCGGGCCTCGGCGAGGTCTTGCTGGCACTGGGCGGGCGCCTGACCCGGCTCCAGACGGAGCTGCTCGCCGGGCTCGAGCTGCCGCTCACCATCCGGCAGTACCGGATCCTGTCGAGGGTCGGGAGCGGCCACACGTCGCTCACGGCGCTGTGCAAGCTCGCGCACCGCAACCCGTCGACGATGTCCGAAAGCGTCGACAAGATGGTGAACCAGGGCCTGCTCTCGCGCCGCCCCTCGGCCGCGAGCCGGCGCACGATGCAGCTCGAGCTCACCACCAAGGGCGTCAACGCGCGCGACGCCGCCCGGCGCACCCTCGACAAGTTCGCGGCCGAGCTGACCGCGGGCCTCACCCCCGAGGTGCGCGACCAGCTGCTGCCCGCGCTCTCGCAGCTCTACTTCGGCGTCCAGGGCAACCTGGACGACCGGTGACGGAAGAAGACCCAAGGGGGGTCAGCATCACCGCACGACACCGGGTCGGAACCGTCTGACGCCAGGCCATCCAGGCCTGCGCCACAGGTTTCGAGCCGGACGGCTTCGAGCCACCGGCCGACGTCCCTCGGCCTCCGCACCGCCGGGCATTCGAGCCGGGCGGCTTCGGAGTGCCGCGGTGGCGGAGGTGTCGAAGCCACCGGGTGACAACCGATCAGCGCGACGCGAACCGAATGCAGGCGTACGGCTCACAAGCCCGCCGGACCGGCTCGCCGAACCGCCGATGGGTTGCCCGCCAACGGGTTCCCAGCCGCGCGACCACCGCGTCGAGCGGCCCGGAGCCACCGGGTAGCACCAGCCGCCGACCTACGAGCTGCTGGGTTTCACAAGCCCTGGGTTGTTCCAGCCACAAGGAGGTGGCCCACATGCCCCCGTCCCCCGCGACCTCGTCCCACTCCCTGCTCTCCCGCCTTGACGAGTCGGCGTTCACCGCACGGCACCTGAGGATCTACGTAACCGTCCTCATCGGACATTTCCTGTGCGGGTTCGTGATCAACCTGACCGGCGTGATCCTGCCGGGTGTCATCAAGACGTTCCACCTCACCAGCGAATCGGCCGGGGTGTTCTCCTCGGCGCTGTTCGCGGGCATGCTCGTGGGCGCGGCCGTCGCCGGCACGGTGTCCGACCGGTTCGGCCGGAAGGTGCCGCTGTCGATCACAGTGATCGTCTACGCGGTGTTCTCGCTCGCCGCGGTGTTCGCGCCCAGTTTCGGCGCCCTGGTCGCGTTCCGCGCGCTGCAAGGGATCGGGCTCGGCGCCGAGATCGCCGTGGTCCTGCCCTACATCGCCGAGTTCGTGCCCTCGCGCCACCGCGGCCCGCTCGTCACCGCGGCCACGGCGGCGTGGCTGATCGGGCTGCCGACCGCGGCCGCGGTCGGCACCGCGGTGGTGCCGGCGTTCGGCTGGCGCGCGATGTTCGTGATCGCCACCGTGCCCGTCGTCGTCGGGGTGTTCATGCTGGCGACGCTGCCGGAGTCGGTCCGCTACCTGCTTCGCCGCGACCGCCTCGCCGACGCGGCGGCGATCGTCAGCGGCCTGTGCCGGGGCGGCAACCCCACCGAAGCGCCCGCCGGCCGGCAGGCGGCACCCGAGAGCGGCGGCACCGTGCGCACGCTCGTCGCCCGGCACTACCTGCGCTACACGATCGCCATCTGGTTCATGGAGGTCTGCGCCGGCGCGTTCCTCTACGGGCTCTCGAGCTGGCTGCCCTCGGTCCTGGAAGACCAGGGCGTGGACCTGCTCAAGAGCTTCGGCTACACGGCGATCATCACGGCCGCCGGCGTGGTCGGCGCGATCCTCGCCGGGCAGCTGATCAACCGGATCGGCCGCCGCGTGGTGCTCGGCGGGGCGTTCGTCCTCAGTGGACTGTTCTGCCTGGCCTGGGGCACCACGTCGGCGACCGGCGCGGTGATCGTGCTCGGCTCGCTGGCCACGTTCTTCGGCAGCGGCCTGGCCGGCAGCACGCTGTTCGCCTACGCCAGTGAGCTCTACCCCACAGCCAGCCGCGCGACCGGGCTCGGCTGGGCGGCGGCGTGGCAGAAGGTCGGCGGCCTCATCATGCCCGTGCTCGTCGGGTTCATCCTGGCGGCGCACGCTTCGCAGTTCCTGTTCTTCCTGGTCTTCGGGATCATCTCGATCCTCGCCGGGATCGCCGCGCTCGTGGCGACCTTCGAAACCCGCGGCCGCACCGTCGAGCAGATCACGAGTGAGATCACCGGCGAAGGGGCGCCCGCCGCCCTGACCCCGGCGCGCTCCTGACTGCCCAAGCAACCCACCGGAAACCGATCCCACCACCAACACAGTGGAGGAACCCATGACGATCGACCACGCCCCGGCACCCGCCGGAGCGGGCCTGTCCCCCGAGGACCAGGCGGAGCTGCAGCTGCGGCACCGCAAGATCCGCGACGCGATGGCCGAGCAGGGCCTCGACGTCGTGCTCGCCTACGGCCCCGCCTGGCGGCGCGAGAACATCCGCTACTTCACCGACGTGACCCCGGCCGGCAGCGCCGCGCTCGTGGTGTTCCCCGCCGAGGGTGACGCGGTGGCCTTCTCGACCCGGCCGTCGGACCTGGCGGCGTTCACCGCGCAGGGCTGGGTCGGCGAGGCCCGGCGGCTGGACCCGGCGAACCCGGCGGAGCTGGGCGTGGTCCTGAAAGAGCTGGCGCCGCGGCGCATCGGCATCGCCCACCACGAGCTCGTGCCGCTCGTGCTCATGGAGACGATCCGCGCCGCGGCGCCGGGCGCCGAAGTCGGGTCGGCCACGAAGCTGCTCGACACCGCGCGGCTGGTGAAGAGCGAGTGGGAGCTCGCCCGGATGCGCCGCAGCGCCGTGGTGTGCGCGGCGGGCTGGGAAGCGTTCGTGGACGTGCTCGAACCGGGGCTGCCGGAGTACCGGATCGTCGCGGAGGTCGAGGCGCGGCTGAAGAACCTCGGTGCCGAGGACAACTTCATGCTCATCGCGTCGGGCCGCGACGAGGTGCGCGGCATGACCCCGCCGGGCGACCGGCTGCTCGAAGCCGGCGACATGGTGCGGACCGAGCTCACGCCCAAGATGGACGGTTACTGGCTGCAGATCTGCCGCTCCGCCGTGGTGGGCAAGGCCGACGACGGGCAGCGCAAGTCGTTCGACCTGTTCAACGAGGCCGTCGAGGCCGGCATCTCCGTGGTACGCCCCGGCATCACCGCCCACGAGGTGGCGGTGGCCGAGAACGACGTGTTCCGCAAGTACGGCTACGGCGAGTACTGCACCAGCAACTACACCCGCGTGCGCGGCCACGGCCACGGCCTGCACCTCGACGAGACGCCGATCATCGAGGGCAACCACACCGTGCTGCCCGAGAACTCCGTGTTCATCATCCACCCCAACACCTACACGCCGCTGGCCGGCTACCACGTGCTCGGCGACCCCGTGCGCGTGACCGCCGACGGCTGTGAAGTGCTGATCACGACCGAACGGAAGCTGTTCGAGACAGGAGACGTGGCGTGAAACGAGGTCTGCACGTACTCGACCCCGCGGAAACCCCCGACCAGGAGTGGGGCGACCGCGTCGCCGCCCTGCAGAAGGCCATGGCGGCGCAAGGCGTCGACGTCGCGTTCGTCTACGCCGACGTGTCCCGCTCCGACGACCTCGCCTACCTGACCAACCTGTGCCTGTACTGGAACGAGGGAGTGCTGGCGATCCCCGCCGAGGGACCCGTCACGTTCCTCACCAAGCTCTCGCTTCGGGTGCAGAACTGGATGAAGGCCTCGTCGAAGGTCACGGAGTTCAGCGGCGGCAAGAACTTCGCCGACCTCGTCGCGAAGTACTTGCTGGGCAAGAAGAACGGCACGCTCGGCCTGGTCGACGCCGCCCTGTGGCCCGCCGACGTCGCCGACGAGATCGTGGCCGCGGTGCCCGGCTGGCAGGTCAAGCGCCTCGACGGGCTGGTGCGCGAGCAGCGCCTGATCCCGTCGGCGGCCGAGACCGAGCTGCTGCGCGCGGCCGGGCGGATCCTCGACGACGCCGCGGCCAAGGCCACGGTGGCGGGCAGCACCGCCGGCAGCCGCGTCGAAACCGTGGAACGCGCGTTGCGCGGCGGCGGTTTCCTCGACCTGTACCCGATCTCGCTGTCCACTTCGGACGGTGTGACGTCCTTCGGCGTCACCGGGCAGTACCGCATGAACTGGGTGTACTCGAGCCGCGTCCTCGGTGCCGGCGACGGCTGGCCGGGTGCGCTCAAGGATGCCTTGGCCGCGGCCATCGCCGCGGCCAAGGCCGGCGCGAGGATCGGCTCGCTCGCCGAGGCCGCCGCGCCCGCGTTGGCGAAGCTGCCGGACGGCGCGAAGGCCGAAGTCCGCTGGGTCAACCAGGCCGACCTGTCCACCAGCGGCGAGTTTCGCGCCCAGGACCCGGCCGCCGTACTGGCCGAAGGTGAGGCGGGCGCGGTGTCCGTGGAGGTCGCCTTCGCCGACGGTGGCAACGCGGCCGTGGCCGAGACCGTCCGCGTCACCGAAGGCGAACCGGAACACCTGACAGGAGCACAGCGGTGAGGATCCTTTCCAACGGCGACATCGAGCAGGTGCTCACCGCCGGCGAGACGCTCGACGCGCTGGAAACGGCGTACAAGGAGCTGAACGCCGGCCAGGGCGCCAACCGGCCGCGCAACCACACGTACTTCCCGGTCGAGGACAGCCGCCACCCCGGCTTCCGGTTCCGGTTCAAGTCGCAGGAGGGCGGCAACGTCTCCAGCGGCGTGTGGGCGCTGCGGATCACGTCCGACATCGCGGGCGTCGAGACGCTGCCCTCCGGTGTGCAGCGGCGCCGGCTCATCCCGGCCGCGCCCGGCGGCCGCTACGTCGGGCTCGTCACGCTCTACAGCCTGACCACGCTCGAACCGCTCGCCATCATGCACGACAGCTTCATCCAGAAGATGCGCGTCGGCGCCACCTCCGCGCTCGGCATCCGCGAACTGGCCAACCCGGACGCGACGGTCGCCGGGATGTTCGGCTCCGGCTGGCAGGCCGAGGCGCACCTGGAGTGCCTGCTCATGGTGCGCCCGAGCATCGAAGAGGTCCGCGTCTACAGCCCCACGCCGGAGCACCGCGAACACTTCGCGAAGGTGTGGAGCGAGAAGACCGGGCGCAAGATCGTGGCCGTGGACGAGCGGCGCGACGCGGTGGCCGGCTGCCAGATCGTCACCTGCGCCACGGCGGCCATGGAGGCCTGCTTCGACGGCGCCTGGCTCGAACCGGGCACGCACGTCACGGCGATCACCTCGCCCGACGGCACCGCCACCCGGCGCGAGCTCGACGACACGACGTTCGACCGCGCCGACCGCATCACCGTGCTCTCGCGCGAGCAGGTGCACCACGACAAGCAGTACGACATCCTCGGCCCGGTCAACCGCGGCCTGAAGTCGTGGGACGACATCCGCGAGCTCGGCGACCTGCTGCTGGGCGAGGCCCCGGGGCGCACGAGCCCCGACGACATCACCGTGTTCGCCAACAACACCGGCATGGGCGTGCAGTTCGCGGCCGTCTGCGCGCGGGCGCTGGCGCTGGCAGAGCAGCGCGAGCTCGGGCACACGGTGCCGACCGACTGGTTCCTGGAAGAGACGAGTCCGTGAGCGGAACCCGCCGCACACCACCGGAACCACGAGCGGAGATCTCTCATGGGCAGTGAACACCGCGTCGGAGGCAAGGTCATCACCTTCGGCGAGAACGTGAACACCGACGTCATCATCCCCGGCCGCTACCTCGTGAGCATCGACCCGGCAGAGCTCGCCGAGCACGCCTTCGAGCCCCTGGGGCCGGAAACGCAGGCGCGACTACGGGCGAGCGACGTCGTGGTCGCCGGCCGCAACTTCGGCTGCGGCAGCGCGCGGGAGCAGGCCGCCACGTGCCTGATCGGCGCCGGGATCAAGGCGGTCGTCGCAGCCTCCTTCTCCCGCGTCTTCTTCCGCAACGCCATCAACACCGGGCTCGTCGCGGTCGAGTCGCCCGCCGCGGCCGAGGCGGCCACCGACGGTGGCGAGATGTGGGTCGACTACGACGCGGGCACGGTCGAGGTGGGCGGGCAGACGTTCCCGTTCAGCCCGTACCCGCAGGTGCTGCGGGAGATCATGGCCGACGGCGGCCTGATCCCGCACCTGATGGCGAGCTTCGCGGGAGGAAAGCAGTGACCGCCAAGACCTTCGCGCAGAAGGCGATCGAACGCGCGTCCGGGGTCGCCGACCTCGTGCCGGGCCAGATCGTCGACGCGTTCCCCGACCTGTACATGAGCCACACCGCGAGCTGGCGGTGCATCCGGACGCTGGAGAAGATGGGCGTCGAGGAGCTCTACGACGTCGACCGCGTGGCCATGGTGATGGACCACCTGTCCCCCGCCATGAACGCGAAGACGGCCGCGGACCACGCGCTGTGCCGGGAGTTCGCGCAGAAGATGGGTGTGAAGAACTTCTTCGACGTCAACAGCGGCATCGCGCACATCGTGCTCATGGAGCACGGCCTCGTGCGGCCCGGCCAGTTCATCATCGGCACCGACTCGCACTCGACGATCTACGGCGCGCTGGGCGCGTTCGGCACCGGCGTCGGGTTCAGCGAGATCACCGCCGCGTGGGTCACCGGCAAGCTGTGGGTCAAGGTGCCCGAGTCGGTGCGGATCGTCATCGACGGCGACCTCGCCCCGGGCGTCTACGCCAAGGACATCATGCTCAAGCTCATCGGCGACCTCGGTGCCGACGGGCTGACGTATGAGTCGGTCGAGTTCTCCGGGTCCTACGTCGAGGGCATGTCGGTGTCCGAACGCATGACGTTCTGCAACCTGGCCATGGAGATGGGCGCGAAGAACGCCTTCGTGGCCCCGGACGACACCACGCTCGCCTACCTCGACGAGGCCGGCGTGCCGCGCGACGAGCTGGACATCCTGCTGCCGGACGAGGGCGCGACCTACCGCGCCACCGTGCGGCTCGACGGGCCCACGCTCGCCCCGCAGATCGCGGTGCCGCACACGGTCGACAACGTGGTGGGCGTCGGCGACGTCGTCGGCACGAAGCTCGACCAGGTGTTCATCGGCTCGTGCGCCAACGCCAAGTACGACGACCTCGTGATCGCGGCCGACGTGCTGGCCGGCCACCGCGTGGCCCCGGGCCTGCGGCTGATCGTCACGCCGGCATCGGCGAAGATCATGGCGCAGGCTTCGGACAGCGGCGTGCTCACGAAGCTGATCCAGGCCGGCGCGATGATCACCAACCCCGGCTGCGGCGCATGCGCGGGCAACGGCGGCGCGATGGCCGACGGCGAGACCACGCTGTCGACCGCCAACCGCAACTTCCAGGGCCGCATGGGCAGCTACGACTCGAAGATCTTCCTGTCGAGCCCGGCCACGGCCGCGGCCTCGGCGATTCGCGGGGTCATCACCGACCCGCGTGAGATCGTGGCGACGGCGGTGGTCGCGTGAACCTCGTCGAGAAGATCCTGGCTCGCGCGAGCGGCCGCGAGTCCGTGGAACCGGGCGAGATCGTGGTGGCCAAAGTGGACCGCCTGATCATGCACGACCTGTCCGGCTACCTCACCTCGCAGGTGTACGAGAAGCGCGTGAACGTGCCCATCCCCGACCCCGCGCGGGCAGTGATGGTGTTCGACCACCACTTCGCGCCGCCGACCGAGCAGCAGGCGGACGTGCTGCAGCACAACCGCCGGTGGGCCCGCAAGCACGGCCTGAAGCTTTATGACTGCGGCAACGGCAACCTGCACCACGCCGTGGTCCGCAACGGACACATCAAGCCCGGCATGATCGTGGTCGGGTCCGACAGCCACACGCCGGTGCACGGCACGCTGGGCGCGCTCGCCGTGGCGCTCGGCAACGACTCCCATGCCGGAACCGTGCTGCCGTACGGCAAAGCGTGGTTCAAGGTGCCGGAGACGACCCGGGTCCACCTCGAAGGCGCGCCGAAGCCCGGCGTCACCCCGCGCGACATCGCACTGTGGCTGGTCGGGCGCATCGGCGAGGGCGAGCTGAACTACCGGGCCGTGGAGTTCGGCGGCCCGTACGTGCGCGGACTGTCCTTCTGGGACCGCTGGCTCTTCCCGCTGCTGTGCGTGGACCTCGGCGCCAAGTGCAGCTTCGTCGAACCGGACGAGGTCACCGAGGCGTTCGTGCGCACGCTGCCCGGCGGCGACGCCGGCCTGCTGGTGCACGGTGACGGTGAGGAAGCCGCGCAGGTGCTGCGCTTCGACGTCGGCGAGGTCGACCCCACGGTTGCCTGCCCGCCGACCGTCGGCAACGTCAAGCCCGTGGCCGAGGTCGCCGGCACGCCGGTGCAGTACGCGGAGCTGGGCGGCCACGGCGGCGGCCGGCTCGAGGACTTCCGCGCGGCGGCCCAGGTCCTGGCCGGGCACAAGGTGCACCCGGACACGCGGTTCCACCTCGTACCCTCCAGCCGCGAGGTGTTCGCGGAGGCCGCGCGCGAGGGGCTGGTGCTCGCGTTGCACGAGGCCGGCGCCACGTGGTTCCCGCCCAGCACAGGCTCGAACCAGGCCTACAACATGGGCGCGATGGCGTCCGACGAGACGATGATCTCCACCCACGCCCGCAACTTCCCCGGCCGCAACGGCAGCCCGGACGCGTCGATGTACCTGGCGTCTTCGGCAACCGTTGCCGCATCGGCTGTCGCGGGGGTCATCGCCTCGACCGTCCAAACGGGAGGGAAATCGTGAAGTTCGAGGGCCGCTGCTGGCGGTTCGGGGACAACATCCCGACCGACCGGCTCGTGAAGACCCAGTACGTGTTCGAGCCGATGGAGATCCTCGTGCAGCACGTGCTCGAAGACCTCAACCCGGAGTTCCCGAAGCAGGTGCAGCCCGGCGACATCGTGTTCGCCGGCAAGCACTTCGGGCAGTCCTCGGGCCGCGCCATCGCGACGAAGGCGTTGCAAGCCACGGGAATCGGGTGTGTGGTCGCGGAAACGTTCGCCCGGACGTTCTACCGCAACTGCTTCGAGGTCGGCCTGCCGGCGCTCGAAGTCGGGCTGAACCCCGACTTCGCGGCCGACGGCGACCGCGTGCGCGTGGACCTCGCCACCGGGGAGTTCACCAACCTGACCACGCAGACGACGATCCGCGGTGCCGCGGCCGACCCGTTCCTCGTCGACATGCTCGAGGCGGGTGGGCTGATCAGCCTCGCGAAGAACCGGCCGGAGGTGTTCCGCTAGGACGGACGGCAACGGTGAAACCCCCTGGCGGACAAGGACTTCAGGTCCGCCGGGGGTTTTGTCGTGCCCGCGATCCGGGCAGGAAACCCGCGGAGATCGATGTTTCTCACCTTCTTGACGCGCGTCGAGATCGAGAGTCACACTGACCGGAGCACAAAGAGGTGCACCTCCCGATGCTTCTCATGGTCGACACCTCGCCCGATTCCAGACCGAGGCGGAAAAGCTCCCCGCGTCCCGGTCTCCCCTCTGGACACAATCGAGGTCTCCCCCGTGCCATGGAAAACTCTCCGCCGGACCCGGCTCGCGTTCCCGGCTCTCGCTCTCGCCCTCGTCGCCACCGCGTGCGGCTCGGGTGGTGGTGGCGCCTCGGGCGGCGACACGATCACCCTCGGCCTGCCGGTGCAGGCCACCACGCTCGCGCCGGTCTACCTGGCCGACGACCTGAACCTCTGGAAGCAGCACGGCCTCACCGTCAAACCCGTCACGTTCAAGGGTGACGCCGAGCTCGCCAAGGCCGTGCTGTCCGGCGACGTCGACGTCGCGGTCGGCTCGCTCACCGGCCCGCTCACGGCCGAGGAAGCCGGCCAGGACGTGAAGGTCATCTACGGCGGCTTCGACATGACCGCCTTCGCCTGGTACGCCGTGCCCGAGATCCACACCGTGGCCCAAGGCAAGGGAAAGAACTGGGGCGTGACCACCATCGGCTCGTCCACCGACCTGCTCACGCGCTTCGCCGCGGCGAAGGCCGGCCTGGACCCCAACAAGGACATCAAGGTCGTGCAGGGCGGCGCTTCGGCGGCGCGCCTGGCGGCCATGAAGGCGGGCCAGCTGCAGGCCAACATCTTCACCGAGCCGCAGACGGTCTACGCGCAGAAGGAGGGCTACAACAAGATCCTCGACCTCAAGGACCTCGTGGACAGCTACCCGATGCACGTCACGTGGAGCAAGCCGGGCTTCGTCACCGACAACCCCGACCGCGCCAAGAAGTTCGTCGACACCCTGTCGCAGGCCATGAAGATGACCAAGGACCAGCCGGACGACGCGGTGAAGTCGATCGCGAAGAACCTCAAGATCAGCACCGACGACGCGAAGGCCAGCATGGCCGAGTGGATCGACCAGCTCTACCCCGACGGCCGCATGCCCTCGGCGAAGGCGATGGACGACTTCTGGCAGATGGGCCTGCAGGGCAAGGTGTTCGCGAAACGGCTGCCCGACTCGCAGTGGCTCGACACCCGCTTCCTGCCCAAGACCAGCTGAGCGGAGCACGAGATGGCAGACATCACCTTCGATCAGGTGCAGATCTCCTACGCCGGCAAGGGCGAGTCGTTCGTGGCGGTGAACGGGTTCGACGCGCGCATCGAAGACGGCGAGTTCGTGACGATCGTGGGCGCCAGCGGCTGCGGCAAGAGCAGCGTGCTGCTGGCCGCCGACGGCCTGCTGCGGCCCTCCGGCGGGCAGATCCGCATCGGCGAGAAGATCGTGAGCAAGCCCGGCCCCGATCGCGGGGTCGTGTTCCAGGACGCGTCGCTCATGCCGTGGCGCACGATTCTCGCGAACGTCGCGTTCGGACTCGAGATGCAGGGTGTCGACAAGGCGACGCGGCTGGACCGGGCCCGGCACTTCATCGAGCTGGTCGGCCTCGCCGGGCGTGAAGAGGCCCACCCGCATCAGCTTTCCGGCGGCATGCGCCAGCGGGTCGGCATCGCCCGCGCGCTGGCCACCGACCCCGAGGTGCTGCTGATGGACGAGCCGTTCGGCGCGCTCGACGCGCAGACGCGGGAGCTGATGGCCACCGAGCTGCTGCGGATCTGGGACCTGGATCGGAAAACGGTGCTGTTCGTGACCCACGGTATCGACGAGGCGGTGTTCCTCGCCGACCGGGTGCTCGTGATGGGCGGCAGCCCGAGCCGCGTGGTCGAGGTGATGGAGATCGACCTGCCGCGCCCGCGGGACGCCGCGGTGCGCGCGAGCGAGGCGTTCGGCAAGTACCGCACGCACCTGGCCGATCTGCTCTTCGGCGCCGGGGCCGGTGCTGGGAACACGGCCGCACCGGAATCGGTGACGCCATGACGCAGGGTCTGCGAATGCGACCGTCGCGTGTGGACGTCACCCCGCCGCCGAGCCGCGCGGTCGGGCTGCGCTGGGTACCCCCGATCCGGGCTCGATTCGTGCTCGGCAGCGTGGTCGTGGTGCTCGCGCTGTGGCAGCTCGCCGCCTCGATCGGCGTGGTCGACGTGCAATTCACCAGCACCCCGGTCGCGATCGTCCAAGCCGGCGGCGACCTCCTGAGCTCGGGTGAGCTGTGGGAGAACGCGCAGACGACGCTCGTCGAGTTCTTCACGGGCTTCCTGCTCGCCGTCGTGGTCGGCGTGCCGGTGGGCATGCTGATGGGCTGGAAGCTGCGGATCCGCCAGACGCTGGAGCCGGCGCTCGTCGCGCTCTACGTGACGCCGTCGCTCGCGTTGCTGCCGCTCGTGGTCCTCGCGCTGGGCATCGGCGAGGCGTCAAAGATCGCGATGGTCTTCATCGAGGCCGTGATCACGATCGCGGTGAACGCCATGGCCGGCATCCGCGAGACGGACCCGAAGCTCGTGCAGGCCGCGAGGGCGTTCTGCGCCGGCGGCGGCGCGATGTTCGGCAAGATCCTCTTCCCGAGCGCGCTGCCGACGATCATGGCCGGGCTGCGCCTGGGCGCCGGGCGCGGCGTGATCGCCGTGATCGTGGCCGAGCTCTATGGCGGCACGGACGGCGTGGGCCAGCTGATCTCCACGTACGGCCAGAACTTCGACGTCGCCCCGCTGCTGTTCCTGACCCTCGTGGTCGGGATCTTCGGGTACGTCGTGACCGCGTTACTGCGCGTGCTCGGCACCGCCGCGACGGCTTGGGAGAGGTGAACCGATGACCACCACCGTCAGTCCCACCAAGCGGCGCGTGCCGGAGAAGGCCATGCCGATCCTGCTTGGCGGCGGCTTCCTCGTGCTGGTCGCGATCCTGTGGCAGATCGCCGCGTGGGCCGGCCTCGTGAACCCGTTCCTCACGTCCTCCCCTGTGCTCATCGCGGGCTCGCTCGGCGACCAGATCGGCTCGGGCCTGTTGCTGCGCAGCCTCGGCACGAGCGCGCTGGAGCTGGTGATCGGCTTCGGGATGGCCGCGATCGTCGGCGTCGCGGTGGGACTGCTGATGGGCCGTTACCGCTACGTCGACTACGTGGTCGAGCCGTACGTGTGGCTCCTGTACTCCGCCCCGATCGTGGCCCTGTTCCCCTTGCTGGTGCTCATGTTCGGCCTCGGCAGCCCGACGGTCGTGGCCATCACGTTCCTGATGTCGGTGATCCCCGTGATCGTCAACTCCGCCCAGGGCGTGCGCAACGTCGACCCGAAGCTGATCCGCACCGCCGTGTCGTTCGGCGCGGGCGAGACGGCGTTGCTGCGCAAGGTGATCCTGCCCGCGTCGGTGCCGACGGTGATGGCCGGGCTGCGCCTGGGCGTGGGCCGCGGGCTCGTCGGTGTGGTCGTGGGCGAGTTCTTCGCGGGCGACGGCGGGATCGGCTACAACATCAGTTTCTTCGCCGGCCACCTCGGCACCACGGAGGTGCTCGCGTCGGTGTTCGTCGTGATCGTGGCCGGCGTCCTGCTCAACGTGGGCGCCCGCAAGCTCGAATCCCTCGCCGACTCCTGGCGCACCGAACTCCCCTGACCGCTTTCCAGGAAAGAGGTACCCCGTGAAGCAGATCGCCGCCGACATCGGCGGGACGTTCACCGACCTGACCGCCGTGGACGAGCACGGCGTCTTCAGCACCGCCAAGACCCTGACCACCCCGCACGACCACGCCGAGGGCGTGCTCGACGGCCTCGACAAGCTCGGCGCGCACCTGCCCGACACCGAGCTGTTCCTGCACGGCTCCACCATCGCGATCAACACCGTGCTGCAGCGCGCCGGCGCCGCCACCGCGCTGATCACCACCGAGGGCTTCCGCGACGTGTACGAGATCGGGCGCGGCAACCGCTCCGAGCCGTACAACCTGTTCTTCGGCAAGCCCGACCCGCTCGTGCCGCGACGGCTGCGCCGGGAGGTGCGCGAACGCGTGCTCGTGGACGGCAGCGTGCGCACCCCGCTCGACGTCGCGGCCGCGCGAGACCTGATCACCGAGCTGAAGTCGTCCGGCGTCCAGTCGGTGGCCGTCTGCCTGCTGCACGCGTATGCCAACCCGGAGCACGAGCTCGAGCTGGGCCGGCTGTTCACCGAGCTGTGGCCCGAGGCGTATGTGACGCTGTCGCACCAGATCATGCGCGAGTACCGCGAGTACGAGCGCACCTCGACCGCGGTGCTCAACTCCTACGTCGGCCCGGTCGTGTCGCGTTACCTCGACTCGCTGACCACGCGCCTGGAGGCCCGGGGCTTCCGCGGCCGGCTGCTCATCATGCAGTCCAACGGCGGCATCATGTCCGTCGACACCGCGCGGCAGAGCCCGGTGCGCATGATGGAGTCGGGTCCGGTCGCGGGTGTCATCGGCGCGTCCGCGCTGGCCGCCGGCCTCGACCTGCCGCGGCTGATCTCGTTCGACATGGGCGGCACCACGGCCAAGACCAGCCTGGTCAAGGACGGCCAGGTCGACATCAGCCCGGGCTACTTCATCGGCGGATACGCGACCGGGCACCCGATGGCGCTGCCCGTGGTCAACATCGTGGAAGTCGGCTCAGGCGGCGGCAGCATCGCGTGGGTCGACCCCGCGGGCGCGCTGAAGGTCGGCCCCGTCAGCGCCGGTGCGGCGCCCGGCCCCGCGTGTTACGGCCGCGGCGGCGACCGCCCGACGGTGACCGACGCGAACCTCGTCCTCGGCCGGCTCGGCGCGAGCCGGTTCCTCGGCGGTGAGATGCCGCTGGACCGCGCGGCCGCCGAAGCCGCGATCATGACGCACGTCGCCGAGCCGCTGGGCCTCGACCTGCTGGCCGCCGCGCGCGGGATCGTGACGATCGCCGACGCGCAGATGTCGCTGGCCGTGCGCGCGGTTTCGGTGGAGAAGGGCGAGGACCCGCGCACGTTCGCGCTCGTGGCGACCGGCGGTGCCGGGCCGCTGCACGCGGTGTCGATCGCGCGTGAGCTCACCATCGGCACGGTCGTGGTCCCCGTGCTGCCCGGGCAGTTCTCGGCCAAGGGCATGCTCTACTCCGAGGTGCGCCACGACCTCACGCGCACGCACCTGGCGAAGTTCGAACCATCCACAGTGGAGCAGTACGCGATCACGCTCAAAGCGCTCGGCGCCGAGGCGTGGGCGCGGCTGCGGGCCGACGTCGGCGAGCCGGCCACCGCGCCCGTGCTGCAGCACTTCCTCGAACTGCGTTACCAGGGCCAGGAGTTCACGATCCCCGTGCCGGTGCCCGAAGAGGGACTGTCCATTTCGAACCACGCGGCCGTGCGCGCGCTGTATGACGAGATGCACAACCGGCTCTACGGCCACCATGCGTCGGACGAGACGGTGGAGGCCGTCGGGGTCCGCACGGTGATCTCACTGCCGCTCGAAACGACCGCGGGCACCGCGGCCGAGGTCGAGACCGCCTCGGGCGAGCCGGAGCCGGTCGAGCACCGGCCCGTGGTGCTGCACGGCGGCGGCCCGGAGCCCGTGTCCTGTCCCGTCTACGACCGCGAGGCGCTGCGGCCCGGCCACCGGATCACCGGTCCCGCCGTGGTGCAGGAAGCCACGTCCTCGGTCGTGTTCTATTCCGGCGACGTGCTGACCGTCGCCGCCGACCTGTCACTCGTCGTCTCCGTGGGGAGCCCCGCATGACCATCGACCCCGTCACGCTCGAAGTGGTCCGCTGCGCGCTCGTGGCGTACTCCGACGAGATGGCCACCGCGCTGCGCCGCGCCGCCTACAACCCGATGATCTTCGAGGTCCAGGACTACTGCGTGGGCCTGGTGGACACCGAGGGCGAGCTGATCGCCCAGAACCTCGGCGGCCTGCCGATCTTCCTGGCCGACCTCGGCGTCTCCGTGGCCGACGGCATCGAGCGCCACGGCCTCGAAGGCTTCGAGCCCGGCGACGCGCTGGTGATGAACTACCCGTACGTCGCGGGCCAGCACCTCAACAACGTCGTGGTCTACACGCCGATCTTCGTCGACGGCAAAGTGGTGGCGTTCCCCGCGGTGCGCGCCCACTGGGTCGACATCGGCGGCTCGCGCATCGGCTTCGGCTCCACCGCCACCACCGACATCTACTCCGAGGGCCTGCAGCTGCGCTCGATCAAGGTGATGAAGGCCGGCGAGTGGGACGCCGACGTGATGCAGATCCTCAAGGACAACATCCGCATCCCGGAGTCGTCGCTGGGTGACCTGCGCGCGGCCATCGCGGCCTGCCGGCTCGGCGAGCGCCGCATCGCCGAGCTCGCCGAGCGCTACGGCCTCGACACGGTGATGGCGTGCATCACCGAGATGCGCGACCAGTCCGAACGCCTGTCCCGCCACGCGGTCGCGCAGATGGCCGACGGCGAGTACACGGCCTCGGCGTGGATGGACAACGACGGGCAGGACCTCGACAAGCGCATCACGCTCGACCTCAAGGTGATCGTGAAGGGCGAAGAGCTCACGATCGACTTCTCCGACATCAACGAGCAGGTCAAGGGTCCCCTGAACTCCGGCAAGTCGGGCGGCGTCGCGGCCGCACGGGTGGCGTTCAAGATGCTGACACTGCCGACGCACCCGGTCGACGAGGGGTCCTTCCGCAACCTGCACGTGGTGTTGCCGGAAGGAAAACTGCTCAACGCCAAATCCCCGGCCGCGCTGGGCCAGTGGAGCATCTCGCTACCGACGGTGGTCGACACGATCATCCGCGCGCTTGCCGACGCGTTGCCCGACCAGGTGCCGGCCGCGCACAAGGGCGACATGTCGGGCTTCACCTTCCACGGCATCGACGAGAAGACCGGCTCCCGGTTCGTGTGCCTCAACATCAACGGCGGCGGCTGGGGCGGGCGGCCCGTCGGCGACGGGCCGAGCGCGTGCGTGTCGGTGTGCCAGGGCGACGTGCGCAACATCCCCATCGAGATCCAGGAAGCGCGCTATCCCTTGGTGTTCACGCGCCACGAGCTGCGCGCCGACAGCGGCGGCGCGGGCCGCCACCGCGGTGGGCTGGGCCTGGAGATCGACGTGGAACCGCAGCAGGCGATGTTCACCAACATCGCCAACGAGCGCACGACCTGCCCGCCGTGGGGCCTGCGCGGCGGCCACTCGGGCGCGGTGAACGACACGATCGTCACGCAGCCGGGCGGGCAGCCGGAGCACGTGAAGAAGCACACCGGGCTGGCGTTGCAGGCGGGGTCGAAGGTCACCTTCCGCACCGCGGGCGGCGGGGGCTGGGGTTCGCCGTCGGAGCGGCCGGCCGGCGACGTCGCCGAGGACGTGCGCGACGGCTTCGTGACGGCCGAGGCCGCACGTGAGCTGTACGGCGTCGTGCTCACGGCCGACGGGCGGGTGGACGAGCCGGCGACCGGCCGGCTCCGGGCCACGCAGGCAGATGTCGCTCGTCGGTGAGCTCGCCGCGCGGGCGCACTCGGTCGGTTCCCGGCCGGTGCCGCCCGCGGTCCGGGCGGCTGCCCGGGCCCACCTGACCGACGCCGTCGGTGCCTTGATCGCCGGCCACACGACGCTGGCCGGCTCGGTGGCCGGGCTCGCGCGCACCCTGTCGGCCGAATACGGCGCCGCGCGGCGGACCGCCTTCCTCGGCGGGGTTTACGCCCACGGCTGGGAAGCGGGCGACATCCACCGCGGTTCGGTGCTCTGCCCGGGGTGTGTGGTGTTGCCGGCGACGCTGGCGGTGCTGCCCGCGGAGGCTTCCTCGGACGCCTACGAACGGGCGTTCCTGGCCGGCTACGAGGTCGCGCTGGCCGCGGCGGCCGCGATCGGAGGCGAGGCGCTGATCCGGCGGGGGTGGTGGCCGACGGCTCTGCTGGCCCCGCTCGGCGGTGCGGCCGCGGCTTCGGTGCTGCTCGACCGGCCGCTCGCCGTCACCGCGTCGGCGATCGCGCTGGCCGCACAGCACGCGGGCGGGTCGATCGCGGGTGCGACGGACCGGGCCGACGGCAAGTACCTGCTGGCCGGGTTCGCGGCGGAACGCGCGGTCACCGCGTTCCTCGCGGCCGACTCGGGCTGGACCGGTCCGCTCGACATCCTCGACGATCCGCGTTCGCCGCTGCGGCGTTCGGAAGCCGCGGTGCCGGAGCCGTTCCTGCTGCCGGAGACGAGCCTGAAGCCGCACGCGGGGGCGAAACACCTGCAGGGCGCGATCGACGCGGTGCTGTCGCTGCGTCCTGCGGGCGGCTGGCCCCCCTCGTCGGTGCGGCGGCTGAGGTGCCTGTTGCCGGCGCAGCTGGCCGGGATCGTCGATCGGCCGCCGCCGTTCGGCTCGGCGCTGAGCGCGTTGGGCAGTGCCCAGTTCGTGCTGGCCACCTCAGCCCTGCGGGGGCACTGCACGCCGTGGGACTTCGAGGACGGCGCACTGCACGACGAGGCCGTGCTGGAGCTGGCCCGGGTGGTCGAGGTCGGGTCGGCGGACGACCTCACGGCCGCGTATCCCGCCAAGTGGGGCGCGCGGGTGGAGATCACCACCGTGTCGGGCAAAGCATCGGCGGATCGGCTCGACGCACGGGGTGACCCGGGCAACCCGTTGCCGGACAACGAGATCGTCGGCAAGTTCGGCACGCTGGCCGGGCGCGAGCTGGGCGCGGCACGGGCCCGGATGGTCGCGGAGTCGTTGCTGGGCCCGGATCCCTCGACGGTGTCGGTGCTGCGCGAGCACGTGCTGCCGTTGCTCGGGCGTACGTTCGTCAGGTCACCGGAGAACGCCGCGGCGGGCGCGAGAACAGGGGGTTCGTCCTGACCACCGACCGACCCGCACCCGACCTGAGCCGCGCGCCGACGCCGCAGACGGTGCTGATGACGATGCTCGGCCGCTACTGCCTCGAGGAGAACCCCGAGATCGCGACCGCCGGGTACATCGACGTGCTCGCGCGGATCGGCGTGTCCGCGCACGCCACGCGGCTCACCGTGTCGCGGATGACCGAGCGCGGGCTGCTGGAGCGTTCCCGGCAGGGCCGCGCGGCGTACTTTCGCGCGTCGGAAGTCGGACTGCGGGTGGTGCGCGTGCAGCAACAGCGGACGTTCCACGACACGGGCGAGGAGCCGCAGCCGCCCGGCGCGTGGACGGTCCTGTGCTTCTCGCTTCCGGAGACGCACCGCAAGGAACGCCACCTGCTCCGGCGGAGCCTGGCGTGGGAGAGCTTCGGCCTGCTGCGCGACGGCGTCTGGCTCGCGCCGGGCGAGCGCGACGTGTCGGCGATCCTCGCGCAGCTGCCCGGCGCGGGTGTCGACCAGCACGTGGAGGTGTTCACGGCGTACCCGAAATTCGACGACGTGCAGGGGATGATCTCCCGTACCTGGCACCTCGACGAGCTGGCCGCGCGCTACGACCGGTTCCTGCGGTCGTGGGACGTGCCCGACCCCGTGCCCGAGGCGCTCGACGACCTGGGCCGCGACCTGATCCTGGCGTCGGCCTGGCGCCAGCTGCTGCGCGAAACCCCGCGCCTGCCCGCCGAGCACCTGCCGGGCGACTGGCCGGCCGCGCGCTGTCACGAACTGTTCCGCACCCTGCACGAGAGCTACCGTCCCGATGCCGACCGCCTCTTCGCCGGCATCCTCGCCGAACACCGGATGAGCTGAGGAGAATTTCGATGCGCGTGGTGGACACCCACTTCCACTGGTTCCCCCGGTCCCACTTCGAAACGATGGCGGGTCGCGGCTCGTTTCCCCGCACCGAACGCGTGGGCGACGGCTACCGGTACCTGTACAACGAGGGCCGCGGCTTCATCCCCCTGCCGGCCGTCTGGTTCGACCTCGACGCGGGCTTCGCGGCGGCGACTGCCGCCACCGGCCCGGAAACTGTCGTGGTCTGCACCACCGGCGTGCTGGCTGGGATGCTCGACCAGATGCCGGCGGACGAAGCGCTGGACGAGGCGCACGCGTACAACGAGGAAATCGCTCGCGCGCAACGCCTGCACCGCGGCCGGTTCTTCGGCACGGCCGCGATTCCGCTGCAGGACACGGCCACGGCGCTGAAGGTGCTGGACCACGCGGTGGGTTCCCTCGATTTGCGCGGGGTGAACCTGCCTTCGATGATCGGCCCGGAAACCGTGGATGCTTCGCGGCTGGAGCCGTTCTACGCGCGCGTCGCGGAATTCGGCGTGCCCCTCATCGTGCACCCGACGGACCTCGCCTTCAACGAGGTCCTCACCGGCTACGCGGACGGCATCCAGCGGTCCATCGGCCGCCTCCTCGACTCCAGCGTGACAGTGCTGCGCCTCATCTTCAGCGGCATCATGGAACGCCACCCCTCGCTGCGCGTCGTCCAGACCCACGCCGGCGGCCTGCTCCCCTACCAGGCCGGGCGCATCGACAAGAACGCCCGCATCGAAGGCCTGCCACGCCTGCCTTCCGAGTACCTGAAACGCGTCTTCGTCGACACCGTCGCCCCCCAGTCGCTGACCATCCGCACGGCCCTGGAGTACTACGGCCCCGACAACATCCTCTACGGCACCGACCACCCGTGCTGGAGCCCCCACGCGGCCGTGTCGATCCTGGACGAGTCCGCCTTGTCGGACGAGGTGCGGACGAAGATCTACTCGACGAACGCGGAGTCGGTCTTCAGGCTGACGTGAGTCCGCTGTGGACTCTCGGACTCTCGTCAGGGTTCCAGGTCGGCCTGGTGCTCGGTTCCGGTGTCGAAGTAGGTCGTCACGTAACCCTGGGGTTCCAGAGGGCTGTCCCGGGCAGGGAAAACCTCCGCACCCGATCCGAGCTCACCGGCCTCACCGAGGGCATACGCCTGGGCGAGGTGGCGGTGGGTCACGTCGTTCTCCTCGGCATACCGCGCGGCCTCGCGCTGTGCGACCTCGACGGCCTCCGCCGGCCCGGCCGCGCGCCACAACGTGATCCGCTCCTCGAACGGCGCCCCGGCTGCCCGCTCCCACTGGAACACGCACCGAACCGCGTACCACTCGGACATTGCCCGCTCCCTCGGATCTCAGAGCCACCAAGCGCGGCATGCTGGACACCCTTCGCGGCAGCTTCGCCGCCGGACGCATCGCGCCCCACACACGAGAACGCGTCACCGCCGCCTTCCGGACCATCCTCGAGAGCGGGGTGAAGGCCGGCACCCTCCGCGCGGACGTCAACGCCGAAGACGCCACCACCCTGCTGCACGGCGTCTTCCTGGCGACGGTCGACGGCGACGGACCCGAACGCTCCCACCGCCTGCTCGACCTCATCGCCGACGCGGTGCGAGCTCCGGGCATCGGACACCCCGACGGCGCACCGGATCCCGGCTGAGGCGTTCGCGCACAGCCGCTTCGCTCCCGAACGCTCAGATCTCCGCCAGAATCAGCCCACCCCGAGGTTTCGGGGTGAAGTACGTCGCCTTCCGCGGCATGCGCTGGCCGGCCGCGTGGACCTTCAGCACGGTCGAGAACTCCACCGGAGCCAGTTGCACCATCGCGTCGGCATCAGCCGGTGCCGGGCGGCCCGCCGGCAACGGCTGCACATGCGGGCCGTCCAGATCCACCCCGAGGGCCTCACCCAACAGCAGCCGCTCCACCACGGCGTGATCGATCGTCAGCTCATCGGCCGGCGGCAGCACCACCCGCAGGAAAGACGGCCGCGCCAGCACCACCACCGAACCCGAAACCGCGGGCGGAGTGCCGTCGACGACCTCCGACACCTCCAGCCCGACCCCACGCCAAGCCGCGGCCAGCGCATCGGACGTCAGCCCCGTCCCGGTCAGCACCCGGTGAATCGCCCCGATCCGCAACCGCGGCCCGCCGGTCACCAGAGCCAGCAGCGAACCCGTCCGCGCAGCCGCCGCGACCCGGTGGTTCCCGTCGGCCACCAGGAGGTCCGCGGCCGACGCGGCCCCCACCAAACGTGCCTGCAACGTCCCCGACGGAACCACCCACAGCTCGTGCCGGCGTCCCGACTGGTCCACAGTGGACACATCCGGCAGCCCCAGCCCCGCGCACGCCGCCTCCACCGCCGCGGTCAGCGCCTCGCCGCCGGACGAAGGCACGAGCAGCGCCGCGCTCGTGGCGGTACCCAGCCCCGCCAGCACCGCGGCCCGCTCGGCCACCACGTGCGGGTACACCTCCTCCGTGTGCCGCACATGGGACCCACCTGCCGTCAGCTCGCGGACGTCGACCAGGCACAGCACCCCCACCGCGACCCCGTCCGGGCCCGAGATGCGGTACGGCGCGACGAACCCCGCCACCGACCGGTAGTGCCGCGCCCGGATGCGGGCCAGCGCGGCCCGCGCGGAAGGCAATGCGGCGGCCATGTCGAGGCCGCGCGCGAGAGCCGCCGGCGTGCGAGCCGGGTGCTGCACCGCCAGCAGCGTGTCGCCCGCGGCGCCGGGGGACGCGAGGGCCGTGACCACCGCATCGGGCTCCGCGAACTCGTCGACGTCCGGGCCCGGCACCTCGCCGCGCACCACCCACCCGCGGCGGATCGGCCGCACCCACGTGTCCATCCCCTCATCATGGCTGGCCCGCCAAGGCTGTCCGACAGTCACTCATTCGTGAAATGCTTACCGTTGCGAAACAGTTGTCCCGGCCCCTGGGAACCCCGAGGAGACCCCGCCGATGAGCACCCCCGCCGAGACGCCGGCGCCCACGAAGAAGGCCGTCGGCCTGCGCTCCGAACGCGGGCCGGTGCTCGCGGCGGTGATGCTGAGCACCGGGCTGGTCGCGCTCGACAGCACGATCATCGCCACGGCCGTGCCCTCGGTCGTCGGCGACCTCGGCGGGTTCTCGCAGTTCCCGTGGCTGTTCTCGGTCTACCTGCTCACCCAGGCGGTCACCGTGCCGCTCTACGGCAAGTTCGCCGACGTCCTCGGCCGCCGGCCGGTGATGTTCTTCGGCATCGCCGTGTTCCTGCTCGGCTCGGTGCTGTGCGGCGCGGCCTGGAGCATGCCGGTGCTCATCGCCGCGCGCGCACTGCAGGGCGTCGGCGCCGGGGCCGTACAGCCGATCAGCATGACGATGGTCGGCGACCTGTACACCGTCGAGGAACGCGCCCGCGTGCAGGGCTACGTGGCCGGTGTGTGGGCCGTCGCGTCCGTGCTCGGCCCGACACTGGGCGGCGTGTTCTCCGAGTTCCTGAGCTGGCGCTGGATCTTCTTCGTGAACCTGCCGCTGGGCGCGATCGCCGCCTGGATGCTGTACCGCAAGTTCGCCGAACGCGTCGAACGCACGCGCCACCGCATCGACTACGCGGGCGCCGGCCTGCTCATCAGCGGCTGCACGCTGCTGATCCTCGGGCTGCTGGAAGGCGGCGTGGCCTGGGGCTGGGGCTCGGTGGTGGGCGTGCTCATCTTCGTCGCCTCCGCGGCGGCGCTGATCGGGTTCGTGCTGGTCGAACGTCGCGCGGCCGAGCCCGTGCTGCCGCTGTGGGTGTTCACGCGGCGCACCCTCGTGGGCGGCACGCTGGTCGCCCTCGTCGTCGGCGCGACCCTGATGGGGCTCAGCTCGTTCCTGCCGACCTACGCGCAGGGCGTGCTCGGCCACGACGCCCTCACGGCCGGGTTCGCCCTGGCCGCGCTCACCGTCGGCTGGCCGATCGCCGCGTCGCTGTCTGGGCGGCTCTACATGCGGATCGGGTTCCGCGACACCGCGTTGATCGGCGCAGGGCTCATCGTCGTCGGCGTAGTGCTCACCACGCTGCTCGGCGAGCACACCTCGCTCTGGAGCGTGGCCGGCGCCGCGTTCGTGGTCGGCGCGGGCCTCGGCCTGGCGTCGAGCCCCACGATCGTGGCCAGCCAGTCGAGCGTCGGCTGGGAACGCCGCGGCGTGGTCACGGCCACGAACATGTTCGGCCGTTCGCTGGGCAGCGCGATCGGCGCGGCGGTGTTCGGCGCGATCGCCAACGCCACCCTCGCCGACCGCTTCGCCCACCCGCCCGCCGCGGTCGCCGGGCGCCTGCCCGACAGCGCCGACGCGACCAGCCTGGTGCTCGGCCAGAACGATCACTCGGCGGCCGCGGAGTACGTCCGCGAGTCACTGACGGGCGCCACGCACAACGTGTTCGTGGCGATCGCCGCCGTCGCCGCGCTCAGCCTCGTCGGACTGGCCCTGATGCCGCGCAAGACGGAGCAGCTCAAGTTCTAGTTCTGGAGCGGCAACAGCTCGCGGTGGAGACCGTCGAGGAACCGCTGGTAGTCGCCCGAATGCCCGGGCCGGATCACGAACTTCGACAGCCCCGCGTCGATGTGCTGCTCCAGCAGGCGCCGCGCTTCGGCCCAGCTCGTGGCCACGAGTTCGGTCACGGGCGTGCCGGGCCGGCGCTTCGCGGCGACCTCCAGCATCCGGTCGGGCATCCCCTCGCTCGCCACGAGCAGGCTGAGGCCGAAGTGGTCGGGCTCGATCTCGCGCCCGGCCTCGGCCGCGGCGTCCTGGATCGCGATGCGCGCGGCCCGCGCCTGCTCGGGTGAGTGGAAGCTGCCGAGCCAGCCGTCGGACAGCCGCCCGGCGCGACGCAACGCGGCGGGCGCGCTGCCGCCGAGCCACACGTCGAGGCGCTTGGCCGGGCGCGGCCCGATCGTCACACCGTCGGCCTGGTAGAACTCGCCGGCGAACTGCACGTCGTCCTGCTCCAGCAGCAGCCGCAGCAGGGTGAGAGCCTCGTCGAAGACCGCCGCGCGCGGACCCGGCACGTTGAACAACGCGTGCTCGGCCGCGTTCGCCGGCCGCAGCCCGAACACCGGCAACACACGCTTCGGCGCCAGCCCGGCCAGCGTCACCAACTGCTTCGCGACGAGCACGGGATGACGGCCGGGCAAGATCGCGACACCCGTGCCCACCTTGAGCTTCGTGGTGCGCGCGAGCGCGTGCGCCATGCCGACCAACGGATCGACCTCCGGCGCGTACACGAGCTCCGAAAGCCACAGCGAGTCGACTCCGGCCGCCTCCAGCGTCTCCGCCAGCCCCGCGAACTCCGCGGGCCCGGTCCCCGGCGCCGGCGCCACCCCCACCCGGATCTTCAGTTCCTCGCCCACCCGTGCTCCTTCCGCAGTCGTCCTTGGGCCAACGTCCTCGGGGCCGCCCGGTATGCCCGCAGGAAGAAGGCCCCCTCCCGGATGGGGGCCGGAAGAAGGCCTTCTGCCCGGTGGGGCCGGTGTCCACGCCGGCCGGGTTCCGAGCCCGCTCATCGTGGAAGAGGGGCATACAAGAGCCGTATATATTGCTGTGTTTTTGGCCTCGGCTCCGCCGAGGCGTGCGAGATCGCCTCGCGCCGGGGTCGCCCTCGGCAGGGTGAGTTGGGTGGGAATGTGCAGTTGGGTCGTGGGCGGCCAGACGTGAGTGGGCAGGAGGTGGCCGGCCCGGAGGTGGCCAGCAGGAAGTGAGCCAGCTGGAGGCCAGCGGGCAAAGCCGGCCGGCACGAAGCAGGGCAGCAGGAGCAAGCAGGCACAGGCGGCCGGCACGACGCACGCCAGCAGGAGGCGAGCGGGCGGAGGTCGCGAGCCGGGGCGGGCCGGCGAGGGATGGGCGGGGTGGTCGGGTGGGTGGTTAGCCACCGCCGCGGTGGGACCAGGCGGCGATTTCGGTGCGGTTGGCCAGGGCGAGCTTGGCCAGGATGCTGCGGACGTGGCTTTCCACCGTGCGTTCGGAGACGACGAGGCGCTCGGCGATGGCCCGGTTCACCAGCCCGTCGGCGACGAGGCCGGCGATCTCGCGTTCACGTGGCGTCAGGGGTCCGGTCGTGGTCAGCCGGGTCAGCAGCGCCTGGGCCTCGGCCGCCGTGCCGGGCATTGCGAGCCGGTGGGCTTCGTCGAGGGCCTGGCGCGCCAGGGAGCGGGCGCGGGCGGTCTCGCCGAGGGTGGCGAGCACCGTGGCCAGCCGCAGGCGGTTCTGCGCGACGAACGGCCGGGCGCCGACCCGGACGTTCGCGGCGATCGTGGTCTCGAACAGCCGCGCGGCTTCCTCAGGCCGGCCGAGTACCACGGCGAGGCGGGCCCGCCAGCTCGTGCCGCAGTCGCTGCAGTAGACGCCCGCGCCGCCTGACAGCACGCGCTCGTCAGCCCGCAGCACGGGCTCGAGGAAGCGGGCCGTCTCGACGTCGCCGAAGGCCTCCACCAGCACCACCAGGTTCGGCCCCACCCCGCTGGACCGCAGGTCGAAGCCGTCCTGCCGCGCGAGGTGGCGCACGGCCTCGTACCCCGCGAGCGCCGCCTCGCGCTCCCCGCGGACGACGTGCACGAGCGGCCGCGACACCACGGCGATGGGCAGGCTCGGCACGGTGGCGAGCACCTCGTCGTAGTGCTCGTCGATCTCGGAGACGTCGCCGGTCACGAGCGCGAGCTGCAGGCTGAACGCCGAAGACATGCCGAGCGCCGAGCGGTCGTCCACCAGCTCGGCCAGAGCCAGCTCCCTGGCCTGCCGGTTCAGCTCACGCGCCTCGGCGAACGCGCCGCGGAACGCGAGCAGCGACGTGCGCAGCCGCAGGTCGTGCCAGCGCACCAACGGCAGCCGGGTCGTCGCCGCGAGCGCCGTGACGGCCGTGAGCTCGTGGTCGACCACGGCCATCGCCCCGGTCTCGAGCGCGGCGTCGATGCGCCACTTGTGGCCCCACAGCGCGGAAAGCGGCTGCCGGTCGCCGAAGCGCACGGCCAGGGAGCCGAGCCGCAGCCGGTCGTCGAGCGGCAGCTCGATCGGGAGAACCTTGAACCGCGCGCGCACGGCGTCGAGCAGAGCCTCGTCGTCGGTGCCGTGTTCGGCGAGCGCGAGCGCTTCGTCGGCCAGGCGCCGGGCCTCGCCGGTGTGCCCGACGTCGGCGGCGACCGACGCGACCTGCGCGAGCAGCCGGGCGCGCAGGGCTTCGGGCAGCTGCGCGCCGAGTGCCGTGTCGGCGAGTTTTCCCAGCCGGGGCAACAGCTCCGGCGCGGAGAGGTCCCGCACGACGAGTGCCGCGGCCGCGAGCGTCTCCGGAGTTTCCGCGCGCTCGGCCGCCTGCTCCGCGTGGTCCAGGGCCGGGCCGAACCGGCCCGAGCGGTACTCGGCCGTGGCGAGGTCGATGAGCAGCTCGGCGAGCCCGCCGGTCCGGCCCGCTCGCCGTCGGGCCTCCACGGCGAAGGTCAGAAACCTTGCTGCCTCGGCGAAAGCCAGCGCCCGCGTCGCCTCGCGCGCGGCGACCACGGCCCAGTCGGCGGCGCGGCCCAGCGTCACCGGGTCGGCGGCCGACCGCAGCCAGTGCGCCGCGACGACCCCGGCGTGGGCGGGATCGGCTTCGGCTCGCGGGGCCAGCGCCAGCGCCGCCTGGGCGTGCAGCGCCTCGCGCACACCCTGGTCGAGGTCCTCGTAGACGCCGTCGCGCACCACAGCGTGCGCGAACCGCCGCCGCCCGGCCGCGACGGGCACGAGCACACCCGCGCGCACGACGTCGTCCAGCAGCGGCACGACCTCCGCGACCGGCCGGCCCGCGACGTCCGCAACCACGCCGCAGTCCACCTCCTCCCCCAGCACCGCCGCCACCGCGACCAGCTCACGGACCTCCGGCGCGAGCCCCGCCACCGACGTCCGCACGAGGTGGCGCAGCTCGGCGCGTCCGCCGCCGGACCCGGCCGACCGTGCGACCGCCCGCAGGTAGAGGGGGTTGCCGCCGGAGCGGCGCAGCGCGTCGCGCACCTCGACGTCGCCGACAGCCGCGCCGGCCACCTCGGTGAGGTATCTACGCACGTCGGACTCGGCCAGCGGCGCGACCGTCACGGCGTGCGTGGCGGGGCCGCCGAGCAGCCCGGGCAGCGTCTCGTCGAGCGTGGGGCCGGTGTCGCGGTAGGTCGCGAGCACCACCAGCCGCGAGCGGCGCAGCTCGCCGGCGAGGTGGCGCAGCAGCCGCAACGACGCCTCGTCGGCCCAGTGCAGGTCCTCCAGCACCACCACGAGACCGCCGGGCTCAGCCGCGGCGACGAGGGCGTCGGATGCCGTGGCGACGAGCCGGAACCGCGCCGCGACGAGGTCCGTACCGGCGCGTCCGTCCAGGTCGGCGACCGCTCGGGCGACCTCGGCGCCCGCCGTGGGCAGGGCCGACAGCACGCGGCGCCACGGCCACAGCGGCGGCGCGCCGGGATCGTCCACGCAGCGGCCCCACACGGTGGCGAGGCCCTCGGTCGCGGCCTCGGCGAGCGTGGTCTTGCCGATGCCGGCGGGCCCGCCTAGCAGCACGAGGGCACCCGTGCCCGCCGCGCCGGCCGCGAACCGGCCGCGCAGGTCGGCGAGCACCCCGGCCCGGCCGACGAACGGCACGGAGCCTGTCACGCAGGCCAGTATGCGCCCGGTTTCAGTGGTCCGTCTGCGTACTGGCACTGATGCCCGGAACGCCCGGGCGGGGAGAAAGTGGCCTCGTCGAACTTCCCACCCCAGGCCGAAGGAGCAGCATGTACGCCACCGTCCACCAGTTCCGGCGGAACACCGCCACCGAGAGCGGCGACTGGGGCCGGGCCCTCGCCGCGGAGCTGCACCCCGGCCCCGCGCCCCTCGGCGGGTGCGTGCTCGGCCAGGTCGCCGGCGTGCTCGGCGCGGCCGTCGCGTTCTGGCCCGACGCCGCGTCGGCACACGAAGCCGCCGCGCACACCGGCCCCGGCACCACCTGGCTCGACACCGACGTCTACGAGGTCGTGTCCGCCGAGTTCGCCCCTGGCCCGCCGAGCTACGCCCAGGCCAGCCGGTTCGCCGGTCCGCGCGACGAGGCGCAGGTCCGCGCCGAGGACTTCGCGGGCCGCGAGCGCATCTGGCCCGCCGCCCGGCAGGTGCCGGGCATCGGTCCCGTGTTCGTGCTGCGCGCCGAAGACGGCGCGGGGCTCGTGCTCGGGTTCGCCGAGTCCGTCGCCGCGATCGAAGCCGTCCAGAAAGCGGTGCTGAGCACCGAGCTGCTGCCGGGCGAGGACCCGGCGTTGCTGACCGGTCCCGAGCGAGTCGACCTGCACCGCGTTTTCCACCACACCCTGCCCGCATCCGTCACCACCGGAGGTATCCGATGAGCACCCCCACCACCGCCCGTCTGCGTCCCGGCACCTGGACCGTCCACACCGGACGGACGTCGGCCACGTTCACCGTGCGCAAGCTCGGTTTCCACCTCGTGCACGGCACGATCCCCGTCCGGTCCGCGACGGTGCACGTGAACACCGCCGGCACGCCGACCGCCCTGCGCGCGGAGCTCGACCTGTCCGCGATCGACACGGGCAACCGCCGCCGCGACCGCGACCTGCAGAAGTCCCAGTGGCTCGACTGTGGCACGGAACCGACGATGACCTTCGCGTCGGGCGACATCAGCAGGTGCTCGGAAGGCTGGGCGGCGCAAGGGTTCCTGAGCCTGCGCGGCACCACGTGCCCGCTCACGCTCACCGTCGAGCGGCCCGCCGACACCGGCCACGACGCGGTGCGGCTGAAGGCCCGCGCGACGCTCGACCGGGCACCGCTCGGGATGGGCGCGCCGCGCGCGATCGTGGGGCGCTACCTGGAAATCGGCATCGACGCGGTGCTGGTGGCACCGCGCTGAGCGCTCAGCCGGTCGCTTCGATCACGCGACCCAAAGCGCCGTGGAGGGCCTCCAGCTCGGAGACCTCCATGCCGAGCGTCTCGACCACGCGGTACGGGATCTTCTCGGCCTCGGCCCGCAGCTCGCGGCCCTTCTCGGTGAGCTCGACGGTGAGCTGCCGCTCGTCGGAGGCCTTGCGGCCGCGGGTGACGTAGCCCATCGCTTCGAGCCGCTTCAGCAACGGGGACAGCGTCGCGGGTTCGTGGCGCAGCGCGGTCCCGAGGTCCTTCACCGACCTCGGGGCTTTCTCCCACAGCGCGAGCATCACGAGGTACTGCGGGTGCGTCAACCCGTAGGGCTCCAGCAGGGGCCGGTAGATCGCGATGACGCTGCGCGAGGCGACCGACAGCGCGAAGCACACCTGGCGGTCGAGCTTCAGCGGGTCGTCGCCCAAGTCGATCTCTGCCACGGGGTCCTCCTCCTGGTCCGGGCCACCTTAACGGCTTCGGGTGTGGCCTCGGCTACCTTATCGATTAGCGCACTAATCATTAGTGTACTCTATTGGTAGCCGACAAGGAGGCGTGATGAACCGTCCAGGAGTCTTCCGCTGGTTCTGGTACGCAGTAGGCGGGCGCCTGCCCGAAAGCTACCGGGACTGGATCCTGCACGACACGACGTCGAAGCACTGGAAGGCACGGCACGTGCTGCGCAGTTCCGTGGGCCTCATCCCGCTGTGCCTCGTGTGGCTGCTGCTGCCGGGCCCGCTGGCGCTGCGGCTCGCGATCGTGCTCATGGCTGCGCTGGTCGCGTACTTCTACTCGTCGGTGTACATGGAGGAAAGCATCGAGCACCGCCTCTCGCGCAACGGCTTCCCTCCGGGCACGGGCAAGCGCATCCGCCGCGAGGCCGCCGAAGCCGCCGACGCCGAGGCGAAGGCCCGCTACATCGCGATCTACCGCCAGAACACGGGCGAATGACCGCTCCCGGCAGCGGTGCCGCGGGCCACGACTAGAGTCGGCGTCCGATGAGACGCAAGCTTCGCGGCCCGCTGCCGCCGCGCCACGGGCTGGACCCGGCGCGGCTGAGGATGCCCGACGAGGGCCCGTGGGACACGTTGCTGGAACACCTTGTGGAGCGCCTGCCGCGCCTGGACCCGGCGCGGATCGAGCAGATGCTGCGCGAGGAGCGCATCTTCGGTCTCGAAGGGCCGCTCGGGGTCGACGCGGCGTTCGTGCCCGGCTCGTTCATCTGGTTCCACCGCGACCTGCCCGACGAGGTGCCGGTGCCGTTCGACATCGCGGTCGTGCACCGCGACGAACACCTGCTGGTGGTCGACAAACCCCACTTCCTCGCCACGATCCCGCGCGGCAAGCACATCCTCGAAACCGCGCTGGTGCGGCTGCGGCGCGACCTGGACCTGCCGGCGCTGTCGCCCGCGCACCGCCTCGACCGCGTGACCGCGGGGCTCGTGATGTTCGTGATCACACCGGAAGTGCGCGGAAAGTACCAAACGATGTTCCGCGACCGACGCGTGAGGAAAGAATACGAAGCAATCGCGCCCTACGATCCCTCGCTCGAGCTGCCGCGCACGGTCCGCAGCCACATCGTCAAGGAACGCGGAGTGCTTGCGGCGCAGGAGATCGAGGGCCCGGTGAACGCCGAAACCCGCGTGGAACTTCTCGAACACCGCGACGGGCTCGGCCGCTACCGCCTGCTGCCCGCCACCGGCCGAACGCACCAGCTGCGCGTGCACCTGTCCGGCCTCGGCATCCCGATCCTCGGTGACGACTTCTACCCCGTGCTGACGGAAAAGCCGCTCGACGACTTCACGAAACCGTTGCAGCTGCTGGCCAAGGTGCTGGAGTTCGACGATCCCGTGAGCGGCGAGCACCGCCGGTTCACGAGCTCCCTGCACCTGACGGCGTGGGACTCACCGGACGAGTGGGCGGCGCCCCCGGCCGCTGAGGCCGGGGACGCCGAACTCACTTCGTCCAGAACTTCACACCGCTCCACTGCACCGTGATCGGTCCCGCACCACTGCTGGTGCGATACGAACCGAACTTGTCGTAATAACTACCACCCGGGCTGTCGATGGTCTGCTTGAGCGAACCGTTGATGTACACCTTGTGCGTGCTGCCCACCTGGTTGATGGTGTTGACGCGCACGGAGGTGCCCACGGTGGCGCCGCTGGCGAGCGTCTGACCGCCCTCCACCGCGTACATCCGGCCGCCCTTTTCCACCGCCAGCAGGAAGTACGGGCCGGCGTTCGACCCGTCGCGGAAGGTCTGCTTCACGCTGATGCGCGTGCCGCTCATGCTCGTGACCTTGAAGGATCCCTCGAACTGGTGCGTGCCGCCGGTGTAGGTGTCGTACCGGCGCTCGGCACGCTGGTCACCGCTGCCCGTGGAGCAGGTGAGCTGGAACGTGAGCCCGTTGATCTGCCCGCACCCGCGCTCCTGCTCGGAGAACCCGGGCGACCACGGCTTCCACGGACCGGTGCCGACCTGCGCACCGGCCACCGGAGCCACCACCGCGAGCCCACACACGACCCCTGCGAGCACCCCACCGACGCGTAGCCTTCCTCGCACTTGCCAACCTCCGTACAACTCAGGGCGGCGGTAGCGGGACAGGTCCAGACCACTGCGTCGAACCTGGGTGATCACTGTACGAGCACGGACGAAAACAGACAAGAGCCGGATTCACGACTCTTGACAGCTTTGTTTGTCAATGCTTGGCTCGGACCGTGCGCGACATCGAGGTGATCGAGGACCCGGCCGCGGCGGCGGCCGCGCTGGACCCGGTCCGCGCGCGCCTGCTGGCGGCGCTGGCCGAACCCGCGTCAGCGGCCTCGCTCGCCACCCGCGTCGGGCTCACGCGCCAGAAAGTGAACTACCACCTGCGCGCGCTGGAATCCCACGGCCTCATCGAGCCCGCGGGCGAACGCCAGTGGGGCGGGCTGACCGAACGCCTCTTCGCCGCCACGGCCGCGTCGTACCAGGTCTCCCCCGCCGCACTCGGCGACGCCGGCACGTCGGTGATGGAGCCCGACCGGCTCTCCTCGGCGTATCTGCTGGCGGTCGCCGGCCGGACCGTGCGCGAGGTCGCCGGACTCGTGCGCCGGGCCGCGCGCGCCGGCAAACCGCTGCCGACTTTGGCCCTGGACACGGAAATCGCGTTCCGCTCGGCGCGCGAGCGGGCGGCGTTCACCGACGAGCTGGCGACGCTCGTGACCGGGCTCGTCTCGCGGTACCACGACGAATCGGCTCCGGGCGCGCGGACGCACCGGCTGGTGGTCACCGCGCACCCGAAGCCGGCCGATCCGCCTACGCCGGCTGGATGATCACCTTCAATGCCTGGTGGTCGGCGGCGTTGCCGAACACGTCGTAGGCCTGGTCGAGCTGGTCGAAGGTGAACGTGTGCGTGCCCATCTTCTCCGCGGGGATGCGGCCGCTCGCGACCATCTTCAGCAGCGTCGGGATGGACACGGTGTCGACGAGACCCATGGTGAGCGTGATGTTGCGGATCCACAGGTCCTGCATGGGCAGTTCCACGCCCACGCCGTGCACACCGATGTTCGCGACGTGCCCGCCGGGCCGCACGAGCGCGGCGGCGGTCTGCAGGGTCTCGGGGTAGCCGACGGCTTCGATGGCGACGTCGACGCCGAGCCCGTCGGTGTGCGCGAGGACCTCCGCGACGGTGTCGGGCCCGGCGGCAACCGTGTCCGTCGCGCCGAACTCGAGGGCCTTCTCGAGGCGGAACTTGTTGGCGTCGATGGCGATCACCTTCGACGCGCCCCACAGGCCCGTGGTGAGGATCGCCGCGAGCCCGACCGCGCCGGAGCCGACAACGGCCACCGTGTCGCCCGGGCGGACCTCGCCCGCGAGCACGCCGACCTCGTAGCCGGTGGGCAGGGAGTCGGCCAGGAAGATGGCCTGTTCGTCGGTGACCTCGGCGGGCACGTGGTAGAGCGACGTGTCGGCGAAGGGTACGCGGACGTACTCGGCCTGGGTGCCGTCGATGAGGTGCCCGAAGATCCACCCGACGCCGCCGACCGTGCGGCAGTGCGAGGGCATGCCCCGCTGGCAGTAGTCGCAGCGGCCGCAGCGCGTGACGGCCGGCACGAGCACCCGGTCGCCGACTTTGAAGCTGCCCACCGCGTCGCCGACCGCCGTGACCGTGCCGACGGCTTCGTGGCCGAGGATGCGGCCGTCGGTGACCGCGGCGACGTCGCCGTGGAGGATGTGGAGATCGGTGCCGCAGATCGTGGTGGTGTCGACCTTCACCACGACGTCGGTCACCTCTTGGATCGTCGCGTCGGGAACGTCTTCCCACGCCTTGTTTCCGGGTCCGTGGTACACCAGTGCCTTCATCGCCACCTCCGGGTCGGGACCGACCCTGGACGCTACGACGGGTCCGCGGCGCCGCCGGTCTCAAATTCAGACACCCGAACAGGTGTTCGATCATCGTGTACGGTGGGGGCATGAGTCACGCACTTCAGGGATCGCTCTTCGGGTCCGGCTTCGAAGGCGCTGCTTTGGGCTCCCTCAACGGGATCCGGCGCACCGACCTCGGCCGCGGCGCGTGGGTCGACGTGCTGCCGGGCTGGCTGTCGGGGTCCGACGAGATTTTCACGCGCTTGGTCGAAGACGTCCCGTGGCACGCCGAGCAGCGGCAGATGTACGACCGCGTCGTCGCCGTGCCGCGCCTGCTCTGCTTCTACCGCGAAGGCGAAACGCTGCCGCACCCTTTGCTGACCTCGGCCCGCGACGCGCTCTCCGCGCACTACGCGGCCGAACTCGGCGAGCCCTTCCGCACCGCCGGTCTGTGCTACTACCGCGACGGCCGCGACAGCGTCGCCTGGCACGGCGACACCATCGGCCGCGGCAGCTCCGAAGACACCATGGTCGCGATCCTCTCGGTGGGCACCGCGCGCCACCTGGCGCTGCGGCCCCGCGGCGGCGGCGAGTCCCACCGCTACCCCCTGGGCCACGGCGACCTCATCGTCATGGGCGGCTCCTGCCAGCGCACGTGGGAACACGCGATCCCGAAGACAGGTAAGGGAGTGGGGCCGCGAATCAGCATCCAGTTCCGGCCACGAGGGGTGCGTTAGCCACCACTCGACGGCGTGGGAAAGTCCCGTCCAGAGCCGCTTTTCGTCGAAACACGCCGCCTCGCAGCCCACGCGGCGCCGCTCGGCTTCCGTGAAGGCGGAGAAGATCCCCCACGGAAATCCGGCGCGCGCCTGGCGTCAGCGGACCAGCACCGGCAGTGAGTCGAGCCCGTAGACGATCGAGACCTTGCGGAACGCCAGCTCGTCCGGCGAGACGGCCAGCCGCAGGTCCGGGAACCGCTTGACCAGGGCCGGGTAGGCCGTGCGCAGCTCCATGCGGGCCAGCTCCGCGCCGATGCAGCGGTGGATGCCGTAGCCGAAGGCCAGGTGTGAGGACGGGTCGCGCCGGGGGTCGAAGCGTTCCATGTCGGTGCCCAGCGTGGCATCGCGGTTGGCGACGGACAGGGAGACCAGCACGATGTCGCCCTCGCCGATGTGGACGCCCGCGACGTCAATATCTTCCTTGGCGAAGCGCGGGAAGGCCATCTGCACCACGGTGAGGTAGCGCAGCAGCTCCTCGACGAACCGGTGCACGGAGTCGTCGTCGCCGCGGACCGCGTCGAACGCGGCGGGGTCGCGGAGCAGCACCAGGGCGCCGAGGGCGAGCATGCTGGCGGTGGTTTCGAGGCCACCGGTGAGCACTCCGTCGGCGAGGCCCGCGAGCTCGAGGTCGTCGATCTCGTCGCCGTGTTCCTTGATGAGCATGCCGAGCAGGCCGTCGCCCGGTTCTTCGCGCTGCTTCTTGACGATGTCGAGCAGGTAGGTCAGCGACTCCGAGATCGCACCGAGCGACGCGCCCGCGCCGCCGAACAGGTCGAAGCGCGCGGTGCTCAGGCGCTGGAAGTCGGCGCGGTCCTCATAGGACACCCCGAGCAGCTCGCAGATCGTGAGCGACGGGATCGGGAGCGCGAACGCCTCCCACAGGTCCACGGGCCCCTCGGCGGCGGCCATCGCGTCGAGCTGTTCGTTCACGATCTCGTCGATGCGCGGCGTGAGGCGGTTGAGCCGGCGCATGGTGAACTCCGGCGTCAGCAGCTTGCGCAGCCGCGAGTGCACCGGCGGGTCGGCGAAGCCCAGGCCGCCCGGGTTCTGGTCCTCGGTCACGCCCGCGCTGCCGACGAGGTTCGTGAAGTCGTTGCTGAACTCCGAGACCTTGCCGAGAACGGCCTTCGACTCCTCGTAGCCGGTCACGAGCCACGCGTTCATGCCGAACGGCAGGTCGAGCTTGCTGATGGGCGCCTCTTCCCGGCGCTGCCCCAGCGACGGCACAGGGTCGAGCCCCACGCGCCGCAGCGGTTCCAGCGCGGAGTCGGGCAGAAATGCCATCTTCTCGAGGTCGAAACCCTTCTTCTGCTGCCGGGCGATGTACCGGCGGCCTGCCCAGGCGAGGACACGCGAGCGGAGACTCCCCATGGCGGCGACACTACCCCACCCGCCGTTCGGGTGATCCGGGCGGAGACAGCTGTCACCTGCGGTTCACCCGGGGATTGTCGGTGCCGCCGTCCAGAATGGGCGCGACGAACGACGCCGGGCCGTGAGAGGCTCGGCTCACGAACCCGGAGGAAACGGACATGACTGCGGCGCTCATCGGACGGGAGCACCCCGCCTCGGTGTTGCGCGCGGAGCTGGCGCGCGCGACCGCGAGCCACGGCGGCCTGGTGCTGGTCACCGGCGAGGCCGGCATCGGCAAGACCACGCTCGTCACGGGCCTGGCCGACGAGGCCCGTGAACGCGGCGCGCTGGTGCTCGCCGGCACGTGCTGGGAGTCGGGCAGCGCGCCCGGTTACTGGCCGTGGGTGCAGGTCGTGCGCGCGCTGCGCCGGGCCGCGGAGCCGCACGAGTGGGCCGCCGCCGATTCCGCGACGCTCTCGGCGCTGCTCGGCGAATCCCCCGAGCCCGGCGACGCGTTCCGGTTGCACGACGCCGTCACGAGCGCGCTCATCACGCTCTCGCACGACCGGCCCGTGGTGGTGGTCCTCGACGACCTGCACTGGGCCGACCCCGCTTCGCTGCGCCTGCTCGACTTCGCGGCGCGCCACACGTGGTTCGAGCGGCTGTTGCTGATCGGCACGTACCGGGATGTCGAGGTCGAGGCGCCCGGCCACCCGCTGCACCAGCTCGTGCTGCCGCTCGTCGCGAAGGCCACCACGGTCACGCTCACCGGCCTCGACCCCGCGCAGGTCGCCGAGCTGATGGGCCGCACCGCGGGCACGGACCCCGGCGCCGAACTGGCCGCCGACGTGCACCGCCGCACCGGCGGCAACCCGTTTTTCGTCGAGCAGACCGCGCGGCTCTGGCGCAGCGGCAGCCCCGTCTCGGCCGTCGCGCCGGGCGTGGCCGACGCGCTGCAGCGGCGGCTGTCGCTGCTGCCGGCGCAGGTGGCGGACCTGTTGAGCGACGCCGCCGTGCTCGGCCGGGAGTTCTCGTTGCATTTGCTCGCGGCGGTCGCCGGCGCCCCCGTGCCGCAGGTCGACCACCTGCTCGGCCAGGCCATCGCGACGCGGCTCGTGGTCGCGCTGGGCGAAGGCCGCTTCGCGTTCGCCCACGACCTGGTCCGTGAATCGCGCTACGCCGGCCTCGGGATCGAGGGAGCGGCCCGCCGCCACGCGGCCGTCGCCGACTCCGACCTGGTCGGCCCCGCCGAACGCGCCCGGCACGCCTACCTGGCCGGCGCTCTCGTCGAGCCGGCCCGCACCGTCGAGCTGCTCCTGGCGGCGACCCGGGATGCGAGTGCGCGCCTCGCCATCGAGGAGTCGATCGGCCACCTGCGGCGCGCACTGGAACGCGCGCCGACCGTCCGTACGCGTGCCGTCGTGGAGCTGGAACTGGGCACGGTGCTGTGGCGCGTCGACGACAAGGACGAGGCCTGGGAACACTTCGAAGGGGCCGTGACGGCCGTCCGCGAACTCGACGACGCCGAGCTGCTCGCGCGCGCCGGCCTCACCCTCGCCCGAGTCGACCCGGGCGGCGCACGCCACGAGCTCGTCTCCGGTCTCCTCCTGGAAGCCCACCGCCGCCTCTGCGCGGGAACTCCGGCCGAACAGCTGTCCCTCGACCGCGTCACGCTCGAGCTGACGGCCCGCGCCGCCATGCTCGCCCGCGACGACGAGGACGACCACGCCCTGGCCTTCTCCCTGTGGGCTCGCCACGACGCCATCTGGGGCCCCGGCAGCGGCGCCGAACGCGAGCGGCTGACGGACGAACTCGCAGCCATCGCCCGCCGCACCGGCGACCGCGAAAACGAATACTTCGCGTCGTCGTTGAAATGGGTCGCCCTCCTCGAACAAGGCGACCCCCGTTATCTGGAGCAGTTCCGCTCGTTCCAGGCCCTGACGGAAAACAGCGGCCTGCGCGGCGCCGAACTGGCCGCGAAAATCGACCGCAGCATCATCTGTGCCCTCCACGGCCGCTTCGCCGACTCGGACGCCGCTCTGCAGCAAGCTTTGGACGCGCACCTCGGCCTGAGTGAACGCGAGTTCGGCTTCATGGGCGACCAGCTGCGCTGGAGCGCCCTGCTGCTGCAAGGCCGTTTCGCCGAGCTGGCCGACCTGCCCGCCCGCATGAGCGACGCCGGCCACTCCCACCCCGGCCTCCTGCGCGCCCTCGCCGCCGCCCACGCCGGCGACGCGGCCGCCACGCGCGAGCTGCTCGCCGAGGCCACCGCGGAAGCCCCGTACTCCCGCGAGTTCACCCCGCTGTGGCTGCGCTGCCAGGCCCAGGCCGCCGCCGTCCTGGCCGACCGCCCGGCCGCCGAACGCCTCCTGGCCGAGCTCGCCCCGTACTCCGGCGAATGGCTGGTTTCCTTGTACGGCTGCGACCTGAGCGGCCCGGTCGACCTCTGGACCGGCCTCCTCGCCGCAACCCTCGGCGACCACGACCTCGCCGTCGATCTGTTCACCGCGGCCGCCCGCTCCGCCGACCGCCTGCGTGCGCGCCCGTGGTCGATCGAAGCCCGCAGCCACCTCGCCACCGCCTACCAGAACCTCGGCGACACCACTCGTGCGGCAGAACTGTTCGACACCGTCACCGCGGAAGCCACTTCCCTTGGCATGCACCACATCCCCGCCCGCGTTCGTTCAGCCCGAACGGAACCGTTACCCCTCAACGAGTTCCGCCGGACCGACTCCGTCTGGTGCCTCCGCTACTCCGGCCACGAGACCCGCGTCCCCGACTCCAAAGGCCTGCGCGACCTCCACTCCCTCCTCGGCCGCCCCGGCACCGACGTCCCCGCCGTCCGCCTCCTCTCCCCCGAAGCCGACTTCGCCCCCACCTTCACCGGCACCCCCGTCCTCGACGACACCGCCAAAGCCGCCTACCGCCACCGCCTCACCGAACTCGACGCCGCCATCGACCACGCCACCACCCTCGGCAACGACACCCGCGCCGCCACCCTCGACACCGAACGCGCCGCGCTCCTCACCGAACTCCGCACCTCCTCCGGCCTCGCCGGCCGCACCCGCCGCCTGGGCGACGAATCCGAACGCGCGCGCAAAGCCGTCACCGCCCGCATCCGCGACGCCATCCGCAAGCTCGCCGACCTCCACCCCACCCTCGCCGATCACCTCCACGCCACCATCACCACCGGCTCGAGCTGCTCCTACCACCCACCCACCCCCACCCCTTGGCGCCTCTGACGCCGCCACCCCAGCCACCCCACCCCAATGTGGCGTTCGGTGCGTTGAACGCACCGAACGCCACATTGGGTGCACCCAGCGCACCCAACGCCACATTGGGGCGCTTTTGCCCCACCCCACCGCCGGCCGCACACACAACCCACCACCCCACCCACCCCGGCGTTCTCTTGCCACCACCCAACCCCCACCCGGCAACACGACCGAAGCTCCCCCCATCCCTCCCCGCAACCTTCCCCCGGCCGGCCCCCCGATTCTTTTCCCCAACACAGTAGAGATCGGCTTGTCGAGGTACTCATTCCCGCCTTGACAAGCCGATCTCTACCGTCGTAACAATCAAAAATCGGGGTGCCCACCACATTCCCCAGTGCCAATGGTGTGCGCAGCACGCCGAGGCACCTTCAAACCCTCACTTCCGGTTGTACAACCGCATAGTCCACGTCCCAAACACCACCGTCAGCGCCGCCGCCGCCACCAGTGTCCACATGATCGCCGAGAAGTCCCACACCCCAGCCATCATCGACCGAACCCCGCTCACCAACTGCGTAATCGGATTGAACTCCACAAATACCTGCAACCACCCCGGCATCGTCGACGGATCCACATACACGTTCGACAGGAAAGTCAGCGGCATGATCACCATCATGCTCACCCCCATCACCGACTTCTCCGACCGCAACAGCAACCCGAACATCGTCCACACCCACGACAACCCGAACGAAAACACCAACAACAGCACAACTCCAGCCACCACACCCCCGAACCCACCAGGCGGCCGGAACCCCAGCACCAACCCCACCACCATGATCACCACAGACGCGATCACATACCGCAACGCGTCCCCCAGCAAATACCCCACCATCGCCGACGGCCGCCAAATCGGCAACGTCCGAAACCGGTCGAACACCCCTTTCTCGATATCCGTATTGACCGCCAACCCCGTATACATCGTGATCATCACAACACTCGACGCCAGAATCCCCGGCAGGAAGAACTGCAGGTACTGCGAAGGCGACCCCGCCAAGGCCCCACCGAACAAATACGTGAACATCAACGTCATCATGATCGGGAACGCCGTCACGTCGAACAGCTGCTCCGGCACGTGCTTGATCTTCAGCACCGCCCGCCGCCCGAACGTGATGGACGTCGACAACGCACTCGGCCGCGGCGGACGCTCCACCGCCACCAACAACGCCGCCAAATCCTCGACCTTCGGCGCCGCCAACTCGACATCAGCCTCACGTACAGTCGTCACACCGCCACCTCCTCACTCGCCGGACGATCAGTCAGAGCCAAGAACACCTCGTCGAGACTCGGCTGCCCCAAAGAAAACGTGTCGACGGTGATGCCGGCTCGCGCCAGCTCCGCCAACGCCCGCGACGCTCGGTCCGCCGCACCGAGATGCGCATCGGCCGACAACCGCGCCGTCAACGCCAGCGGATCCGGCTCCAGCTGCACCGCCGCGTCGAGCGTCCGCCCCAGCACCTCCGCCGCGACGGAACGCTGATCAGCGTCCCGCAACCGCAAATGCACAGCCCCGACCCCCACGGACGCCTTCAACTCCCCCTTGGTCCCCTCCGCGATCACCTTCCCGTGATCGATCACCGCGATCCGCGATGCCAGCTGATCGGCCTCGTCGAGATACTGGGTAGTCAGCAACACTGTCGTCCCCTGCCCGACAATCGCGCGCACGATGTCCCACACCTGGTTGCGGCTACGGGGATCCAGCCCCGTCGTCGGCTCGTCGAGGAACAGCAGATCCGGTGTGTTCAGAATGCTGGCCGCGATGTCCAACCGCCGCCGCATCCCACCCGAGTAGTTCTTCACCTGCCGCGCGGCCGCGTCGGTCAACCCGAACGCCTCCAGCAACTGCGCCGCACGCGACCGGGCCGCGGGCTTGCGATGCCCGAGCAGCCGAGCCAGCATCACGAGGTTCTCGGTACCGGTGAGATCCTCGTCGACCGACGCGTACTGCCCGGTGAGGCTCACCCGGCTGCGCACCGCGTCGGCCTCACGCACCACGTCCTTGCCGAATACCCGCGCCTCACCCCCGTCGGGCCTGGTCAACGTCGCCAGCATGCGCACGGCCGTCGTCTTGCCCGCGCCGTTGGGGCCGAGGACGCCGAAGACGGTGCCCGCAGGCACCACGAGATCGATGCCGTCGACCGCCCGGGTCTGCCCGAACACCTTCACGAGCCCGGCGGTCTCGATCGCCGGCCCGGCGGTGGCACTGCTCATGTCTGTCCCTTCCCGTCACAGTCGGTTCACGCGCAGTCGGTTCACGCGCAGTCGGTTCACGCGCAGTCGGTTCACGCGCAGTCGGTTCACGCGCAATACGGCCGCGCCCGCCGCCCGTCGCGCAGGGCGAGCCCCCACCAGACGAGCTCGTCGAGCAACGTCGTCACGGCGTGCGCGTAGCGCTCCGGATCGGGCCGGAACCCGCCGTCGGCGACGCGGCCTTCGAGCAGGTCGAGGCACACCGCGTCGCGCAACGTCGCCGTGTGCAGCTCGGTGAACACCCCACGGAGCTGCTCCACCGCGTATCGGCCGGCGGCGCGGTAGCCGTAGGAGACGAAGCCGACCGGTTTCGCCCGCCACTCGTCGTACGCGCAGTCGATGGCCTGCTTGAGCGACGCCGGGAAGCTGCGGTTGTACTCCGGTGTGACGACCACGTAGGCCTCCGCCGCCGCGATCCGCCGCGCGAACCCGGTCATCGCCGGGGTCGGCCGCGCCGGGTAGCACGCGGGGATCGCGAAGTCGGCGAGGTCGACCACGTCGAGGTCCAGGCCGGTGCGCACACCGGCCCGCTCGACGAACCACCGGCCGACGCCGCCGCCCACCCGGCCCTCCCGGGTGCTGGCGACGACCACGGCCACCCGCAGCTTCTCCTGCACACCCTCAGGGCGCCAGATGCGCGCGAGCCGTCGCCAGATCGGATCTGGCAGGCGAGAGGTCAGGCGTCCAGGCGCACGAACACCGAGAAGAGGAACACCACCGCGAGCGCCCACTGGGCACACCACAACACGATGTGTTCACTGCGCCGACGCCCATGCGCTCCCACCGAGACCGGTCCCGCGCCGGCAGTATCCGTTGAAACGTTTCATCATCGTGTTAGGCTGGCCGTCCCGAGGGCGAGGGAGGGCCGTGGTCGGCATCAAGGAAGTCGCGAAGCGCGCAGGCGTTTCGATCGGCACAGTGTCCAATGTGGTCAATCGGCCGCACGTCGTCGCGACGGCCACGCGCAACCGGGTCCTGTCGGTCATCCAGGAGCTGGGGTACGTGCGCGACGAGTCCGCGCGACAGCTGCGCGCGGGGCGTTCGCGGATCATGGCGCTGCTCGTGCTCGACCTCGGGAACCCGTTTTTCGTCGACGTCGCGCGCGGCGCCGAGGAAGCCGCGCACGCGCAGGGGATCAACGTCATCACGTGCAACAGCGGGCAGCGGGTGGAGACCGAGGCGTCGTACCTCGCGATGCTCGCCGAGCAGCGGGTGCGCGGCGCGTTGCTGAGCCCGGTCGACACCGCCGGCGACGCGATGCGCGCCTTCCGGCGCAGCGGGATCCCGTACGTGTTCGTGGACCGCAAGGTGCCCGCAGACGAGGCGAGCTCCGTGTCGGTGGACGACGTCGCGGGTGGCGCGCTCGCCGCGCGGCACCTGCTGGAGACCGGGCACCGGCACATCGGGTTCGTGAACGGCCCCACCCTCCTCACGCAGTGCCGCGACCGCGACGCCGGCGTGCGTTCCGTGCTCACCGGCTCGGGCGCGCAGCTGTCGGCGGTGGAAGCGATCGGCCTGGACGTCGCGTCGGGCCGCGACGCGGGCGCGCGCCTGCTCGGCATGAGCCCCCGGCCGACGGCCGTGTTCTGCGCCAACGACCTGCTCGCGCTCGGCGTGCTGCAGGCGATGGTCGGCGCAGGCGTGCGCGTGCCGGACGAGATGGCCATCGTCGGCTACGACGACATCGAGTTCGCGGGCGCGGCGGCCGTCCCGCTCACGTCCGTGCGCCAGCCCGCGTTCCGGCTCGGGCGCACGGCCGCCGAGCAGCTGCTGGCGGAGACAGACGAAAACCCGCCGCCGCACCGTGAAGAGGTGTTCACGCCGGAGCTGGTGGTGCGGGAGTCGACGCGCGTTCGGCGGTAACTGTTTACACCGGAGTGTACAGAGGGTTATAAACACTTCGTGGACACCGGCCGCAAGCTCCTGCCCCGCGCCGAACGCCGCGCGCAGATCCTCGCCGCGGCGCGCACGGCGTTCGCCCGCGACGGCTACGCGGCCACCACGATCGAGCTGGTCGCCCGCGAGGCCGGCGTGACGGCGACGATCATCTACCGCCACTTCGCCGGCAAGCCCGACCTGTACCGCGCCGTCCTCGACGACGTCCGCGACCGCCTGCGGGCGGCCACGGCGGACCGTCCCGACCCGGTGCGCGCGGCGGTTTCCGCGGCGGCCTCCGACCCGGACGGCTTCCGGCTGCTGTTCCGCCACGTCGCGCGCGAACCGGAGTTCAGCGAATGGGCGGCCGACTTCCGCTCACGGAGCTCGATGGTGGCCGAATCGGCGCTGCCGGCCGAAATCCCCGATCCCGCAGGCCGTTCGTGGGCCGCGGCTCTGCTGACGACCCTCACGGTGGAAACGATCCTCACCTGGCTCGACGCCGGCCGCCCCGCTTCCGAAGAGACTGTCGCCACCGCCATCGACGCCGCCTCAGCCGCCTTGATCACCACGATCGGAGCGCCATGACCTACCACGACGTCGGCCGCTTCGACGCCCGCGCCGACACCTACGACAAGTCGGCCATGCAGGGCTTCTTCGGCGCCGTCCACCGTGCAACGCTCTCCTTCGCCGCCACTGGTGCGCCCCGTTCGGTCCTGGACGTGGGCGCCGGCACCGGCGAACTGCTCGCTCTGGTTCACGGTCGGTTCCCGGATGCTGGTCTGTCCGGTGTGGACCCCGCGGCCCGGATGCTCGCGCGGGCGCGCGAAAAGCCCTTCCCGGCCACGCTTTCCGCCGGCTCCGTGGAATCCCTCCCCTACCCTTCGGGGAACTTCGACCTGGTGCTGTCCACGATGTCGTTCCACCACTGGGCCGACCCCGCCCGGGGCCTCTCGGAAATCCACCGCGTCCTCGCTCCCGGCGGCACGGCGGTCGTGGCCGAGCACTTCACCCGCGGGTGGCTGCGCTTTGCCGCTCGCCTCCTGCCGAGCCGCAACCGCACGGAAAGCATCGAGGAAGTCGTCACGCTGGCCCACAACGCCGGCCTCGACTTCGCCGGCCAAGCCACGGTGTTCCGTTTGGCCGGGCTGCCTTTCGTCACCGCCCTGCGGTTGCGCAAGCCCGGAAACGCCTGAGGGGCGGCACCGAAACGACACCGCCCCTCAGCACGCGGGTACCCGAAGCTGTGCCGGGTCGGGGCACCGGCACACCTTCGGGCAGCTATCCCCCCGTACCCAGCCGCATGGCCAGAGCGACCGCGCCGAGCAACGACGCGTCCTGGTCGAACCGCGCCGCCACCAGTTCCGGCGGGAACGGCACCGCGCCCGCCAAGCGGTCGCGCAAAACCGGCAGCAGCACATCGGCCGAGCGCACCAGCCCGCCACCCACGGCGATCCGCGAAGGATCGAACGCGATGGCCAGGTTGGCGACGTGCATGGACAACTCGTCCAACGCCGAGGTGACCAGTTCCTTCGCCTGCGTGTTCTCCCGAGCCAACGCGAACAGCGAAGCCGCCGTCACCGGACGGCCCAGCAGCTCCGCGGCCCGGCGGCCCAGCCCGCGCCCACCGACCGCCTCCTCCAGCGGCGCCGAGCCGCTGGCGAAGCCGTCGGTGTCCTGGGGTGTGAGCAGGTTGTAGCCGATCTCGCCCGCGGCCCCGTTGGCGCCGGCCAGCACGACCCCGCCGATCAGGACCGCGGCGGCGATGCCGGTGCCCAGCGAGAGGAACACCGCCGGGTCGGCGCCGGCGAGGGTGCCGAACTCCCATTCCGCCAGCGCGGCCGCCTTCGCGTCCGTGCCGGTGGCGATGGGGACACCGCCGAACTCGGCCGCGACGAGCGAGCGCAGGTGCAGCTGTTCCCACCCGGGCACGTTGGGCGCGAGCAGGATCCGGTCCTCCAGGACGATCCCGGGGCTGACGACACCGACCGAGTCGACGCGCGCGCCCTCGTCCGCCGCCAGGGCCTTGGCCCCGGCGAGCGCGCGCGTCACCACCTGCTCGGCCCCCGCCTCGGCGTCGGTGTCCAGCCGGCGCGTGGCCAGCAGGGTTCCGGCGTCGTCGGCGAGCCCCAGCGCCACTTTCGTGCCGCCGAAGTCGATACCCAGGATCACTCGCGAGTCCCCTCGATCGCCGGCGGGCGGACGGCGTAGCCGCCGTGGTGACCGCGGGAAGCGGGCACGACCACGTTGCCGGTGTTGAAGCCGTCGACCGTGATCACGGCGGGTGCGCCGTGCAGGTCGGCGGAGCGGTAGGTCACCGTCAGCGTCTGCGACTCGCCGGGCCACAGCGTGATGTCGTTGTCGCTCCAGGTCGCCGCGGCGAGCTGACTGTCGCCGGACGCGACACCACCGGAAGCGGTGCCCCGGCGGACGTCGGCCCGCAGGAAGAACCCGACGGACGGCGTCTTCGACGTGTTGGTCACCGTCACCGTGGTCGCCGTGTCGGCCCCATCCGGACCCGCCACGTGCTTCGTCGAGCTCTCGACACCGATCTGCGCCTTCGGCAGGTCGCGCAGTGCCGACATGTCGCTGTACTGGCTGAGCGTCGCCTGCGGCTCGCCCAGGGTCTTGTTCCAGTCGACGACGTCCTTCTGCGTGGAGAGCCAGTAGACGTTGCGGTCCACGACCTTCCCGCCCTGGGTCACCTGCAGCTCCACGAAGTACACCTGGGCCTTGGCCGGTGCCTTCGTCTCGGCCGGCACCTTCGGCTCGAGCAACCCGGTGACGACGCCCTGCGCGTTCAGCGTCACGTTCTTCGCCGTCTGGTCGTCGAGCACCTTGCCCGCGGTGTCGTAGACCTTGGCCTGCACCGAAACGCCCGCCTGCGTGCCGCCGCCGAGGTTGGCCACGGTCACGGAACCGTTGTCGTAGCCGTAGATCGCGTGCAGCGGCTCGTTGGCCTTCTTGGCGCCGAAGAACGCGCCCGGCTGGTCACCGTCGTCGTTGTAGAGCGACCACAGCAGCGTCGGCCAGCCCTTGTTCAGCTGCCAGTACACGACCCCGGTCGACGGGTTGTCCTTGTCCGTCGAGTGCGCGATGAACGACTCGAACTGCGAACGGGTGTTCTCGTAGTTCGCGACCTGCGCGGACTCCACATAGGACTCCAGCGAGGTCCACTTGCCGTAGCGCTGGGCGATGGAGTTGTCCAAGGTGTACAGCGTGCCGAACGCGTAACCGCCGTGGTCGGGCTCGAAATTGGCGTGGTACTGGTTGTACGCCGGGTCCTGCCACAGCTTCGCCTGCTCCTCGGGCGAGAGGAACCGTTTGATCGAGTCCAAAGTGGGCACGGTGTGCCCGGCGCTCTGCTCGCTCGCGAAGCCCCACGAGCCACCCGCGTTGGTGCGACTGGAGTCACCGGAGTCGAAGTGCGACGTGTCGTACCAGTAGGCCGGCGGGACCCAGTCGTACGGGCCTTCCTTCTCACCGGAAACACCGAGCGTCGGGGTGCTCTTGTACTCCGCCGAGGCGATCACCGGCACCTGGAAATCGGCTTCCTTGAACGCGGCCAGCGTCTCGGACTCCTGGCGCGCGACGGGTTCGTTGTCGCTCCAGCCGTAGTTGAACACGCTCGGGTGGTTGCGCTCGCGCTGCGCGATCGAGTACGCGGAGTCGTGCATGATCCGGTAGTCGCGATCGGTGAGCTTCGAGGCGTCCTCGGGCTGCCAGGCGTCACAGCACAGGAAGCCGCCGATCACCAGCAGGCCCGCTCGGTCGGCCTGGTCGTAGAAGTCCTGCGGCATGTCGTGGCCTTCGAGCCGCACACCGGACAGGCCCATGTTCTTGATCAGCGCGATCTGGTGCGCGGTGTCGGCCTTGTCGTAGCGCAGGAACAGGTCCGGCGCGAAACCGCCGCCGCGGAACACGAAGTCCTTGCCGTTCACCGCGAACAGCCGCGAGCCCTGCGGCAGCGGCGCCGACTTGCCGACGAGCTTCGAGGTCACCGTGCGGATGCCGAAGGTGTCTGACGAAGACGTCGACACGACGCCGCCCTGGGCCACCGAGGTGTCCAAAGTGTACAGCGGCTGCGCACCCATCGAGTACGGCCACCACACCTGCGGCTTGCGGATCTTCAGCGCCGCGAACTTCGCCGGCGTGAACATCACCGTCTGCTTGGCGTCTGCCGCCACCGTCACGCTCTGCCTGACCACGATCGGCCCGCCCGACGGCGGGTTCACCGTGGCCGTGACGTCACCGGTCTGCGCCGAGCCGGCATTGTTGGTGACGTCGACCTTCACCGTCAGCGAGGACGTGGACAGGTCCGCCGCGTTGTCCTGCACCACGTGTGCGTTGTCGCCGGTGAGCGCGTCGGACAGCTGCAGGGTCGGCGGATACTGGATGCCGGTGTTGTTGTCCGGCGGGATCTGGCCCCAATCGACCTGGTCGAGCGTGTACATCGTGAGCGGGTTGTTCGGGTAGACCTTGATCGCCAGGGTGTTCTTGCCCTGCTTCAGCAGCTTGGTCACGTCGAAGGTGTGGCCGGCCAACGCACCGCTCACCACGTCCTTGCCCGCCACCAGCGTGCCGTTGACCCACACGTCACCCTCGCCGACGATGCCCGGGATCGTGAGCTTACCGTTCTTGCCCTTGGCGAACCCGGGGTCGAAGTCCGTGCGGTACCACCACGGGTCGGCGAACGGCTTCGTGGTCACGGGGCCGAGCTTGTCGACATACCCGAAGCACTTGCGCATGTTGTCGGAGTAGAAGACGTCAGGGCACTTGCCGTTCTGCACCAGCGCGTTGATCTCCGTGCCCGGCGCGCCCGCGTCATCGGCCTTGACCGGCAGCCAGCCCTTCGTCGAGTACCCGGGCTGCGAAACGCGGTCACCGCCGTCCTTCACACTCGCGGTGGTGAGCACCTGCCAGCCCGACGTGCCGATGGTGGACAGCCCCTGCTCATGCGGAGCGTGGTGCTGGGGCGACGGCGACGCGGCGGGCGCCTGGGCCGACGCCGTCGCGCTCACCACCCCGGGGACCAGGATCAGCGCGGCGGCCGCCGCGATCCCGGCGACGAGCGGTTTCCTCATGCCTCAAGCCCCTCTTCGGTCGACTTCTGCGCGAGGACGAACTCCTCGCGGATCTCCTTCGGCCCGAACGGCCACGTCTTCTCCGCCGCCGCGTAGATTCCGAATGCGACGACGCCGAGCACGATCCACGCCACCGAGAGGATGATCGAGAGCGTCGTGGCGGAAATGTAGATGTACACCCAGCCGGCGAGCGCGATGATCGTCGGGATCGGGTAGAGGAACTGGCGATACGGCCGCTTCAGCGCCGGCTGGCGGCGGCGCAGTACCCAGATCGCGGCGACCTGCGCCAGCGACTGGATGATCACCAGCACCGTCACCGCCGCGTTGATCACGTCGGTCAGGGTGAACAGCGAGCCGATCGCGGTGATCACGCCCATCGTCAGCACGCCGGCGGTCGGCAGGTTCAGCTTCGGGTGCAGCTTGGCGAACACCGGCAGGAACACCTTGTCGCGCGCGGCTTCGAACGGCACGCGCGAGCCGCCGAGCAGACCAGCGAAGACCGAGCCGATCGCGGCGATGATGATGAAGACCGTGATCACCTTCGCGGTGACCGTGCCCCACGCCTGCTCCAGCACGGTGGAGGCGACCGACGTCGCGTTCTTCAGCTGGTCGAGCGGGATCGAGCCGAGCACGCCGACCTGCAGCAGGAAGTAGAGCGTCATGATGCCGAGGATCGAGAAGATGATCGACCGCGGGATCGTGCGGCCCGGGTTGCGGACCTCACCGCCGAGGTAGGCGGTGGTGTTGTAGCCGAGGTAGTCGTAGATCGCGATCACGAGGCCGGCACCGAGGCCGCCCCAGAACGCACCGCCCGAGCCGAACGCACCGGGCGTGAAGGCGAACGCCTGGCCGCCGCTGAAGTGCGAGAAGGCCGCGACGATCACCGTGAACACGGCGAAGAGCATGATCATGAACAGCACGGTGGTGAGCTTGCTGATCTGGCCGATGCGCCGAAAGAGCGCCAGCACGATCACGGCGATGATGACGATGCCGATGATCTTGCCCAGCGGTGTCACGCCACCGTCGTCGACCACACCCGGGATGAGGTACCCGAGGTACTGGACGAGACCGATGATGCCCGTGGACATGATCAGCGGGATGAACAGCACGGCGCTCCAGGCGAACAGGAACGGCATCAGCCGCCCGGTGCGGTACTGGAAGGCTTCGCGGAGGTAGATGTAGGTGCCGCCGGCGCCGGGCAGCGCCGCGCCGAGCTCGGCCCACACGAGACCGTCGGCCAGCGCGATGATCGCGCCGATGATCCAGCCGAACATCGCCTGGGGGCCGCCCATCGTGGCGACCATCGCCGGGATGGTCACGAACGGGCCGATCCCGCACATCTGCGTCATGTTGATCGCGGTCGCCTGCAGCGGCCCGATCTTGCGTTCGAGACCGGTCCGTGGAAGATCCGCCGTTCCGGAACCCCCCGAACGGGTGGGTGAGCTCACGTCGTGCCTCCATCCAATAGTTAGTAAAGGTTCTTAACATAAGATTTGCGGGGTCGGAAGAGCCGCGTTCGTAAAGTTGCCGAAACGGCGAAGGGCGAGCATGGCGCTGCTCGATCTGGAGCAGGGCGGATTGGTCCGGGCCACCGGCCACAGCCCGTCGGGGCCGGGGCGCGCCGCCGTCGTCTACCGCGTGGCGCCCGAGTCCGGGCACGTCGTGGGCGTGGACATCGGCCGGCGTTCGATTCGCGTAGCCGTCGCCGATCTGGACGGGAGCATCGTCGCGCGGCACGACGAGCCGAACCGGTGCCGTTCGGGCAGTGCGCTCATCCACACCGTCGGCGACGCGGTGGGCCGAGCCGTCGCGTCGGCTGGTTTGGCGCCGGCCGAAGTGGCGGCCACCGTGGTCGGCACGCCGGGCGTTCCGGACGCGCGCACCGGAACCGTGCACCGAGCGCCGAACCTGCCGGGGTGGGAGCGCAAGGGGCTGCTGCACTCGCTGGCCGAACGGCTGCGCGCGCACGGTTCGGACCTCGTGGTGGAGAACGACGCGAATCTGTGCGCCGTCGGCGAGCACGCGCTGGGCGCGGCGCTCCGTGTCGACGTGCTGGTGTACCTCACGGTGGGCACCGGCGTCGGGATGGGCGTGCTGGTCGGCGGGAAGCTGTTCCGGGGCGCGCACGGAGCGGCGGGCGAGATCGCCGACCTGCCGGCGGGCGCCCGCGCTTCCGGGGCGCGCGCTCACCGGCCGGGGCCGATGGAGGACATCGCTTCGGCGCACGCGATCGTCGCGCGGTGCCGCACGCTGGGCTTGTCCGCGCGGAGCGCCCGGGAGGTCTTCCTGTCCGCCGCGGACGGGGATCCGGTGGCGCTGCGCGTGGTCGAGGAGGAGGCCGCGCACCTGGCACACGTGGTGGCCGCGGTGACGGCCGTGCTTGATCCCGGGCTCATCGTGCTGGGCGGCGGGATCGGGAGCAACGCGGCGCTGCTCGCCGCGCCGATGCGGCGCGCCTTGGCCGCGACGACGGCGTTCGCCCCCGAGATCGTCGCCGGGCAGCTGGGGCCGGAGGCCGTGCTGGCGAGCGCGGTGACGACGGCGCTGGGCACGGCGCGGGAGCTGGCGTTCGAGCGCCGCGAGCCGAGGCGGACGGCCGCGCGCGCCTGAGCGTCACTTCGCGGCGGCTTCGACGATCGTCAGGAGGTCTTCGAGGTCTTTCGCGAACTCGGCGTCGCGGTCGACGTGGTGCGGCAGCGGGCCGAGACGGTGGTGCGCGGGCAGGTCGGCGGGGCCGAGCTCGACGCGGCGCGAGCGGGCGAGGCGGGCGCTCGCGGCGAACCGGCCTTCGACCTCCGAGAGGACGTAGCCGAGGACGAACGTGGACAGCAGGCGTTCCAGGCGCGGGACCTCGGCTTCGGGCACGCCCGCGTCCAGCAGGGCTTGGTATACGCGTTCGGCCGGGAGAAGGGACTGCTCGTTCGCCGCCGGACGGGTGAACAGGAGCCCGGCCACGGCGGGGTGCTCGCGCGCGACCGCCCGCGCTCCCCCGGCCAGTTCACGCAATCGGGTGAAGGGGTCGAGGTCCGGGGCAGGCGTGGGCAGCAGGGTGAGCAGGTGGGCGGCGAGGCCGTCGAGAAGGTCGTCCTTGCTGCGGAAGTAGCCGTACAGCGCCATGGGCGTGAGGCCGAGCCGGGCGGCGAGGCCGCGCATCGACAGGGCGCGCAGGCCACGTTCGGCCGCCAGCTCCAGAGCCGCGCCCACGATCTCGGACCGCCGGGCGGTCTTGAGTCTGCGCACCCCGCGGAGTCTGCACCGCATACCCGCGAGTCTACGGCGTAGACCACGCACCGGAACCCGATCGAGCGACAGAGCGCAGCCAGAACGTGGTCCGCACTGTCCACAGTGGTCTCTGGACCCGGACGATGAACGGGGTTCACCCCGGCGTGCCGCGGAGGCGGTTGGCGATCGCGATCACCGACCCCATATCGTTGCGCGGCAGCCATTCGGAGGTGGAACGCGAACGTGCCCGAAGTCGACTACTACGCGGTGCTCGGCGTGGGGAAGACGGCGTCGCCCACGGAGATCAGGGCGGCGTACCGCAGGCTGGCGAAGACGCTGCACCCCGACGCGGGCGGCACCGTCGGCACGTTCCAGCTGCTGCGCGAGGCCTACGACACGCTGAGTGATTCCCGCGCTCGCGCTGCGTACGACGCCGGCATCCCGACCGTGCACGCGCGCCCGCCGGCGAAGCCGAAACGCCGCCGGTTCAGCGAGGAACCCGGGTTCGTGCCCGAGCCGCTGGATCTGGAGCCGGACGAGCTCGAGTGGTGGGAGTTCGCGGCGCAGGACCCGCGCGTGCGCCACGGGCGGCGGCGCGGACCCGGGCACACGCCGGTGGTCGCCGCCGTCGCCGGCATGGTGCTCGTGCTGGCGCCGCTGGTGCTGGGCGTGGACTTCACGCCGCCGGTGCTCGTCGTGTGGCTCGCGCTCACGGCCGGCACGGCGCTGCTGGTTCAGCGCCTGGCCCGCGGCTACCTCGCCGCGCGGCGCGCTCGCAGCGAGTTCGCCGCGGAGTTCGGTGGCGGCTCGGTGTTCGGCAGCCCCGGCGTGGAGGCCGACGAGCTCGCCGAACGCCTCACGGCCGACCTCCTCGAGCGCTACCTCACGCGGCTGCCCGCCGCCCGCATCTTCCACGGCCTCGCCTGGCCGGGCTCCGTCTTCGCCGACGTCGACCACGCCGTGCTGTGCGGCAAGCGCCTCGTGCTCATCGAGTCGAAACAATGGCTGCCCGGCCACTACGAAACCGCAGACGACGGCCGCCTGCTCCGCAACGGCCGCCCTTTCCGCGGCGGCGGTTCCCGCCTCGCCGAAAGCCTCGACTCCTACCACGACCTGCTCCCCGGCATCACCCTGCGCGGCGCGATGATCGTCTACCCCAGCCGCGCGGGCGCCATCACCACCGCGGACCCCGCCGAGGGCACCCCGCCCATGACGCCGGAACAGTTCCTGCACGAAATCGGCGGCTGGCTGTCGGCCGAACCGTCTACTGTGGACCACAACGCGCTGCGGACGGTGCGGGGGCAGGTCGTGGGGAGTGGCCGGGCCGCGTAACCGCGGCGCCGGTTGTAAGTGCCGGTCGGTGACGCGGGCGGCGCGGATTCCGGCCGCCGGGCAGTGGCGATCTCGCCGACCGTGGCCGCGAACCTCGCTGGGCCCTCGCGCGGACGGCAGCCGGACTCGGCGCGGGTTTGCGCGGTCATCTCCCCTGCCCCGCACACTGCCGACCGGCACGCGAGAAGATGTCCATGTGAACACCGCAGCGACTCTCGGCACGGTGCTGCTCGTCTACGCCCCCGCGGCGGTGACGCCGGGGCCGAACTTCGTGCTCATCGCGCACACCGCGGCGGCCGGGTCGCGCCGGGCGGCGGTCGCCGTGGCGGCCGGGGTGGTAGTGGCGGGTGGGCTGCTGGCGACGGTGGCCGTGTTCGGGTTGGGCGCGTTGCTGGCGGCGACGCCGTGGCTGGCGACCGCGTTGCGGATCGTCTGCGGGCTTTACCTGGCGTGGCTGGGGATCAGGCTGTGGCTGGCAGCCCGGGCGCCCGACCGGGAACCGCCGGCCGAGCACAAGAACGCGTTCGGGCAGGGGATGCTGAGCAACGTCACCAACCCCAAGGCCGCCGTGTTCTTCGGAAGCGTGCTGACGGCCACGCTGCCGCCGACGGAGCCCACGGCGACGAAGGTCGCGGCGATCGGGCTCATCGTGCTGGCGTCGGCGACGTGGCACCTGTCCGTGGCACTGCTGTTCTCCTCCCCCGCCACGCAACGCTGGTACGACCGGGCGCGGCCGGTGCTGAACCGGGTCGTCGGGGCAGTGCTCGTGGTGCTCGGGGTCGCGTTGGCCGTAACCGGGTGAGATAGGTCCGTGAAGGGCCCCGAGACAGGAGCCCTTCACGGACCGGGAACTCAGCCGTGCGAGCGGTTCTTCGCCGCGCGCGCCGAGTTGGTGCAGATCTCGCCCACGTCGATGGTCTGGCCGCGGTCGAGGTAGACGTCCGCGATGCCCACCGGCTTGCCCTTCGCGTTGGTGCAGGTCAGCTGGTAGGCCTCCTTGGGCCCGTACGTCGGCGGCACCGGCGACGCGAACGACACGCCACCGGTCCAGTCGTCCACCTGGGCCGGGTCGGCCTGGGCGTAGTTCACCAGCACCGCGCGGTAGTCGCCGGCGGGCGGGTCGAACAGCACGGCGTGCTCCGAGGTGGTGCCGCCGTTGGCCGACGACGTCACGGCGTTGCCCGCGGCGTCGTACACGTACAGGTCCCAGTCGGTGTCCGGGTTCGCCCAGTTCACGTCCACGCTGAACTTTCCGTTGTCCACCTTCGGCAACCCGTCGACGTGGAACGTGAAGCTCTCCGACGCCGGGTTGTCCGGGTACGACTCGTTGATCGGCGGCACACCCGCCGGGTTCGTCACGGCGTACCCGGCCTGCGCCGGTCCCTGCGGGTCACGCCCGTAGCGGCCGGCGACGTACGGCCGCGTCGACGGGTTCACCGACCACGCGAACCGGCCGCCGGTCGAGGTGTAGGTGGAGTTCAGGTCGTCGGTCACGTACACGGGCGGCTTGGTGGAGCCGTCCGGCTGCAGCACGGGCGACGTCGGGGTCTGGAACGTCTTGTGCAGCTTGAGTTGGTAGCCCTTCGGCGCCGTGCCGATCAGCGTCGAGTGCGCCGCCGGGTCGGCGGTGTTGCGCAGCATCTCCAGCAGCGCGCCGCTGTTGCCGCCCTTGCCCGCGCCCGGCGCCGGGGCCAGGCCCGCGTACTCGGCGACCACACCCACCTCGTACGGCGTGTGGAAGCCGGCGCCACCGATCTCGATCGTGAAGCCCCAGCCGCCGGTGGCCCAGTACGACCAGTCCTCCGTGGTACCGGTGGTGTCGTAGAGCGCCCAGCTCGGTTCACTCGTGTAACCGTTGTGGGAGGCCAGTTTGTCGCCGAGCGCCTGGTACACGGGGTCCTCGAGCGGCGGCCGGACGTCGGCGACGCCCGGCGGGCGCAGCACGAGCGCCGCGTTGGTGTGGAAGGTGATCAGGTTCGTCACCTGCCGCGACGACACGACCGAACGGATGTTGCGCGACTCCGGCTCGCTGAACGGGGCCGAACCGCGGAACGTCTCGCTGCTCCACGACAGGCCCGCTCCCCCGCCGCCCCAGAAGCCGGCGTAGTTGCGGTTCGGGTCGGTGCCGCGCTGCGCGCCGCCCGGGTTCGCCTTGCAGACTCCGGTGGCGAACTGCGGCGGGGAATCGGCGGCGTTGCAGTTCTTGCGTTTCATCTCGTAGTCGAACCTCGTGAAATCCCCACGGGGTTCGGCTTCGCGGGAGATCGAGAAGCCGTCGGGGTTCACGATCGGCACGATGATGTTGCGCGTCTTGCCGACCAGCCCGCGGATCGTGGTGTCGTGGGCGTAGCCGTTGATCAGCTGGTAGGCCCACTCCATCGTGGTCTCACCGGCCGGCCATTCGCGCGCGTGGTGTACACCCATCGTGAAGTCGACGGGCTTGCCGTCGGCGGTGTTCGCGACGTCCGTGGCGATCTCGAGCCCGACGACGTCGCGGCCCTCCCACGTCGGCTCCGGCAGCGTGAACGCCTTGACCAGCTTGCGGTTCTTGCGCGCGAGCTCCTTCATCTCGTACTCGTAGTCGTACAGATGGCGGTAGCTCGTACGGCCGGACGGCAGCACCGAGGCAGCCGTCTTCGCGGCGTACTCGCGGTCGGTTTTCGCGTCGCGGATCGACTTTGCCGACAGGTCCGGCTCGACGACGGTGGATTTCAGCCCGCTCGCCGCGAGCGTGCGGCGGTCGGCGTCGCCGGCGAGCACGACCTCGACGCCCGTCGCGTCACCTTTTTCGGTGACGTCGAGGCCGAGCCCGAGGAGCTTGTTCTTGTCCGCGCGCGAAGGCGTGTGCACGCGGACGAGTTCGGCGCGCTGGGCCGGCGCGGCGGATCCGGTCGGGGTGCCCTGCGGGGTCAGCGCCAGGAAGTCGACGCCGAGCTTCGCCTCCTTGGCGTTGCCCGCGTACCGGCAGCTCTGGATCACGAGCTGCTGGCCCTTCTTCACGAAGCTCTCGGCGAGCTCGTGGCTGCGCAAGGCCGCCGAGGCCGCGACGAGCGCCCCGGTGGCCTTGTCGAACACGGCGAGGTCCCAGTCGCCCTCGGCGCCGGCACCCGGCGTCAGACGGGCCTGGACCAGGCCGTCGACCGTCGAGGCGACCTCGCGGCGGTCGGTGCCGGGCGCGCCGGCCGGCTGGAGCGCGGCGAAACACGACCGCACGACGGAGCGGTCGGCGTGCACCACGTTCTGCGCGGCCGTGGCCGACGTCGGCAGGGCGACGAACGTCCCCGCCAGGACGCCGGCCGTGGCCAGCAGAACCCACGGTCTGGATCTTCTGAGTGAAAGTCGTTGTGAAAGAGGTGAATTACCCACGTTCGCGGACCTCCCAGGGCCGAGCCGGGAGCAGGGACGCTCCGGCAGCGAACGACCATATCGACGCAAAACGCCCCGGGTAACCTTCGGAAGTACGGGATCATCCGCTCACAGTGGGCACATACCCGTCCTGGCTAATCTCGAAGGATGACCGCCCTCGCCGAGGACCGCCGCCCCGCTCTGCTGTCGATCGCCGGCATCGCCGCGTTCGCGATCGGCGCCGCTCTGGTCCTGCTCCTGCAGCTGGTGCCGCCCACCGATGAGATCAGCGTGACCAGCCGGACCATCAGCGAGTACGGCCTGTCGGACAACAAGTGGGTGTTCGACCTCGCGGTGGTGCTGGTGGCCGTGGGCTCCGCCGTGACGCTCGCCGTGCTGCGGCTGCAACGGCGCCTGCCCGTGGTCTCGGCCGTGTTCGGTGCACTGTGGACGATCGGCTTGCTCGTGATCGTGGCGTTCCCGAAGACCAACTGGGCCACGGCCACCGGTGGCGCCGCGGGCGGCACGCTGCACCGGGTGGCGAGCGTGGTCGCGTTCGTCTGCCTGCCGCTGGCCATTCTGGTGGCCGCGCGCACGACGTTCCCGCACTCGCCGCGCCGCCGGTTTGCCGCTCGGCTGCTCGCCGCGCTGTCGCTGGGCTGGCTGGCGATCATCGTCGGCGCCGTGGCGGTCGCCGCGGTCAACGACGAACGCTGGTGGCTGCTCATCCCGCTCGGCCTGGTCGAACGCGGGATGGCGATCACGGAGCTGGTCGCGCTGGCGGTGCTGGCAGCTCCGGTGCGCGCGGAGAAACCGGCCCGCGTTTCGAGCTGAAACTCAGCCCGCGCCGGCGATCAGAACTCGTCGCCCTGCCCGAGCTCGTGTTCGAGCTGGTCGGCGCGAGCCACCAGGGCGCGCAACGGCCGGTCCAGCTCGTCCTCGATGTCCAGCGACGCGAGCGGCACGGCGTGCTTGATCAGCGCCACGCCGTCGACCACGGCCGCACCGCCGACGCCGGACTCGCCGACGAGCTCCAGCAGCCGGCGCAGGTCGACGCGGTCGGCCCAGCCGACGGGCGAGGACAGCTCGGCCCACGCCACCCCGCCGTGGTCGGGCAGCAGGTGGACGGTCGCCTGCTGGCTGCGGCCGTCGTCGGTGGGCAGGCGGAAGCGCAGCCAGCCGTCGTGGTCCTCGAGCACCTCGTAACGCAGGCGCACGAAACTGATCACGTCGTTCCAGATCGTCACGGTCGACACCTCTCGCCCCTCGGCCACGGTGCCAGCCTATCGGGCCGCCGCCCCGCCCCGCCCGGCACACGCTCCGGGCGAACCGGACGCGCCACCGGTACGGGCGGCGGGCGACAAGGTCAGCGGGCCGCGGACACCGCCGTCAGCACCGCGTCCAGCGCGCCGGGGTCCTCCATCGCGCTGGTGTCGCCGCGGGGAGCGCCCTCGACGAGGACGTCGCGCAGGAGACGGCGCATGGTCTTGCCCGTGCGGGTCTTGGGCAGCGCGGTCACGGGGTAGACCTTGGCCAGCCGGGCGTAGCCGCCGAGTTCCTCGCCCACGCGGCGGATCAGCTCGGCCGACACGGAGTCGGCGTCGGCGCCGGCCAGGAGCGTGACGAAGGCGATCGGGACCGTGCCCTTGGTCGGGTCGGGCACGCCGACCACGGCGGCCTCGGCGACGCGCTCGTGGGCGGTCACGACGCCTTCGATCTCCATCGTGGAGATGCGGTGGGCGGCGACGTTGATGACGTCGTCCGCGCGGCCGAGCACCCACAGGTGGCCGTCGGCGTCGAGGACAGCTTCGTCCTTGGTGTTGTACCGGCCGGGGAACTGGTTGAAATACGCCGAGAGGTAGCGCTCGTGGTCGCCCCACACCGTGCGCGCCAGCGTCGGGAACGGCCGGGTGATCACCAGGTTTCCCTTGGTACCGGCGGGAACCGGCAGACCGTCGTCGTCCACGATCTCGCAGTCGTGGCCGGGCAGGGGACGCCCGGCGGAGCCCGCCTTCAAGGCGTCGACGCCGGTCACCGGGTAGGTCCAGGTGGAGCCGGTCTCGGTCTGGCCGTAGGCGTTGACGATCGGGACGTCGAGGTGCGCGCCGGCCCAGGTGAACGTCTCCGCGTCGAGCGGCTCGCCCTGCACGGTGATCAGCTTGAGGTGCGGCAGCGGGTGCGCGGCGCACAGGTCCTCGCCGAACGAGCGCAGCATCCGCAGCACGGTCGGCGCGGCCAGCACCTGCGTGACCTCGTGGCGTTCGCAGAACTCGTAGAAGCGTTCCTTCGTCGGGGTGTCGAGTGCGCCCTCGTAACACGCGATCGTGGTCCCGCACGCCAGCCCGCCGATCACGGCCTGGATCGGGAAGGTCAGCCAGCCGACGTCGGCGGCCACCCAGTACACGTCGCCCTGTTCGAGGCCGGCCTGCCAGTAGGCGTTGGCCCAGGTCCCGACCAGGAACCCGGCGACCGAGTGCACCACGCCCTTCGGCGTCGACTCCGTGCCGCTGGTGAAGATCAGGAACGCCGGGTCGTTGGCCTCCAGCGGCACGGCCGGCGTGCCTTCGGGGTGCCGGGCGACGAGGTCGGCGTAGGAGACCTCGCCCGCTTCGAGCGGCAGGTCGCGGCCGGTGCGGTCGAGCACCACGACGTGGCCGAGGTCGGGCAGGCCCGGCCGGGCGGTGCGCAGGGTCTCCAGCAGCGGCACCAGCTTCCCGCGCCGGTAGGACGCGTCGGCGACCACCACGGCCTTCGCGCCGGAGACCTTGAGCCGCGCGGTCACGGCGTCCTTGCCGAAGCCGGAGAACAGCACCGTGTAGATCGCGCCGATCCGGTTGCAGGCGTGGATGGCCGTGAACGCCTCGACGAGGTTCGGCAGGTAGATCGCGACCACGTCGCCCTTGCCGATGCCCAGCTCCAGCAGCCCCGCGGCCAACGCCGAGGTCTCCCGGGCGAGCTCGGCGTAGGTCACCGTGCGGGTGTCCCCCGGCTCGCCCTCCCACACCACGGCGGCGCGGTCGGCCGTCGCGGGGTCCTCGGCCCAGCGGTCGACGCAGTTGTCGGCCACGTTGAGCAGCCCGCCCGTGAAGTACCGGAACTCGGGCAGGTCACCGCTGCGCACCTCGTCCCACGGCCGCATCCACCGCTGCTTGCCCGCGGCCCACGCCCAGTACTCGTCCGGGTCGCGATCGTGCAGCGCCCGCGCGCGGGCGATCTCCTCGGCCCGGCTCGCGGAGCGCCACCGTTGGGGAAGTTCCTGCAACGGAACGGAGATCAGCTGTTCCACACTGTCGGCCACGGGCACGCTCCCTTGTGTGTTCGATCGATCGGCACCTGCTCAGACGGCCAGCCCCAGTGAACGCGCGATCAGCATCCGCTGCACTTCGGACGTGCCCTCGCCGATGGTGAGGATGCGGGCGTCCTGGTGGTGGCGGGTCGCGGCCGTCTCTTCGATGAAGCCGTAGCCTCCCTGCAGCTGGGTCGCCAGGTAGGCGGCCTTGTTCGCGGCTTCGGACGCGACCAGCTTCGCCGTGGCGGCGGCCTCCCTGATCGACAAGCCGTGATCGTACTTCCACGCGCCGTCGTAGGTCAGGGTGCGGGCGGTGGCGGCCAGCGCCGCGATGTCCGCGGTCTGGAACGCCACGGCCTGGTGGTGGCCCAGCGGCTGGCCGAAGGACGTGCGTTCGGTGACGAAGCGCAGGGTGTCGGCCAGGCAGCCGCGGGCGAGCCCGGCGCTCATCGCTGCGATCGGCAGCCGCGCCCACGTGAGGAACTCGAGCGCGTCGCGGTAGCCGCGGCCCGGTTCGGACAGCAGCGCGTCGCCCGGCACACGGACGTCGTCGAAGAACAGCGGGTGCGTGTCGGAGGAGCGCCAGCCCAGCTTCGGGTACCCCTTGCCGACGGTGACGCCCGGCGCGTCGAGCGGGACGAGGAACGCCGAGACCGGCGGCCGGCCGCGCTTGTCGTCGCCGACCGCGGCGAGCAGGATCACGTAGCGCGAGAACGGGGTGCCCGAGTTCGTGATGAACTGCTTGGCGCCGTTGATGATCCAGCCGTCGCCGTCCTGGCGCGCGAGGGTGCTGATGTTGCCGGCGTCCGACCCGCCCGACGGCTCGGTGAGTCCGATCGAGATGAACGTCTCGCCGGTGGCGGCCGAGGGCAGGATCTCCTGACACAGCTCGGGCCGGTCCTGGGCCAGGTGCGCGAGCAGCGCGGCGCAGATCGCCTGGACGTGCACCGTGACCGCCAGCGAAGAGTCCACTGTGGCCAATTCCTCGATCGTGAGGCACAGCGTGCGCAGGTCGGCGCCGGCGCCGCCGAACTCGGCCGGCACCATCAAGCCGAAGACCCCGAGCCGGCCCGCCGCGCGGACCAGGTCCGCGTCGAACTTCGACTCGATGCTGCGCCGGGCGGCCTCGGGCGCCACCACTTCGGCGGTGAACTCCCGCACGGTGTCGCGCCACTGCAGGTGCTCGGGGGTGAAGGCCCAGGGCAGCTCGTACCCGTGGTCGGCGAGCTGGCCACCCCGCACGGAGTTCGTGGTGGTCGCGGTCATTCGGCATCACCTGTTCTCGGGGGTCCCCGCCTCGGGGCGGCGGGAGCACGGGATCGTCGGACCCAGCCGGGGACTGGGCCATCCGGACCAACGGTAGGCGCGCGGCGTTCGCGCAGATACCCACGAGTGGGGGTGGTCAGCCGTCCGTGCGGAGGAACGGCGCCACGAGCAGTTCTGCCAGCTCGTCCGCCAGCTCGGCGGGACTCACGGCGCCGGCCGGGTCGTACCAGTCGGGCAGGTAGGCCAGCGTGCCGTACGCGATTTCCAGGCCCAGCCGCGCTTTCCGCGGGTCCGTGCCGAGCTCCCGCGCCGTCTCCTCGAACACCGTCGAGTGCTCGCGCCGCAGACTCAGCACGGCGTCGGCAAGCGCGGGCACGCTCACCCGCGCCTTGAAGAACAGCGGCACGTACTCGGGGTAGTCGCGGACCTCGATCAGCACCTGTTCGCGGAACAGCCGCCGCAGCCGTTCCCGCGGCTCGGGTTCGGCCTCGACTATCGCCCGCAGCCGGGCGGACACGTCGGCCGCCGATTGGCGCAGGCAGCGCAGGAAAAGCTCTTCCTTCGAGGAGACGTAGTAGTAGAGGCTGGCGCCACGCAGGTCCAGCTCGGCCGCGATGAGGTCGAAGTTCGCGCCTTCGTAACCGTGGCGGGCGAACACGCGTGCTGCGGCGCGTTCGAGCCGCGCCACCCGTTCGGCCCGTTTGCGTTCGGCCCGGGTCACCGGTACCTCGCCGGACCCGCCGGCCGTCAGGCTCCCCACCGCGGTCACGGTAGCAAGCCGGCCATCCGCGCGCGGTAGACGGCTTCGCCGCGGGTGTGACTGTCCAGTTTGGCCATCGCGCTCTTCAGGTACGACTTCACGGTCTGCACGGTGAGACCGAGCCGGCGAGCGACGTCCACGTTGGCGTGTCCCATCGCGACAGCGGTGAGGACGTCCAGCTCACGCGGCGAGAGCCGGATCGGCAGGTCGTCCGCGACCGGCGTCCCGGACAGGCTCGCACCCAGCTCGCGCAGCCGCCGGCGCACCTCGGGGTCGGTGGCGGCGGCCGCGATGTCCTCGAGCTCCGCGGCGATGTCGCCGGCCGAGCGCCGCGACGGGCTCGGCGGTTCCTGCGCGGCCGAGCGCTTCACGAGGTCGACCGCCCGGTCGATCAGGCCCTCACCGAACTCCACCGACGTGCGCGCCGCGCCGTAGACGACGTCGCGCACCACCCCGTCGGTCTTCACGGGCACCGCGAACATCGCGCTCAGGCCCTCACCCGCCACGGCGCCGTCGAAGCGATGCGTGATGCCCTTGGCCGCCACGTAGTCCCGGACGAACACCGGCCGTTCCAGGGCGATGCACCGGCCGCCGACCCCCTCGCCCCGCGGGATGACCAGGTTGCGCAGCAGGTCGGTGCGCGCGCCGTCGAACCGGTCGAGCACGAACGTGCCCGTGCCGCGGTCGACCCGGGCCGCGAACGCGATGTCCACCGGCTCGAGCGCGCGGACGGCGCGAAGCACCCCATCGACGCGGACCTGCGGTGTCACCGTCGACATCCGCGCCTCCTTCCGCCACCTGCCGAGAGACCCACATCACTTTACGGAGGGACTCCTAGGATTTCTAGTCGACTCTTGAAAATTCGGCGCCCGTCCGGGCGAACATGAGCCCGGTCACAGTGGCCCGCCGAGCCCTTCCGGGTATCTTCCTAAGCATCCGCTTAGCGGGCAGACTGCGTGCCCGATCGCTGTTTCTCAACGATGAGGAGGGTCCTCGTGACCGATTCCCCCGCCCGGGTTGCCATCGTGACGGGAGCCGGCCGCGGCATCGGTGCCGCCGTCGCCCGCCGCCTCGCCGCCGACGGGTTCGCCGTCGGCCTGCTGGACCTCGACGAGTCCGCGGTGAAGGCGGGTGCCGAGGCGATCGTGGCCGAGGGTGGCCGGGCCGTCGGCGTCTCGCTGGACGTCAGCGACGCCGACCAGGTCGAGGCCGCCGTCACCCGCGTCGCCGAGGAGCTCGGCGCGCCGACCGTGCTGGTCAACAACGCCGGCATCACGCGCGACAACCTGCTGTTCAAGATGACCGAGAACGACTGGGACTCCGTGCTCGGCGTGCACCTCAAGGGCTCGTTCCTCATGACGCGTGCGGTGCAGAAGTACCAGACTGAAGCGAAGTGGGGCCGGATCGTGAACCTGTCCAGCACTTCCGCACTGGGCAACCGCGGCCAGGTCAACTACTCCGCCGCCAAGGCCGGCATGCAGGGCTTCACGAAGACCCTCGCCATCGAGCTGGGCAAGTTCGGCGTCACCGCCAACGCGATCGCGCCCGGCTTCATCGCCACGGACATGACCGCGGCCACGGCCGAGCGCCTCGGCATGGACTTCGAGGACTTCAAGAAGGCGGCCGCGTCGCAGATCCCCGTGCAGCGCGTGGGCACGCCCGCCGACATCGCCCACCTGACCTCGTTCCTCGTGAGCGAGGGCGCGGGCTTCGTCTCGGGTCAGGTCATCTACGTCGCCGGCGGACCGAAGGACTGATGGCCATGCGCGTGTTCACGAACGTCGACGAGTTCGCCGCCGCGGCTGGCGAGCACCTCGGCGAGAGCGAGTGGCTCACCGTCACGCAGGAGCGGGTGCAGCAGTTCGCCGACGCCACCGACGACCACCAATGGATCCACCTCGACACCGAGAAGGCCGCGGCGGGGCCGTTCGGCACCACGATCGCCCACGGGTTCCTCACGCTTTCGCTGCTGCCGCACTTCGGCTCGCAGGTCTACCGCGTCGACGGCCTGAAGATGGGCATCAACTACGGCCTCAACAAGGTGCGGTTCCCGCAGCCGGTGAAGGTCGGGGCGAAGGTGCGCGGCAGCGCGGACCTGCTCGAGGTGACAGACGTGGCCGGCGGCAAGCAGGCTGTGGTGCGGTGGACCGTCGAGATCGACGGCGAGGCCAAGCCGGCCTGCGTCGCCGAGTTCGTCGCCCGCATGATCGCCTGACCTGCCCGCGACATTGCCTGGCAGCGCCGCCCGCGGCACTGCCCGACAACCCGCCTGACCACGCGAGAGGCACCCGGCCCGGGGACACCCGGGCCGGTGGCTGTACGACATACCGACTAGTCGGTAGCGTGGGCCGGTGACCCCTGAGGAGGCCCGATGACCCCGTCCGACCCACCAGGACTCGACCTGGCCCGCCTGCGCGGCTACCTCGACGAGCAGCGGCCCGGTCTGGTCACCGGCGAGCTGACCGCCGAGGTGGTGCAGGGCGGCCGCTCGAACCTCACCTACATCGTGGGCGACGGCACCCACCGCTGGGTCGTGCGCCGTCCGCCGCTCGGGCACGTGCTGCCGACGGCACACGACATGGCGCGCGAGTTCAAGGTGATCTCCGGCCTGGCCGGCACGGCGGTCCCGGTGCCGGGCACCGTCGTGCTGTGCCAGGACACCGACGTGCTCGGCGCGCAGTTCTACGTGATGGAGTTCGTGGCCGGCACGCCGTACCGCAGCGACTCCGAGCTCGCGGTGCTGGGCACCGAGCGCACGCGCGAGATCGGGTTCCGGCTCGTGGACACGCTCGTCGACCTGCACGCCGTGGACCCGCAAGCGGTGGGGCTCGGCGACTTCGGCCGGCCCGACGGCTTCCTCGAACGCCAGCTGCGCCGCTGGAAGAAGCAGCTCGACGGCTCCCGCAGCCGCGACCTGCCCGGCGCCGACGAGCTGCACGAAAGCCTGGCCGCGAAGCTGCCGGCCTCGGGCCCGGCCACGATCGTGCACGGCGACTACCGGCTCGACAACGTGCTCGTGGACGGCGACGACCGCATCACCGCGGTGCTCGACTGGGAAATGTCCACCCTCGGCGACCCGCTCACCGACCTCGCGCTGCTGGTGGCCTACGCCGAGCGCGACAAGGTGTCGCTGCAGATGGTGTCCAACGCCAGCTCCGCACCCGGCTACCCGAGCACCGACGAGGTGATCGCCCGCTACGCCGAGCGCTCCGGCCGCGACGTGTCGGCGCTCAACTGGTACGTGAGCTTCGCGTTCTTCAAGCTCGCAGTGATCCTGGAAGGCATCTACTTCCGCTACAGCAAGGGCCAGACCGTCGGGTCCGGGTTCGAGGGCATCGGCGACGCCGTGGCCCCGCTCGTCTCGCACGGCTACGAGACGCTCAAAGAGGAGAAGTAGTCATGGATTTCGCGTTCGACGCGCGCACCGAGGAGCTGCGCGGGCAGCTGCTCGACTTCATGGATTCGCACGTCTACCCCGCCGAACCGGTCTTCGAAGAGCAGCTCGCCGAGCGCGAGAACCCCTGGTCGTCGGTGCCGGTCGTGGAGGAGCTCAAGGCCGAGGCGCGCAAGCGCGGTCTGTGGAACTTCTTCCTGCCCGGCGAGGACGGCGCGGGCCTGACCAACCTGCAGTACGCGCCGCTGGCCGAGATCACCGGCCGCAGCCCCCGGCTCGCCCCGACCGCGGTGAACTGCGCCGCGCCGGACACCGGGAACATGGAAGTGCTGCACATGTTCGGCAGCGAGCAGCAGAAGAAGCAGTGGCTGCAGCCGCTGCTCGACGGCGAGATCCGCTCCGCGTTCGCGATGACCGAGCCCGACGTGGCCTCCTCCGACGCGCGCAACATCGCCACCAGCATCCGCCGTGACGGCGACGAGTACGTGGTCAACGGCCGCAAGTGGTTCATCTCCGGTGCGATGAACCCGAACTGCAAGATCATGATCGTGATGGGCAAGACCGATCCGGACGCGCCCGCGCACCAGCAGCAGAGCATGATCCTCGTGCCGCGCGACGCCGCCGGCGTGACCATCAAGCGCGGCATGCACGTGTTCGGCTACACCGACGGCGACCACGGCGGCCACGCCGAGGTGCTGTTCGAGGACGTGCGCGTGCCGGCGGAGAACCTCATCGCCAACGAGGGCGCCGGCTTCGCGATCGCCCAGGCTCGCCTCGGCCCCGGCCGCATCCACCACTGCATGCGCGCGATCGGCATGGCCGAGCGGGCGCTGGAACTCATGTGCCGCCGCACGCTTTCGCGCGAGACCTTCGGCAAGCCGATCGCCGAGTCGGGTGTGGTGCAGGACTGGATCGCCGAGTCGCGCGTGAAGATCGAGCAGCAGCGGCTGCTGGTGCTCAAGACCGCGTGGCTGATGGACACCGTGGGCAACCAGGGTGCGCACACCGAGATCCAGGCCATCAAGATCTCCACCCCGATCACGGTGGAGTGGATCCTCGACAAGGCCGTGCAGGCCCACGGCGCCGGTGGCGTGAGCCAGGACTTCCCGCTGGCCGAGCTGTGGGCGGGCGTGCGCACGCTGCGCCTGGCCGACGGCCCGGACGAGGTGCACAAGCGCTCGCTGGCGCGGCGCGAGCTCAAGAAGTACCGGACGGAGGCCGGCCGATGACCCCCGACGACCTCCAGGCCCAGGTGGCCGGGTTCCTGGCCGCGCACGACCCGAAGACCACCGACCGGCTCGAGTTCCTGCGCGCCCGCTACGACGCCGGTCTGGCGTGGGTGCACTTCCCCGAGGGCCTCGGCGGCCAGGGTGCGCCGCGCGCACTGCAGCCCGTCGTCGAGGCCGCGTTCGCCGCGGCCGGCGCGCCGGACAACGACCCGCGCCGCATCGGCATCGGGCTCGGCATGGCCGCGCCGACGATCCTCGCGTTCGGCACCGACGAGCAGCGCACGCGCTACCTGCGTCCACTGTGGACGGGCGAAGAAGTGTGGTGCCAGCTGTTCAGCGAACCCGGCGCCGGCTCCGACCTCGCCGCACTGGCCACCCGCGCGGTGCGCGACGGCGATGACTGGGTCGTGACCGGACAGAAGGTGTGGACTTCGAGCGCGCACACTGCCCGGTGGGGCATCCTCGTCACGCGCACCGACCCCGACGTGCCGAAGCACCAGGGCATGACGTACTTCCTGTGCGACATGACCGCGCCCGGCGTCGAGGTGCGGCCGCTGCGCCAGATCACCGGCGAGGCCGAGTTCAACGAGGTGTTCCTCACCGGCGTGCGGATCCCGGACACTCAGCGACTCGGCGCGGTCGGCGAGGGCTGGAAGGTCGCGCAGACCACGCTGATGAACGAGCGCGTGGCCATCGGCGGCAACGCGTTGCCGCGGGAAGGCGGCCTGATCGGCATGGTCTCGAAGACCTGGCGCGAGCGGCCCGAGCTGCGCACGCCGGAGCTGCGCGACCGGCTCGTGCAGCACTGGGTGGAGGCCGAGTCGTTGCGGCTGGCGGCTTCCCGGCTGCGCCAGCAGCTCACCGCGGGCGCGCCGGGGCCGGAGGGCTCCGCGATGAAGGTGGCGTTCTCCGAGCTCAACCAGAAGCTCACCGGGCTGGAGATCGAGCTGCTCGGCGAGGAGGGCCTGCGCTACGACGACTGGACGCCGCGGCGGCCGGAGAAGGTCGACTTCCTCGGACGCGAGGCGGGTTACCGCTACCTGCGCGCTAAGGGCAACTCGATCGAGGGCGGGACCTCGGAGATCCTGCGCAACATCATCTCCGAACGCGTGCTGGGGCTGCCGTCCGAGCCGCGGGTGGACAAGGACGTCGCCTGGAAGGACCTGCCGCGATGAGCGAGCTGCCCACCCCGGACCTGCTGTACTCCGAGGTCGAGGAGGACCTGCGCGCGTCGGTGCGGGATCTGCTCACCGACCAGGCCTCCCCCGCGGCGCTGCTGGCGCGGGTGGAGACCTCGGAGCCGTATGACCTGAAGCTGTGGAAGACGCTCGCCGCCGATCTCGGCGCGGCCGGGCTGATGGTGCCCGAGGAGCTCGGCGGGCACGGCGCTTCGGCGCGGGAGACAGCCGTGGTGCTCGAAGAGCTGGGCCGCAGCGTGGCGCCGGTGCCGTTCCTCGGCAGCGCGGTGCTGGCGACGTCGGCGCTGCTGGCGGCGGGCGGTTCGGTGGCCGCCGAGCTGCTCCCCCGGCTCGCCGCGGGTGAGCTGACGGGCGCGCTGGCCGTGCCGCTGTCGACCGCGCCGGGTGCGGCTTTCCCGGCGACGGTGTCCGTGAACGGTGACGGGACGCTCAGCGGACGCGCCGGCACGGTCGTCGACGCCTCCGTGGCCGAGCTGCTCGTGGTGCCTGCGACCGGGCCCGACGGGCCGGGGCTGTACGCGGTGGAGGCTTCGGCGGCCCAGGTGACCGAGCTGGTGTCGTTCGACCTCACGCGGCGGGTGGCCGACGTCGAGCTGGCCAACGCCGCGGCGCGCCTCGTCGTGAGTGGCGCGGCCGCGGAGGCGGCGCTGGACAACGCGCTGACCACGGCGGCGGGGCTGCTCGCGTCGGAGCAGACGGGGCTCACGGAGTGGGCGCTGACGACCACCGTCACCTACCTCAAGGGCCGCTACCAGTTCGGGCGCCCGGTCGGCGGGTTCCAGTCGCTCAAGCACCGGCTGGCGAACCTGTACACGGACCTGGTGAACGCACGCGCGACGGCGCGGTACGCGGCCGACGCGCTCGCCGGCGGCTTCGACGTGCCGATCGCGGTGGCCGTGGCGCAGGCGCGCGTGGCGCCGATCGCGGTGCACGCCGTGGAGGAGGCGATCCAGCTGCACGGCGGGATCGGCATGACGTGGGAGCACCCCGCGCACCTGTTCCTCAAGCGCGCCAAGAGCGACGAGCTCGCGTTCGGCACGCCGGGCCGGCACCGCGCCCGGCTGGCTGATCTCGTGGACCTGCCGGCCTGAGGTCGTGTTTCCGGGGCCCCGCCCGCCGTTTCGGCTGGCGGGGCCCCGGCACGTGGTGGACACTGTGGACGGTGGTGCCCGGCGCGTACGAACAGGCGGCAAGAGTGCACTTTTTCTTGTGGTGGCCGGAAGCTTCGGCTTCCTAGCCTGGTGATCATGGTCCCGGGCACCGAGCAGCTGACGATCACCGTCGGCACCCACCGGCACAGCGCGCTCGCCGCCGGCCCCGCGTCGGGGGAGCTCGTCCTGTTGCTGCACGGCTGGGCCGAGTTCGCCGATTCGTGGACCACGGAACTCGCGGCGCTGGGCGCGGCCGGCTACCGCGCCGTCGCGGTCGACCAGCGCGGCTACGCCTCGGGCGCGCGGCCGCTGGACGTCGACCAGTACTCGGTGCGTCACCTCATCACCGACGTGATCGCCTTCGCCGCGGCGCTGGGGTCCGACCGCTTCCACCTCGTCGCGCACGACTGGGGCGGCATGGTCGGCTGGGCGTTCGCCAGCGCGCACCCCGACCAGCTGCGCTCGCTGACGATCCTCACCACCCCGCACCCCGCCGCCCTGCACCGCGCCGCCACCGACGACACGCGCCAGTTCCGCGACCTGGGCTACGTCCGCTTCTTCCGCCACCTCGACGGCCGCGCCGAGGCCTCCCTCCTCGCCGACGACGCCGCCGAACTGCGCGCCGCCTACGGCGACCGCGTGCCCGCCGAGCTGATCGAACGCAACATCACGCGCCTGACCGAGCCGGGTGCTTTGACGGCCACGCTCAACTGGTACCGCGGTCCGGCCGCCAGCGAGTTCGACATCCCCGCCGGGCGCATCTCCGTGCCGACGCTGTACCTGTGGGGCAGTGAGGACCCGTACCTGGGCCGGACGGCGGCCGAGCTGACCCGCTCGTACGTCGACGGGGAGTACGAGTTCGAGGTCGTGGAAGGCGCCAGCCACTGGCTGCCGGAAGAGGCCGGGGAATTCATCATGCCCCGGATCCTGGACCACCTGAAGCGGCACTAGTTCGCCTCACAACCCGATCCCTGCGCCAGCCACAGCGCAAGATCACAGAAAACACAGTCCGGTCTGTCTGGACCGGAAATGTGCTCGTTATCTACGAAAACTCCCCGGCAACCACGGGGTCTTAGCGTCTCGCGTGCCCTTCCCCATCGGCTCAGAAGCGAGGCAGTACGTGGCACAACCAGGAAGACTCACTCGGAGATCCGTGCTCGGCGGCGCCGGTGCGGCGGTCGCCGGTGGCACCCTTTCCCTCACACTGGGTGCGGCGCCGGCGAGTGCGGCGCCGTCCGGCGGCCCGGCGCTGCCGGCGGTGAACCAGATCCCCCACCGCGGCCGGCTCGTGGACTACGAGATCACCGAGCTCGCCGCGCTCCTGCGCGCGGGCCGCACGTCCAGCGTGGAGATCACCCAGGCCTACCTCGGCCGGATCTCGAAGCTCAACGGTCCCTTCGAGGTCTACGGCGACAATGGCGCGTACAACGCGTTCGTGCGCGTCGACACCGCCGGCGCACTCACTGCCGCGCGAGCCGCCGACCAGCGGATCTCCAACTGGCGCCGGCACGGCGGCGACCTGTCGCCGTTGTGCGGCATCCCCATGGGCATCAAGGACTCCGTGGGCATCAAAGGCCTGAACGCGCAGGACGGCAGCCCGGCGTTCACGGGCAACAAGGCGCTGCAGGACGCCACAGTCGTCGCCCGGCTGCGCGCGGCCGGCGTGGTGCTGCTGGGCAACACCATCTGCTCGGCTTTCTCCGGATCGATCACCGGCACGTTCGCGGGCAACGCCTGGAGCCCGTCGCACGTGCCGGGTGGATCGAGCCAGGGCTCGGGGGTCGCGCCCGTCGCGCGGCTGGCCGCGGCGTGCATCGGCGAGGAGACGGGCGGCAGCATCATCATGCCGTCGGCCGCGAACGGCGCCAGCGGGATCAAGCCGTCGCTGGGCACGGTGTCGATCGCGGGGCTCATGCCGCTCTCGCCGGGTTACGACGTGCTCGGCCCGATCTCCCGCAGCGCACGGGACTCGGCGCTGGTCCTGAGCACGATCCTCGGTCCGGACGCGGTGAACGACCCGCAGACGCTCTCGGCGCCCCTGCCGTTCCCGGTGATCCCGTCGTCGCCCCGGCCCGGGCGGACACCGTTGCGGGGCCTGACGATCGGCGTCCCCCAGACGGACTGGATGAACGTGGACGGCACCATCAAGACCGGGGTCAGCCCGCAGGACACCTACGGCGCCGAGCACCTGAAGGCGTTCAACCGGCTGGTGGGCCAGCTGAAGAGCCTGGGCGCGCAGGTGAAGGAGTTCCCAGGTCTGGACATGACCGACCCCGCGCAGAACCCGTACTTCGCGTCGGCGGACGTGCTGGCGACGATGGACGGCTCGCCCGTGTCGCCGTCGGCCGCGGTGGTGAACGCCAACCGCTACGAGGTCCGGTTCGTCGCGGCGGTGGCGGACTTCTGCGCGAGCGGCATTCCGACGGCCGACGCCGTCGCGACCCTCACCGGCCAGTACGGCCGGCGTGCGCCCGGCGAGACGGCGGCGAGCTTCGCCAGCGCCGACCGCTTCAACGGCGGCATCCCCGCCTCCGTCCGCTACGAAGGCGAACAGCGGCGGCGCCGGCTCATCGCCAACTACACCCGGGCGCTGGAGGACGCCGGCGTCGACTTCATGCTCGTGCTGGCCCTGGGCGACGTGGTCGGCCAACGGGCCGGCGGTGGCCCCGGCTTCCCGGTGTACCGGGCGTACTACCAGGTACCGAACGCGCTGGGCTGGCCCATGGTGAGCTTCCCCGTCGGTTACACCGCCGGCCTGCCGATCTCGGCCCAGTTCTGGGGACCGCGCTTCGCGGAGCCCGCCCTCGTCCAGTCCATGGTCGACTACCAGGCCCACTTCCCCGAGTACCACACCGCGGCCCCACCGGACCCGGTCTTCGGGACCGCCACCCCGAAGACGGCGCCGCGCGCCCTCGCCCCGGCCTCCGAGGACCCGACCAACGACCCGATCCTGGGCGAGGAAGCGATCCGGAGGGCTCTCTCGTGAGCGTCGCCGAACCCACCCGGTTCCTGACCGTGGACTTCTCGACCCCGGTGGACATCGGGTTCCTCCCCCAGCACGCCGAGATCCCCGCCGTGTCCCCGCTGACGATCGGCTGGGCTCCCCGGCTCGGCACGACCTACCTGCCCTTTGACCCGGCGGACGAAACAGCGCCGACCGATCGGACGCCACCTCGCCCGTGATCCCCGGCGGGCACCGACACCGAAAATGTCGGTGCCCGCCGGTAGCTTCGGCGACCATGACCGAACCCCCGGCCTGGGCTCACGAGAAACCGCACGTTGCCGCTGCCGACCCTGCGTGGGCGGTGCGCGGTGCTGAATTGTGCGCGCGGTTGGCCGTAGTGCTGGAGCAGTGGCTGGTCGACAGGGTGGAGCACGTCGGATCCACGGCGGTGCCCGGTTTGGCGGCGAAACCGGTCGTGGATGTGATGGCTTCGGTAACCGACGTCGACGTGGTGGTGGCCTCCGCCGGTTCGGCTCTCGCGGCGGACGGCTGGGCCTATGTGCCGCCGTCGCTCGATGTCGCCTCGCCGTGGCGGCGCTTCTTCGTGCTCCCCGACGCGAATGGCGAGCACCGGGTGGCCCACCTCCACGTGCTCCCAGCCGGCCACCCGCGCTGGCAAGCTCAGCTCACCTTCCGCGACGCCCTGCGCGCGGACCCGGCTGTGAGCGCGGAGTACGCCGCACTGAAACGCCGCCTCACCACGGAAACCACGGACCGCGAGGCCTACACGGCAGGCAAAACGGACTTCGTCACCCAAGTCCTGGCGCGCCACGGGGTGGTGCTGCCGGTGGAATGAGGTGCCCCAACCCGGCCACAGCGCGATCTCGCACGCCTCGGCGGAGCCGAGGCAGAAATTACCGGCGCAACATCGAGAGAAGCAAATCTGCGAACTGGTCCCCCACCTCGCGCGCCGACAGCGATCCGCCGCGGCGGTACCACGTGCCCAGGTGGTGGACCGAGCCGAAGAAGAAGTCCACGACCAGGTCCGCGGGCTTGTCCGTGCGGAACTCGCCGGAAGCCTGGCCTTCTTCGATCAGGCCGCGGAACCGTTCGTGGTACTTGCGGCGTTCGGCGCGCACGGCCTTGCGTTTGTCGGCGCTGAGCTGGTGCATGGACTGCAGGAAGATGGTGTTGTCGTCGAGGTTGTCGATGCTGCTGACGACCACGTCGGACGCGGCGGCGGCCAGGCGTTCGCGCACGGGTGCGGCGCTGGAGGCGACGCGTTCGAGCTGGGAGGTCTGCTCGCGCAGCACGCGGGCGTAGATCTCGTAGAGCAGGTCGTCCTTGGAGCCGAAGTAGTGGTACATCGCGCCCTTGGTGACGCCGGCGGCCTCGACGATCTCCTGCACCGAGGTGCGGTCGAAACCCTTCTTTGCGAAGAGCTTCGTCGCGTGCTGAAGCAGGCGGCGAGGCACCGCGGGCGACTCGTCGGAGACGACGGCCTTGCGAGTGCCGGCCCGGGTCATCGCCACACCCCCTCCGGGAACTCAGAGAACAGCCAGCCTACCGGCCGTGGCCGGTCAGTACCCGTCCCCGTGGTCGAGCAGGCGGCGCGGGTTGTCGACGAGCATCGTGGTGAGGTCAGCTTCGCTGACGCCGCGTTCGCGCAGCGCGGGGAGCACGTCGTTGGTGATGTGGAGGTAGTGCCAGTTGGGCAGCACGGCCTCGCGCACCGGGGCCTCGAGCCAGTCGAAGTAGCACGAAGCGTCGTGCGAGAGCACCATGCTGCGGGCGTACCCGCGCTCGCACATCGCCGCGACCGTCGCCACGCGCTGTTCGAACGGCAGGTAGACGTCCACGCCGAAGCGGTCCATGCCGAGCAGCGAACCGCGGTCGGCCAGGGCCGTGAGGTAGCCGAGGTCGGCCGAGTCGCCGCTGTGCCCGATCAGCACGCGGCTCAGGTCCACGCCCTCGGACTCGAACACGTCCTGCTGCTCCAGCCCGCGCCGCGTGCCAGCGTGGGTGTGGGTCATGATCGGCACGCCCGTGGCCCGGTGTGCCTTCGCGACCGCGCGCAGCACCCGCTCGACGCCGGGTGTCAGGCCGGGCTCGTCGGTGGCGCACTTGAGGATCCCGGCTTTCACGTCCGTGCCGGCGATGCCCTCGGTGATGTCGCCGACGAACATCGCGACCAGCGGGTCGTCACCGCCGAGCATCGTGCCGGGTCCGCGCAGCGAGAGGTAGTGGGGCACGTCGTTGTAGGTGTACAGCCCTGTCGCCACCACGATCTGCAGGCCCACCTCGGCGGCGACCTTCTGCACCCGCGGCACGTAGCGCCCGAGTCCGATGACGGTCGGGTCCACGATCGTGTCGATCCCGGCGTCCTTGAGCGCCTGCAGCTTCGCGATCGCCTCCGGCACGTGCATCGACTCGTCGAACCCGTCGTGCTCCGGGTAGTTGGCCACGAACTCGGGGCTGAGCACGAAAATGTGCTCGTGCATGAGCACCTTGCCCAGCGCCGCCGGCTCCACCGCACCGCGGACCGTCTCGACCACTGTCACGTCCTCCTAGCCTCGGGCACGCAGCTCGCGCCTCAGGATCTTCCCGCTCGTGGTCTTCGGCAGCTCGGCGAGCACCTCGACCGATCGGGGGTACTTGTAGGCGGCCAGCCGCTCCCGGCAGTAGGCCACCAGCTCGTCCGGATCGGGCGCAGCGCCCGGCGCCCCGCTCACGTACGCCTTCACCGTCTCGCCGCGGTACTCGTCCGGCACGCCCACCACCGCCGCCTCGCGGACGCCGGGGTGCGTGTACAGCACGTCCTCGACCTCGCGCGGCCACACCTTGAACCCGGAGGCGTTGATCATGTCCTTCTTGCGGTCCACGACGTAGACCCAGCCGCGCTCGTCCATGAACCCGACGTCGCCGGTCAGCAGCCGCCCGCCCGGAAGCGCCTCGGCCGTGGCCTCGGGCCGGTTCCAGTAACCGGGCACGACCATGGGCCCCTCGACGGCGATCTCGCCCGCCTCGCCGAACGGCAGCTCCGTGCCGTCGTCGGCGAGGATCCGCACGATCACGCCCGGCACCGGCAGCCCGATCGACAACGTGCCCGACGCCGGGTCCACCGGCGCCTCGACCCCGCTCGGCACCACGACGCAGCCGGCCGTGGTCTCGGTGAGGCCGTAGCCGTTGTGAATGTACTGGCCGAACCGGTCGCGGAACGCGTTGACCACCGCCGGCGGCAGCGCCGCGCCGCCGGAGTACAGCGCGTCGAACGAGGCGAAGTGCTCCGGGGTGACGTCCGGGTGCGCCATCAGCGCCATGTACGCCGTCGACGGGCCGACCATGTACGCGGGCTTGTGCTCCAGCAGCGCACCGAGCACCACGCCGGCTTCGAAGCGGTACGCGAGCGCCAGGGTGCCGGCGATCTCGATGGCGTAGGCGACCTCGCACACCATCCCGGTGATGTGGAACAGCGGCGCGAGCGCGAACACCGTCGCGCCCGGCTCGACACGGCCGGCGCCGGCGAGGATCACGGCGTTCGTGCCGAGGTTGCCGTGGGTGTTGGTGGCGCCCTTGGGTTTCCCGCTCGTGCCCGACGTGTAGCTGATCAGCGCGATGTCGTCGAGGCCGAGCCCGAGGTCAGTCGGCGGGTCACCGGGAGTCGAGCGCAGGACCTCGAGCAGGTCGGCCGCGCCGGGCGTCGCCTCGCGGCGCACCTTGCCGAGCACGCGCTCGTCGTCGCGGGTCTGCAGGTCGAGCTCGCTCGTGGTCACGGCGATCGTCACCGAGCTGTCCGGCACGAGGGCGCCGACGTAGTCGTGCCACGCGGTTTGCGAGCAGACGAGCGCCTTCACGCCTGCGTCGGAGAGCACGTGGCTCAGCTCGCCCGCGCGGTACATCGGGTTGACCGGCACCACGATCCCGCCGGCTTTCCACGCGCCGAGCAGGGCGATCACGAACTGAGGAATGTTCTGCAGCACCAGGGCGAGCCGGTCGCCGCGGCCGAACCCGGAGGCCGTGAGGTGGCGGGCGAAGGCGTCGGAGAGCTCGTCCAGCTCGCGGTAGGAGATCCGCCCGTCGAAGTACGCCAGCGCCGTGGTCTCCGGCGCCTGCCCGACCGTGCGGCGGAAGGTGACCAACGGCGTGGTCGGCGTGAACTCGCTCGCGGCGGCGCGCTGCTCGTCGTAGCTCGCCAGCCAGGGCTTCGCGTCGTACCAGCTCATCCCGCGGCCTCCCTTGGACACCGACCAGTCGGTATGGGGACGCTAGAGACCCCATTGGCCGTGCGTCAACCCCGCGCACCCGGACGGACACGCCGGACGGTACGGGCGGGCACCCGCGAGGCCGAAAGCGCCCCAATGTGGCGTTCGGTGCACCCAACGCACCGAACGCCGCATTGGGTGCACTCAACGCACCCAATGCGGCATTGGGGTGTTCAGTCCTCGGGCAGGGCCTCGATCTTGCGCTGCAGCTTGTTCATCCCGCCGAGCCAGCGGTCGGTCTGCGTCGCGCGCAGCGCGTAGTACTCCGCGACCTCCGGGTGCGGCAGCACGAGGAACCGGCCCTCGTCGATGGCGGTGAACAGCGCGTCGGCGACCTGGTCGGGGTCGATCGCCGACGCGCCCATCAGCAGCTGGCCGCGCGGGCCGCTGCTCTCCAGCATCGCGGTGCGCACGCCTTGCGGGCAGATGGCCTGCACCGTGATGCCGCGGTGGCGGTAGGTCGCCGAAAGCCACTCGGCGAAGGCCAGCGCGCCGTGCTTCGTCACGGAGTACGGCGCCGAGCCCAGCGTGGTGAGCAGGCCAGCGGCCGACGCGGTGGCGATGAAGTGGCCCTTGCCTCGTTCGAGCCACGCGGGCAGCAGCTGTTTGGCGGCGCGGACGTGGGCCATCACGTTGACGTCCCAGGTGCGGGCCCAGTCGTCTTCGGTGGCCTGTTCGTCGCCGAAGGGGGCGACGCCCGCGTTGGCGCAGAAGACGTCGATCTCGCCCAGCGTCTCGCGGGCGGCCGCGAGGAGCTTCGCGACGCCGTCTTCGCTCGCGACGTCGCCGGCGAACGAGGTGCCACCGACCTCGATGGCCACCTCCGCGGCGGCTTCGCCGTTGAGGTCGGCCACGACCACGCGCGCACCGTCGGCCGCGAAGCGCCGGGCCAGCGCCCGGCCGATTCCGCCGCCGCCACCCGTGATGACAACCCCGGCGCTCACAGGCCACCGCCCAGGGTCACGCCGCCGTCGAGGACCACGGTCTGGCCGGTCATCCAGCCCGCCTCGTCGGAGAGCAGGAACGCCACCGCGCCCGCGATGTCCTCGGGCACGCCGAGGCGCTTCATCGGGTAGGCCGCGGCGACTTCCTCTTCCTTGCCCTCGTACAGGGCGGTTGCGAACTTGGTCTTGACCACGGCCGGGGCCACGGCGTTCACGCGGATCTTCGGCCCGAGCTCGGCGCCGAGCTCCTGCGTGAGGCGGATCAGCGCCGCCTTGCTCACGCCGTACATGCCGATGCCGGGCGACGCGCGCAGGCCGGCGATCGAGGCGACGTTGACGACCGAGCCGCCGTGCTCGCCCATCCACGCGTCGCGGGCGCGCCGGGTCCAGGCGATCGGCGCCAGCACGTTCACCGCGAAGATCTTCGCCGCGGCCGCCGGGTCGATGTCGAGCGTGGACCCGTAGACCGGGTTGATGCCGGTGTTGTTCACGAGCATGTCGAGCCGGCCGAACCGCTCGATCGTCTTGGCGACCGCCTCGTCCTGGTGCCCCGTGTCGTCGGCCTTGCCGGGCACGGCGATCGCGAAGTCCTCGCCCCCGAGCTCGGCGACGGCCTCGGCCAGCGGCTCGGGCTTCCGCGCGGTGATGCACACCTTCGCGCCCCGCTCGACCAGGGCCTTCGCGATGCCGAGGCCGATCCCGCGGCTGGCGCCGGTCACGATCGCCACGCGGTCCTTGAACGAGTTCACAGCACTGGTCTCCTGTTCTGCAGCCGATGGCGGCTAAGCGCTCGCTTAGACTGCAGGGTAACGGCGATCCGGCCGGACTCAAGTCCGCGGCCCCGGGCTCACCCGGGAATCACGGGAAGTGATGGTTCCCGACACTCTCCGTACCGGTCCCGGACGTCAACGCCGGAGCACGCGCACCAGCCCGTGGTCGGCATCGACCTCCACGAGGTCTCCGGTGGTGATGCGCGCGACCGGGTCGTCGTCGAAGTCGGTGATCGCCGGGACCCGGGTCACGATCGCGCCGAGCGCGGCCTTCGTGGTCAGGCGGGTGAAGACCATCGCGAGCGGCGCGGTGCCGAGCAACCGCGTGGACTGGAAGAAGCCCGACCACCCCGAGGATCCCTTGGCGCCGGGGAACACCAGGACTTTCCCGGTGAAGCAGACACCGAACAGCTCGTGGCGCCGTTCGATGATCGTGCCCGTCGCCGGGTCGATCCCGCCCCAGCCCGAGATCGTTTCGCGGGAGACCAGCGCCTCGCCGACAACCCGGCCGGGCACGATTCCCCGGCCGTGGAGCAGCACCCCGGCCGCCGTCATCGAGCTGCCTTCCCGAGCGAGCCGCGCCACCGCCCGGTGACGGCGGCGTCGACACAGTCCTCGAGCGTGCCGAACCACGCCTCGATCCCGAGGATCGCGGGCAGGTAGTGGGCCTGCTTCGCGGAGTCGGTCGCGAACACCCTCGTGCCTTCCGGAGCGACGCGCGACATCGCCGGGCAGGAGTCGGTGAGCACGCGCCCGCCGGCCCGCCGGATGGTTTCGGTCCAGCCGTTGCGGTCGGCGACCGTCCGCAACGCGCGGGGGGTCATCAGCCACAGTTCGCACCCGGACGAAAGCGTGCGCCCCTCCAGCGCGCGAGCGACCCGGCCGACCTGCTCCAGCGAAGCGTGCGGGCAGCCCAGGAGGACGAAGTCGACGTCCTCGCTGTCCCCGATCGAGTTCAGCGACTCGTAGACCGCCCGGCGCTCGGCCTCGCCGTAGCGGATCGGTTCGGGGATCGCGCGGCCACCGAAGGCGGCTTCGAGAGTCGGCGCGTCCGGCGTACGGCCCGGCAGGTGGTACATCTCCACGCCGCCGGAGGACGCGGCGGCGGCACCGAAGTGCTTGAGGTCGGCCAGATCCGGGCTGCCGAGCTCACCGATCACGACCGGCCGCTCCTCCTGGACGACGTCGCCCGCGAAGTAGCCGAGCATCCCCCAGTCCTGGAAGCCGTCCGGCGCCAGCGTCGTCTCGATGAGGTGCGTGCCGTAGCGGTTTTCCCGGTGGTGGTTGCCCCAGCACGGGATCCGGCCGGTCAGACTCGCGGCGCCCGTCGACGCACCACCCTCGCAGTTGGTCCGCGCGCCCAGGACGGAGTTGGCGTAGACGACCGCCGACGACTCCATCCAGGCGACGTGCTCGCCGTAGGTCGGGAGGTTGCCGACCTGGTAGGGCGTGCAGGTGGCGAGCACGTTGACGCCGCGGCTGCTGGCGAACGACTCGGCCTCGGCCTGCAGGTCGATCTTGTGCCCGGGGTAGGGCATGATGCCGCGCGCGTCTTCGCCGAACCCGTGCTGCAGCTGGCAGGTCGGGACCCGCATCGGCGGGATCTCGAGGTCGTCGTCGCAGTCGAGGCTGATCACCGAGAACGCCTTCGCCCAGCCGCCCTCGGCGACCAGCTTTTCCTTGGCCGGCGAAGGCTGGGTGGTCGTGCCCGCGACGTTGCGGGTTTCGCACAGCCGCTCGGCGCCGAGCGCGTCGGCGTAGCGGATCAGCAGATCCATCGCGGCCGCGACCGCGTCGCCTTCCGCACCGTCGCGCATGCGCTTCTCTTCGTCGGTGAGTCCCACCATCGCTCAGCCCTCCACGTTGTCGCGGATACGATCCCGCAACGCGGTCAGATCGACGTCGTGGACATCGCCGCCCAGGGTCAGGTCCAGCGTGTGCGCGGCGGCGCGGCCCATCGCCGAGCACGGGCCCATCACCCGGACACTCGACAACGCCGCGGCGTCGCCGTCGACACACCTCCCGGCCGCGACCAGGTTCCGCGCGCCCGGCGAAGTCAGGCTGCGCAGCGGGACGTAGTGGACGTGGTCCGGCCCGAACGTCTCCCAGACATAACCCGACACCCGGTCGTGCAGCTCGACCGGCCACGCCGTGCGCGCCACCGCGTCCTCGAAGCCGGTGCCGTGGCGGACCTCTTCGAGCGTGAGCTGATGGTCGGCGGCGAGCCACCGGGTCTGCCGCCGGCCCGGAAAGCCGTACGCCAGCACGGAAGCGTCCTTGAAGGCCGCCGGGAACTCGGTGCGCAGGAACTCGACGACCCGGTCGGCCTGGGCCCGTCCGCGCAGCTGCGCCTCGGCGGCCTCGACCGCCGTCAGCGGTGCCTCGACGTGCGTCATGTTCATCACGGCGGTGTCGCGCCCCGGGAAGAAGAAGGCGAGCCCGTCGCGGCGGACGAGGCCGTATTCGTCGGCTTTCTCGGCGACGCGGGCCACCAGTTCGGCCGGGTCGGGTTTGGCCGACTCGACCAGGCCGGTGAGCCGGATCTGCTGCGAGCCCCACACCGTCCGTTCCGGCACCCGGCACGGCAGCCCGGCTTCCCACGCCAGTGCGGCGTCGCCGGTCGCGTCCACGAATCCCTTGGCGCGGACCGAAACCGGACCGTAGCGGCTCGCGAAATCCACCCGCTCGAGCACGCCGCCGTCGAGGGCGACCCCGCTGATCGAGGCACCCAGGACGACCTTGATCCCGAGCTCCGAAACGAGGTTCTCGAACCACCGGCCCAACGCGACCTCGTCGTAGGGGACGGTCTGGGTGTGCGTGCGGTTGTAGGCGATGTCGCCGGAGCGCTCCAGCGCCGGGAACATCTCGTCGAAGATCCCGTGCGTCAGCTGGTGGTACTCGGGAGCGTTTCCGTAGATTCCGCAGAACAGCCCGATCATGGAGTTCACGCACTGTCCACCGAGGACAGGGAGCGCGTCGGCGAGCACGACGTCGCGGCCGCACCGTTTCGCGTCGATCGCGGCGGTCAGCCCGGCGATTCCTGCGCCGACGACGAGGATGTCGGCTTCGAGTGATTCCACGGAACGGTCGACGGGCCGGGTAACGGTGTTCACCCGCAGATCGGTCAGCGCGTGAGGCAACACAACTCCTTAGGACGAAGGGGACGAACGGCGCAGCGTCGCGCCCTGGTCGAGGGGCACCACGGCGTCGGCGTACACGCCGAGCCACGAACCCGGGCGAGCCGGCCAGGTCTGCGGAGCCCGGGTGACCGGGTAGTCCGCGAGCCGCTGCTCGAGCTCGGCCGGTTCCACGAGCAGATCGACGGTGCGGGCCGGCACATCGATCGCGATCTCGTCCCCGGTGCGCACCACCCCGAGCGGGCCGGGGACCCCGCCTTCGGGGGTGACCTCCCCGACGACGATGCCCTTGTTGACCAGCCCGGAGAGCTGCCCGTCGGTGACGAAGGCGACCTGCTCGCTCAGCCCGGCCCCGTTGAGCGCGAAAACCACGCTGGAGGCCATGCCCATCCCGGGGGTTCCGGTGACGCCGAGCCCGCGGAGAACGAGTACCTCACCGGGCCGCACCTCGGCGCGCTCGATCGCCGCGGTGGCCTCCGGCGCCGACTCGTAAACCCTTGCGGGGCCACGGAAAGCCCGGGCGCGTGTCTCGGTGACCGAGAGCTTCACGATCCCGGTGCCGGGGCAGAGGTTGCCCCGCATCAACACGATCGTCGAGTCCGGCCGGATCGGTTCGGCTCTGATCACGGCCGGGTCGACCGCCACGCCGGCGAGGTTCTCGGCCATCGTCCGCCCGCTCATCGTCACGACCGAGCCGTCGACGACGTCGCCGAGCTGGGCCAGCACCGCGCGAGCACCGCCGGCGTCGTCGAACTCCTCGATCGACGCGGGCCCGTTGGGCCGCACCGCCGCGAGCGGGCCGACGTTGCGGCCGAGTTCTTCGAACAGGCCGTGCACGTCGAGGCCGCCCGGGAGCTCGGCCGCGATCGCCTCGAGGTGCTTGACCGCGTTGATCGACCCGCTGACGGCGATCACCGCCGCCACCGCGTTGCGGACCGCAGCCGGCGTCATCACGGTGCTGGGCCGTCGATCGGCCTCGACCGCGGCCAGAATCGCGGCGCCCGAGGCGCGGACCGCGGCCCACATGGTGTCGCTGTTGGCGCGGGTCGGCGCCGTGCCGGGCAGCGCCATGCCCAGCGCCTCGGCGACGATGTGCATCGTGTTCGCCGTGCCCATGCCGGTGCAGACGCCGGGGCCGGTGATCGCCCGGTCCGACATGGCGCACAGGTCCTCGAAGCCGATCGCACCGGAAGCGAGCTTCCCGGCGTCGACGAACACGTCCTCGATGTCGACGTGGCGGCCGTCGTCGAGGGCTCCGCAGCTCTGGTAGCCGCAGGCGATGACCAGCGTCGGCACGTCGGTGCGCGCGGCGGCCATCAGCTGCCCGGGTGTGGTCTTGTCGCACGAGGCCAGGCAGACCATCCCGTCGAGCTGTGCCCCGTCGACGACGGCTTCGATGTCGTAGGACACCAGGTCCCGGCCCGAGAGGACATAACCACCACCACGGCCGGCGGCCATGATGAAGTCGGTCGGAGCCACGGTCCGGATCTCGAAGCCCAGCCCGCCCGCGGCGTCGATCGAGTCCTTCACCGCCGCGGCGATCACGTCGAGGTGGGCGAAACACGGCGCCAGCCCGGAGGACGAATTGACCACGGCGATCTTCGGGCGCCGGATCTGCTCGTCGGTGTAGCCCATGGACTTCCACTGCGTGCGGGTCGTCGCCCACCGGGGCGAGCCGACCGGGTGGTTGCTGCGCAGCTCGGGTCTCGTGGAGATGGTGACCTCCCGGAGTTCGGTGTGGACTATTCGGAAGCGGTTTCCGCGCGCCGGCCGACCGGGCCGGCCGCCGGCTCGCCGAGCAGCACGGTGCCCCGGGTCTCCGGGCCGATCCAGGCGCCGGCGAAGAAGAGCACGCCGCCGATCACGATCAGCACCACGGCGGTGTACTCGTACGGCAGCACGGCCTGCAGGACGGTGATCCACACGCTGTAGAGCGCGGGCAGGATGAGGCTGAGGGTGTAGACGGTGCCGTAACCCGAGGAGCGGACGCCGGCGCCGAAGCGTTCGTTGAGGTACACGACCAGGCACCCGAGCGGGGCGTTGGGCAGCACGAAGGCGACGATCGCGACGATCCCGATCGGCAAGAACCCCGCGCCGGATCGTGCGAGCAGCACGAGCGACACGTAGGCGAGGCTCGCCCCGATCGTGATGGCGACGGCGCAGCCGAGCAGCAGCTTGCGGCGGCCGATCCGCTGCCCCCACACCCCGGCGCCGATCATGCCGAGGATCGTGGCGACGTTGGCGATGATCTCCAGGGTGCTGACGTCGGAGGGATTCTGGTGCAGGACCCCGACCAGGAGCCCGGGCATGAAGGACAGGACGATCTGCGCGGCGAACCACATTCCGGTCATCAGGAGGAAAACCTGGCCGAAACCGCGGATGTTCTTCCGGTCGAACAGCTGGAAAAGCGGCGCGCGATTTCCTTCCCGGGATTTCTTGAGCTCCTCGAGATCAACCTCTTTGACGCGCGAGTAATACGCGACGTAGGCAATTCCGAGCAGGAACCCGAAGAAGAAGGGAATGCGCCAGCCCCAGGATTGCAGTGCCGGGCCGGAAAACCGCTCCAGCACGACGAGCTGGATGATGCTGATGAGCGTGATCGCCGCGGGCGCTCCGGCGGCCATCACGCCGCCGACCAGGCCACGCCGGCGCATCGGCGAGCGCTCGATGGCCAGCGGAACCGGCCCCGCGTATCCGCCGCCCAGGAAGATCCCACCGATCAGCCGGAGCAGGATCAGCCCGACGATCGACCCGTAGCCCCAGCTCGCGTACCCCGGCATGAGGCCGATCAGCAGGGTCACGACGGTGAACCCGACCCCGGTGATCATGGTGACGCGCCGCCGCCCGATCCGGTCGGCCAGATTGCCGAAGATCGGGCCGCCGATCGGCCGCCCCAGCAGGGTCACGACGAAGATGACGGTCACGAGGGTGACCTTCGTCGTGGCCGACATCGAGGCGGGTTCGAAGTAGTCCATCACCGCCGGCAGCACGAGCGCGGGCAGATAGATGTCGAAGCTGTCGACGAACAGCGAGAGGATGCCGCCGATGACCGATCGTCGTGCTTCGGGAGTCAGTCGCTCTTCTGTCAGGGGTACGGTCATCGACATCCAGGAATTCCTTCCGATCACGAATACCGCACCGATGCGATATATCGCTGCCACCGAAAGAGTCTAGGAATCCGCACCAGGGCCCGGAAGTCAGAAATGCTGATCCCGATTATCAGCCTGGGTTATGGTCACGCAGCCCCTCGCCGATGCCGCTCAGCGCCTCGCGCAGCCACGCGTGCGCCGGGTCGGGATCGAGATCGTCGTGCCACCACAGGCTCTCCACGATCCCCTCCGGTTCGCCGGGGCACTCGAGAACCCTGAGGTCGAACCGCTCGGCGAACTGGAGCGCCAGGCGGCGTTGCACCAGCGCGATCCGGTGGGTGCCGGCCACCAGCGCGGGCACGGCCTGGTAGCTCTCGACGCTCAGCGCGACCCGCGGCGCGATGCCCAGCGCGGCGAGCCGGCGGGGCACGGGCGGCAGCGCCACCCCCGGCTCCCGGTGATAAGGCACCACCCAGTCCAGCCGCTGCAGGTCGGTGAGGGAGAGCGCGGCGTCGCCGAGCTCGTGGCCCGCCCACACGACACACACCCACTCGTCGCGGAACAGCTCGGCCGACCGGAGCTTGGGCTGCTCCTCCAACTCGATCGGCGGCGCGATCACCCCGTCGACGAACCGGACGACCCGGGGCAGGTCGGCGCTGAGCGACTCACGGACGAGCCGGATCCGCAGCCGGGCGCGTGGCGCCTCCCGCTCGAACAGCTCGGCGAGGGATTGCCCGATCACGGTGAGCGTGTAGTCGGCCATCAGCAGCGTGAACTCCCGCACCGACGTGTCGGGCGCGAAGCTCGAGCCGGTGGCGAACAGCTGCTCGGCGGCCGCGCACACGTCCTCGACCTGACGCGTGAGCTGCCGCGCCAGCGGCGTGAGCACGTAGCCGCGCCCGGACCGGACCAGCAGATCGTCCTCGAAGTGCCGCCGCAGCCGCGCCAGAGCCGCGCTCAACGCCGGCTGGCTGACACCGACCCGCTCCGCCGCGCGGGTCACGTTGCGCTCCCGCAGCAGCTCCCGGAGGACGACGAGCAGGTTGAGGTCGAGCCCGGCCAGCTGCGTCGTGCGGCGGCTCATCCCGCCCCGCCGTCTGTGTGCCCGACCATTCCCGTCACCTTACGGGGCCAGGTCGCCGCGGCGAGGCGCTGTGACGTGTCTCCCGGGCACGGGCGGAGGCCGGGCACCGCCGTGCTCTTCCGCCAGGACCCAGACGGTGCTTTCACAGGGGCCCGGCCTGCGCGTCAAGGTGCCCGCCGCGCCGCGCTCACGATGCGGGCTCCGAGCCGGCGGACCGGGTCCTGCCGGCGATCAGCAACGAGCGGACGTTCTCTTGGTCCACACCGTTCCGGAGCTGGTCGTCACCCGAGTCCACCGGCAAGCCCTCGCCCGCTTCGGGCCGGTGGACGGAGAACTGATGGCTGTCGTCCTCCTCGATGAGCTCGCCGGAAGGCCGTTGCCGCCCGAGTGGTCACAGCGCGCGGATGGCTCCGCCGTCGATCGAGACCAGGCTCCCGGTCACGTAGGACGCGGCCGGCGAGAGCAGGACCGCGGCCATGCGTCCGAACTCGGCCGGGTCGCCGAGGCGGCGCAGTGGGATCGCCGCTTCCGCCCGCGCCCGAGCCTCCGGGTCACCCTTCTCGAGTGCGAGAGTGCGGTCCGTGAGCACCTTGCCGGGCAAGAGGCCGAGTACGCGCGTGTCCTGAGGGCCGAGTTCGTCGGACAGGTCCTTCACCAGCATGCCCAGACCCGCGCGCAGCCCGTTGGACACCGAGAGCCGTGGCAGCGGCGTCTTGGCCGAGCTCGACAGGACGAAGGCGATCGCCCCGCCGTCGGCCCGGTCCTCGCTCTTCGCGAGCAGCGGAGCCAGGTGACGCACGAGCCGGACCGTACCGAGGAAGATGCTCTCGAACGACTGCCGCCACACCTCGTCGCTGACGGCCGTGGTGACCCCGGGCTTGGGCCCGCCGACGCTCACCAGGGCGCCGTCGACGCGGCCGAACGCCGCCAGTGCGGCCTCGGTGAGCAGGCGCGGAGCGTCGGGATCGGCGTTGTCGACGGCGACCCCGGTCGCCGCGTCCCCCAGCGAAGCGACGGCCTTCGCGACCTTTTCCTCGTCGCGCGACGAGACGACGACCTTCGCTCCGTCGCGGACGAGCGCCTCCGCCGTGGCGTAGCCCAACCCGCTCGTACCGCCGGTCACCACGTACACGCGTTCCGAAAGACCGAGATCCATGGACACCTCTCACAGTGGGGACAGCGCATAACATATTCGCTGTATGAAGTTCCGTCATGCTAACCTCAGGACGTGCACGATGTGAAGCTCGCATTTCGCGGCGGCCTGGTGACCACGCCCACGGGCACGCGGCTCGCCGACGTGGCCGTGTCCGATGGCCGGATCGTCGCGATCCAAGAGCCCGGGACCGTGAGCGCCGAGCGGGTCGTGGACGCCGACGGCCTGCACGTCCTGCCCGGTGGAGTCGATCCGCACTGTCACCTCATGGCGGGACTTACCCCGTCGACCCGCGCGGCCGCGCTCGGCGGAACCACCACCGCGCTGTCGTTCTCCCTGCCCGAGGACGGCGAGGCGACCGTGTCGGCGTTCAACCGGGCCCAGGACCTCGTGGCGCAGGACCTCGCAGCCGTGGACCTCGGCCTGCACGCGATGTGCTACCGCCCCAACGAGCTCACCGTCGCCGACGTGGCCGAGCTGGCCGAGCTCGGCGCCGACGCCGTGAAGGTCTTCCTCGCCTACCCCGAGCTGGGGATCATGGCGACCGGGGACGGGCTGTACCGCACGATGCTGGCGGCGAAGGCCGTCGGCCTGCCGGTCCAGGTCCACTGCGAGGACGGCGAGATGGTCGAGGCGCTCGTCGAAGAAGCCTCGGCCGAGGGTCGCCGCGGGCCGCGCACGTTCGGCGGTGTGCGCCCACCGGTGCTCGAGGAGGTCGCCGTGCGCCGGGCACTCGGGATCTCCGGGCTCGCCGGCGGACGTCTCTACGTGACGCACCTGTCGAGCCGCCAGGCGATCGACCACGTGCGGGCCTCGCGAGTGGCCGGTGAGACCGAAGTGACCGCCGAAGCCTGCCTCCACCACCTGCTGTTCACCGAAGACGAGTACGACGGGCCTCGCGCGGGCGCACTGCTCGTGGCTCCCCCGCTGCGAGCCGAAGACCACGTCGCCGCCGTTCGCGAAGCGCTGCGCGACGGAACCTTGGACACGATCGGCTCCGACCACTCGCAGGAGCGAACCGAAGTCGACCGGCGGATCTCGCCGTGCGGCGACGCTCATTACGGCATCCCCGGCATCGGGGCGCGACTGCCGCTGATGCTGTCGTGGGGCCTCGACAACGGCGTCCCGCTGGACCGTCTCGTGCACGTTCTCTGCACCGGTCCGGCCGACGCCTTCGGCCACCCCGGCAAGGGCCGGATCGCGCCGGGCGCCGACGCCGACCTGGTGTTGTGGGATCCTGCTGAGAGGTGGGTGGCGGACGAGTCCTCGTTCGCCGACGGCACGAGCATCAGCCCATACGCGGGCACGGCGGTACGCGGCCGGATCCGCTCGGTCTGGACGCGCGGGCGCGAACTGGTGCACGAAGGCGAGTTCACCGGTTCCGGGGAGCCGGGACGGCACTTGATTCCGGAAAGGGGAGGGAAGACGCGATGACGGAACTCACGCACAGGACCGAGGAGAGCGCGGGCGAGGCTTCGCTCGGTCTCGCACCCCGTCCCGACAGTCTCGCGATGTCGGTCTACAACACCATCCGCCAGGCCATCGTGGACGGGAAGCTGCCCGCCGCGAGCCGCGTCACCGAAGCCGGCCTCGCCAAGCAGCTCGGTGTCAGCAAGACACCGGTGCGCGAGGCGCTGCTGCGCCTCAAGGAGGTCGGTTTGGTCGAGTCCGACGGCCCTCGCGCGGACCGCATCGTCACACCGTCCGCGGTCCGGCTGCGGGACGCGTACGAGGTGCGTGAAGCGCTCGAGATGAAGTCCGCGCGCCTGGCCGCCGAGCGCGGTCACCGCGACGTCCTCCTCGCCGCCAGGCACGAGGCCGAGCGCACCGTGGTCGCCGCGGACCAGCGCGACTTCGCCGCGTACCGCGCCGCCGACGAGGCCTTCCACACGACGATCGCGCGGGCCACCGGCAATGCCAGGCTCGCGCGCCTCATCGACGACGCGAACGCGATGATCATCGCGCTGCGCCAGCGCGACCTTCCCGGCATCGATGCCTCGCCGGTTTGCGCGAGCCAGCACATGGCCATTTCGAAGGCGCTGCTGGACGGCGACGTCGAGCTCTCGAGCAAGCTCATGGAAGAACACGTACGGTCAGTCGGAGACAACGTGGTGGCGTATCTGACCGACCACGGGGCGCCGCAGCACGCCTGACCACGTCGTCGTCGGGTGGACCGGTGGCGTGACGGGCTGATCGCCACACCACCGGTCCGGTCAGCGGGCGGTCCAGCCGCCATCGACCATCAACGTCGTACCCGTGATGTAGCTGGCGTCGTCACCGGCCAGGTACAGCGCAGCGCGGGCGACGTCCTCGGGACGGCCGAGGCGCGGCCACGGAGTGCGGCTCGTCCAGTACTCCTGCCACGCAGGGTCGCCGGCGCGCGGACTCGGGCCGGTTTCGATCTTGCCGGGCGCCACGGCGTTGCAGACGATGCCGCGCCCTGCGTACTCGGCCGCAATCTGGCGCGTCAGCTGGCTCAAGGCGGCCTTCGACACGCCGTAGGCGGTGTCCTCGCGCGCCGCTACGATCCCGTGTTGCGACGTCACGTTCACGATGCGGCCGCGGACCTCCGGCCGCCCTTCCTGGGCCAGCATCTGCCGCACCGCCGCACGGCTGAGCACGAACGGCGCCGTCAGGTTGACAGCGAGAACCCGGTTCCACTCGTCGTCTGTCGTCTCGAGGAGCTCGTGCCCGACGCTTGTCGCGGCGTTGTTCACGAGCACGTCCAGCCGCCCGAAGCGTGCGACGGCTACGGGCACCAGGCCGTCCACCGCGACCGGATCGGCCAGATCGCACTCCACGAAGACGGCACTCTCCGCGAGCTCGTCGGTCGGCTCGCCACCGTGCCACGCTTCACGCACCCGGTCCGCGACCACGACGTGCGCACCGGCTTCGGCGAAGCACAACGCGATGGCCCGGCCGATCCCGGACGCCGCCCCGGTCACCACGGCCACCCGTCCGCTGAGGTCGCTCACGTTCGGCTCATCTCCGTCAGTTTCCTCAGCTGGACAAGATCGGTGGCCAGGCTGCCGGACTCCTGGGAGCTCAGGTGGTCCAGCACGAACCAACCGGAGTAGCCGGCCGCTTCGAGCGCGTCCGACACCCGCGGCCAGTCGACGATCCCGGTGTCCAGCGCCGTACGCCGCCACACCCAAGTCCCGTCCTCCGCCCGCTCGGGCGCGACGTTCTTCACGTGTACGTGCCGCAACAGCGGCCCCAGCACACCGGTGGCCAGGAACGGGTCCTGCCACCCCTCGCGGGCGAGGCTGCCTGGGTCGTAGACCACACCGACGTGGTCGACGTCCACTTCGGACAGCGCCCGCCGCGCGAGCGACGGATCCGGCACCAGCGTGCTGGGAGCGGGCTCGAGCAGGAGCCGCACACCACGCGCAGCGCATTCCGCGGCCTTGTCCGCCAGCTGCGAGCGCAGGCCGGTGAAGTCGGTGTCGAAGTCGGTGCCGTGGCCTGTCGCGTAGACCCGCACGTGCGGGGCGTGGAGCGCCACGGCCAGCTCGCACACCCGCTGCCACAGCGGGCCGGGGTAGGCGAGGGCGTCCGGTTCGTGCACCGCCACGCCCGCGCAGGCGAGCCCGGTTTCCTCGGCGGCGCCGGCCACGGCGGCGAGCTGGGCGTCCGAAGCGGTGAGCGCCAGGGCATGCCCCACCCCGACGCCCCACTCGACGCCGTCGAGCCCGTGCTCCGCGGCGACTGCGCACAGCCGCCGCGGATCCTGGTCCGGCAGCGCCGCGCTCGCGACGGCGAGCGGTACCGCGGTCATCGAGCCCCCGTCCACTCGGCGTGGTGGTCCAGCCACCAGCGCGCGATATCGAGGCGCCGCATGAACGACACACCTTCCTTGCCCGACACGTACTCCAGCAGATCCCGCACGGCGCTCGCCCGGTTCGCCTGCCCGCTCCACCGCGGGTGGAGCCCGACCGTGAGCATCCTGGGCCCGAGCCCGTGGTCGATCTCGTCGCAGAGGTAGTCGATCCCGAGGCGCATGCTCTCGAAGAACTGTGAAGGCGAGCCGTATGTCGGGTTCAACAGGTAGCGAGTGTCGTTGTAGACCTTCGAGTACGGCACCATCAGCAGCTGCTGCCCGGACACTTCCATGAAGTAGGGCAGCTCGTCGTTGCACACGTCGGAGTCGTAGAGGAAGCCGCCTTGCTCGACGAGCAGGTCGAGCGTGTGCTCGCTCGGGAACGACCGCAGGTACCAGCCGAGTGGCCGCTCCCCCGTCGTGCGTTCGAGCGACTCGACGGCCAGCCGCAGGTGCTCACGTTCCACCTCGCGGTCCACGCGGTTGTACTCGAGCCATCGGTAGCCGTGGCCGATCACGTCGTGCCGGCTCTCCCGAACCCATTGGGCCACTTCGGGATTGCGCTCCAGCGCCGTGGCGCACGCGCCGATCGTGACCGGCACGTCGAACCGGTCGAACAGCCGGGCCAGCCGCCAGATGCCGACCCGGCTGCCGAACTCGTAATGCGTCTCGCTGCCGAAGTCCCGGATCGCCGGGTCGACTTCGTAGTCGTACTCGCCCCAACCGTCGTTGTGGTCGTCGCCGTCGAGTACGGAGTACTCCGAGCCCTCCTCGTAGTTGACGACGATGTTGATGACCAGCTTCTCCTCGCCGGGCCACCGCACCCGCGGGGCGTTCCGCCCGTACCCGACGAAATCCCGTACGCGCGTGGTCTCTGCCACTATCCGCTCCCTCTCGTGATTCACCCTGCGGTCCAGCCGCCGTCCACGGGGACGACGGCACCGGTCATCGAGGCCGATCCCGGTCCCAGCAGGAACGCGATCGTCTCGGCGACGTCCTGCGGCGGCGCAGGGGTGCCGAACAAGTTCCGTTCCCGCACGCGCTCGGCTTCGCGGCCGCCGGTTTCGTCCCGGCCGCTGCGCGCGAGCATCGGAGTGTCGGTCGGCCCCGGGCACACGCAGTTGACGCGGATCCCGTCCGGCGCGTGGTCGACGGCCATTGCCCGGGTGAGCCCGATCAGGCCGGCTTTCGCCGCGCAGTACGCCGGAAACCCGGCGCCGCCGACCATGCCGTACTGCGAGCTGACGTGGACGACGGCCGCGCCCGACCTGCCACGCATCAGGGGCAACACCGCGCGGGACACCAGGTACGCACCGGTCAGGTTCACCTCCAGCGTTCGCCGCCAGGACTCCGGTGAGGTCTCGGTGACGTCGCCGGTGTACCCGCCGATCCCGGCACAGTTGACGAGCCAGTCGACGCCGTCGAACTCAGTCCGAATCCCCGCGGCCGCCGCGCTCACCGACCCCTCGTCCGACACGTCGGCCGCCAGCGGAACGTACGTCTCCTCGTAACCGGGATGTGCGGCACCGGCGCCGAGGTCGAGGCCGGCCACGCGCGCGCCCGTGGCGAGGCACAGCTGCGTCACGGCGCGCCCGATTCCCGAGGTCGCGCCCGTGACGACGACGTTCGGTGCGGTCACGAGACCGTGACCGTTCGTCCGGTCGCGAGCGCTTCTTCCCCCGCGAGCGCGACCCGCAGAGTGGCCAGGGCATCCGCGGGGGTGCAGGCCACCGCGGCGGGATCACCCGCCTTCACCGCGGCGAGGAACCGCGAGTTCGACGCGCTGAACGGCTCTTCGGTCACCCCTGCGGACACTTCCAGACCGCGGTTGCGTCCGGTCAGCCTGAACTCCGGGTCGAGCGCCATCCGCAGCACCCCGGAGTCCGTGACGACGTCCAGTCCGTAGCGGCCCGGCACGTCCGCCGGAGTCCAGGCGATCACGACGGTCGCGACGGCGCCGCTGGTCATACGCAGCACCAGGGTGAGCGCGTCGTCGATGTTCCGCGCGGCGACACCGGGCCGGTCGACACGCACAGCGCTGCCGACGGCGAGCACCGATTCGACCTCACCGGCCACAGCCCGCGCCAGGTCGATCTGGTGGCTCCCGCGTTCCAGGAGATTGCCACCACCCTGGGCCTGATCGAGGAACCAGGGCCGGGCCGCGGTCGGACCCACGCTGTAGCCGGACAGGCTCACGACGTCGGAAGACGCCAGCTCCGAGCGCACGGCGTCGAGCAGTTCGATTGCGCGCCACTGGTAACCGACGGCGCACACCACACCCGACTCCTCCGCGAGCCGGGTCAGCTCCGTCGCCTCGGCCAGATCGCGGGCGACGGGCTTCTCGAGGTAGACCGGGATCCCGCGAGCGAGGGCCTGCCGCGCCGGCGCCAGGTGGTGTTGCGGCGGAGTACAGATCCACACGGCGTCGAGCTCAGTAGCGAGCAACTCGTCGACGTCCTTACAAGCCCGGGCGTCGTACCGTCCCGCGAACTCCGCCGTCCGCGCGGCATCCACATCGCACACCGCCTGGATCTCCACGTCCGCACGAGCGGCGAGGTCCGTGAGGTGACTGTCGCCGATCCAGCCGAGGCCGACCAGCCCGATCGCCGTGGTCATACTGCGCTCCAAAGGGTTCGCGGGTCGAAGTGGTTCGCGGGGCCTTCGGCCAGACCGCCGATGGACACGCCCGTCACGCGCAGGTTCTTGATCCAGTAGCCGATGATCGCCGGCACCTGATCGTGCTGGATCGCGGCCATCCGCGCGGCGGCCTTGAGCCGGGTCTGCTCGTCCAGCGAGGCGTTGAGATCGGCGAAGGCGCGGTCGAAGCCGGGGTCTTTCCAGTGCGCGGCGTTCCAGATGCCACCCGAGGTGTATGCGGGCAGGATGGCCTGGCTCGGGACACCGCGCGCACCCCAGTCGACGATGCCCATCGGCACTTCGAGCCAGGGCTGACTGTTGCCCGTGCCGTAGTAGGCACTCTGCTGCTGCACGTTGAGCTGCAGGTTGATTCCCGCCGGCTTCAGCGCCTGCTGCGCCAGGACCGCGTACTGCGGGATCTCCAGGTACTGCTCGGTGGTCAGCGTGACCGGGAAACCGTTCGGGTGCCCGGCGCGGGCGAGCAGGGACTTCGCCAGCGCGTAATCCTGCTTCCGCTGGGGAATCTGGGCAATCGCCTGCTTCGACACCGGGAAGACCGGCGCGAACGAGTGGTCGTTGCCGAGCTCGCCATCACCTCCGAGCAGCGCCTGAACCAGCGCGGGCCGGTCGAAACAGGCGGCCACGGCCTGGCGCACCAGCGGATTGTCGAACGGCGCCTGATCCGTCCGCATGTGGAAGCCGCGGTACTCGCTGGACGGACTCTTGATGATCTTCAGGTTCGGGGTTTCCTGCAGGGCCTGCGCACTCTGGTGCGGGGCGATCGGCCACACGTTTTCCCTACCACCCTGCATGTTGAGGGCGATGGTGCTGTCATCCGCGTAGTAGGTGAGGCGCAGGTTGTCCAGGTAGGGGTAGCGCTTGTCCCAGTAATCGGGGTTGCGCGCGAAGGTGGCGCCGGTCTCTGGCTGATAGCCGGTCATGACGAAGGCACCAGTCCCGACGCGCCCCTTCGCGAAATCACCGATCTGGTAGTTCTTCGGCAGGATGATCGCGTTGAAGTTGAATGCCGAGACGAGATAGGGGAAGTCCACGAACGGCTGGTCGAGGTGGAACGTGACCGTGTGGTCGTCGACCTTCTCGATGTTGCCGTGCGAGAAGATCCCCTTGAACGCCGACAGAGCCGACGAGTTGACCTTCGGGTCCGTCAGCAGGTTCATCGTGTACACGACATCATCCGCGGTGAAGGGCTTGCCGTCGTGCCACTTCACCCCCTGGCGTAGTACGAAGGTCCACGTGTCCGGTCGCTTGGCCGACCACGACACCGCGAGCCGCGGGTCCAGGGTGTAGTCGGCGCGCGGGAAGCACAGGTATTCACCGGCGATCTGCGCTGTCGTCTGACCGCCCTGGTTGTAGAGCGTCACCGGGTCCACGAGCGAGGCCGGCCGAGTGATCGCGACATTCGCCGTGCCACCTCGGCGAGGCGGGCCGACCGCCGGCACGGAGTTGATGCCACCGCCTTGACCGCAGGCCGAGAGGATTGCCGACGCGGCCGGCAAGCCGAGCCCCAGCACACTGGCCCGACGCAGGAATCCGCGTCTGCTCAGCCGCCGGGCCCGCACCTCTTCGAACAGGTGGTACTCGTAGTCGTCCATCGGCAGTTCCTCACTCGGGGCGCACCGAACGGCGTCACCGGGTTCCGATCCTCAGACTCAGATCGGGATTTGATATTCCATATAAGTTAGCTCCTTCAGCCTGCAGAGCACAATCCCCCACGCGACGGCGTCCACCTGCAACGCACTATTACGCCTTGACCAGCAATATTGTTACACACGGAGCAACAAGAACGTAACACGGCGAGACCGCGGCAGCCCGTTGCTTCCCTCTTGGTCGACAGATACGCTATACAGAATATCAACGGGCCGGACGCGGTACTCGCCCGTGACAAGCCATCCCCGGCGTTCTCCCCGGGTGCGCCCCACCAGACGACAGGCTGGGCTCAGACATGATCGGATTCATCACCAAACGGCTCGGGCTGAGCGTGCTGACGCTCCTGCTCGTGTCGATCATCGTGTTCGCGGTCTCGCAAGTGCTCCCCGGCGATGTGGGACGCACGATCCTCGGACCGTACGCGACCAACGACCAGGTCGCGCAGTTGAACCACACGCTCGGGCTCGACCGGCCCCTGCCCGTGCGCTACCTGGACTACATGTGGGGCTTTCTCCACGGCGACTGGGGCAAGTCCTACCTCCTGCAGGAACCGGTCACGGGTCTCGTGCTCGGGCACCTCGGCGACTCGCTGCTGCTCGGCGGGTTCGCGCTCGTCATCGCCGTGCCGATCTCGCTCGGCTTCGGCGTGCTGGCAGCCCTTAGGCGGGACAAGTTCACGGACCGCGCGATCTCCGTGACCGGGCTGTCCCTCATCGCCCTGCCCGAGTTCGTCGCCGGAACGGTCCTGCTCGTGGTGTTCGGCGTGTCGTTCAAGTGGTTCCCGGTCTCGTCCTCGGTGCCGCTGCCCAACATCGTGGACGTGTTCCGACAGTTCATGCTGCCGGCGATCCCGCTGATGTTCGTCCTCTTCGGCTACATCTCGCGCATGGCGCGCGCCGGGACGGTCGACGTGCTCGAATCCGCGTATGTGCGCACAGCCGTCCTCAAAGGACTGAAACCGGGCCGCGTCATCGGCAAGCACGTCCTGCGTAACTCGCTGCTGCCGGCCATCACGGTCGTCAGCGCCCAAGTCGGGTACGCCGTCGGCGGCCTCGTCGTAGTCGAGAAGCTCTTCAACTACCCCGGCATCGGCCAGCTCATCTACACCTCGGCGACCGGACACGACCTCCCGGTACTCGAGGCGGCCGTGCTCGTGATCGCCGTGATCTACACCGTGGCGAACCTCTGCGCCGACCTCCTCTACGGCGTGCTCAACCCCCGCATCCGGCTCGCTGCGGCGTGACCCGGCCGGACGAGAAGGAGCTTTCATGACGTCAACGGAGACGATGGCCGTGCCTGCCACCGGCCAGGCGGCGCCCCGCCAGGCGTCCACGGCCGCGAAGGCCCGCCGGCGCGAGATCGTGCGCGGTCTGCTGCGCTCCCCCACGTTCCTGATCGGTGGGGTGATCCTGCTGTTCTGGGTCGTCGACGCCATCTTCTGGCATGCCTTCGCCCCCCACGATCCGCAGCAGATCTTCCCGCAGACACTGCAGGGCCCGTCGGGTGTCCACTTGTTCGGAACGGACAACCTCGGTCGCGACGTGTTCTCGCGCCTGCTCGCCGGCGCCTCCCCGGTGCTCACCATCGCTCCTGCGGCCACCGCGCTCGGCCTCCTCGGCGGCGTCGTGCTGGGCCTGTTCACCGGGTACTACCGCGGCGTGCTCGACGACGTCGCGATGCGCATCGTCGACGCGGTGCTCGCGTTCCCGCTCGTGATCATCGCCGTGCTCGTGCTCACGGTGCTGGGTTCCGGCGAGCTGCCGGTGATCCTGCTGATCGCGGTCACCTTCGTCCCCGGCGTCGCCCGGACAGTGCGCGCGGCGGTGCTCACGCAGCGGGAGCTCGAGTACGTCGCCGCCGCCAAGCTGGCCGGCGCGTCGGGCCCGAAGATCATGTTCACCGAGATCCTGCCGAACGTGACCGGTCCGATCATCGTCGAAGGCACGGTCCGGCTCGGCTACGCCATCTTCACGTCGGCAACGCTGTCGTTCCTCACGCTCGGCATCCAGCAGCCGTCGCCGGACTGGGGTCTCACGATCTCGCTGGGCCAGGTCTACCTGCAGGTCGCGCCGTGGATCGTCCTGTTCCCCGCATTGGCGCTGGCGACGCTGGTCGTCGCCGTCAACCTCGTCGCCGACGGCTTCCAGCGCGTGCTGGACGCCTGATCTCCCCCGGAAGGCAACGTTATGACCACCACGCTGGAACAGCCGACATTGGCCGTGCGCAACCTGGACATCAGCTACCGCAGGGGTTCAAGGGTGTCGCCGGTCGTGCGCGACGTATCGTTCACGATCCAACCGGGCGAGGCATACGGTCTCGTCGGCGAATCCGGCTGCGGCAAGACAACCGTAGCCATGTCGATCATGCGGTATCTGCCGGACAACGCGGTCGTCAGCGACGGCAGCGGCATCACGTTTTCCGGTGAGGACGCCCTGGCTGCGGGAAAGGGCACGCTTCGCCAGTGGCGCGGCGGACGGATCGCCATGGTGTACCAGAACCCTGGCGCGTCCTTGAACCCGTCCATGCGCATTGGAGCGCAGGTCGCCGAGGGCATCAGGGTGCACAGTGGACTGTCGAATGCCGAGTGCAAGGAGAAGGCGCTCGAGATGCTGGCCAACGTCCGGATCCCGGACCCGGACTCGTGCGCTCGCCGCTACCCGCACGAGCTCTCCGGTGGCCAGCAGCAACGCGTGATGATCGCGATGGCGCTCTCCGGCAATCCCGACCTCCTGGTGCTCGACGAACCCACCACCGGCCTGGACGCGACCGTCGAAGCCGAGGTACTCGAGCTGATCAAGCAGTTGCGCGAAGAATTCCACACCGCCGTGCTCTTCATCAGCCACAACCTCGGCATCGTGGCACAGATCTGCGACCGCGTCGGCGTGCTCTACGCGGGCCGACTGGTGGAAGAAGCGCCCGCGGACGAGTTGTTCGCGTCTCCTCGGCACCCGTACACCCGCGACTTGCTGCGCTCGGTGCCACGGCACGGCGTGACAAAGTCGGCCGGTCTGCTCGCGACGATCCCCGGATCGCTGCCGGCGCCTGGCGCCGCACTCACCGGGTGCCCGTACGCCGCGCGCTGCGAACTCGCCACCGACCGCTGCCACCGCGAAACGCCGCCGTCGGAATCGCTCGGCACCGCCCACGCCGTGAGCTGCTTCCACCACGACCAGACCCGGACCGTGGGCGAGGTCGAACGGTTCTCCGAAACCGAGCGGACGACCGAGGAAGTGCTGCTGGAAGTCCGCAACCTGACCAAGCGCTACCGCACCGGTGGACACGAGTTCACCGCCGTCTCCGACGTCTCCTTCGACCTGCACCGCGGCGAGGTCTTCGGCCTGGTCGGCGAATCCGGGAGCGGCAAGAGCACCATCGCCAAGTGCATCGCGGGCATGACCTACCCGTCCGAAGGCACGCTGCAGTTCGAGGACATCACGCTTTCCAAGAGCCCCCGGCGCGCCGAGCGAACGACGCGCCGGAAGATCCAGATGGTCTTCCAGAACCCCGACAACGCGCTCAACCCGCGGCACCCCGTGCGGCGGATCCTGGGTCGCGCCGTGGCCCTGCTGAACGACCGCCTCCGCGGCCGGGGGCGCGAAGACCGCGTCGAAGAGCTCACATCGTCGGTACGACTCGAACCGCGCCACCTCGACGTGCGACCCAGCGCGTTGTCCGGCGGGCTCAAGCAGCGCGTGGCGATCGCGCGGGCGTTCGCAGGATCGCCCTCGCTCGTGCTGTGCGACGAGCCGGTCTCGGCCCTGGATGTCTCGGTGCAGGCCGCGATCCTGAACCTGCTGGTCGAACTCCAGGTGGCCAAGGACGTGGCCTATCTGTTCATCTCGCACGACATGTCCGTCGTCCGGTATCTCGCCGACCGGATCGGGGTGCTCTACCTCGGCCAGCTCGTCGAAATCGGTACGGCCGACGCCGTCTTCCAGCCACCACACCACCCCTACACCGAAGCGCTCCTCTCGGCGGCACCCGACCTCGACCCGGACGAGACCCGCCAGCGCATCCGCCTGGACGGCACCTACCCCAGCGCCTCCGCTCCGCCGAGCGGGTGCCGGTTCCACACGCGGTGCCCCCGGGCGCTCGGGGACGTGTGCCGCACGCAGGAGCCGCCGTGGCAGGACACCGGGAAGGGCAACCGATACCGCTGCCACATCGCGCCGGAGGACCTCCTGCGCAGGATCAAGTCCGAGTAGGACAGACTCAGGCGGTTCCGGCCGACCCCCGACCCCGGCCGGAACCGCCTTTCCCCCTGAGTGGCGTTCCAGGACCAGTACCCCGACTGCGGCCCGCCAGCAACACGGGTCGCCAGGCTCGTGATCGACGCCAGAGTCCTGAGCGAGAATCTTCGCTCGGAACCGGTATCCCTGGACCTGCTCGACGTGCAACGGTTCCGCATCGACGAGCGGGTCGGGTTCTCCTGGAGGCTCTGCGATCCGCCTCGGTTCACCCGCTTCGACGGCCTGTTGCAAGTCGACTTGTGCGCCGAACGCTTCGGGAGCCTGCATCCCGAGAACGCCGAGGAAGTCTTCGAAGGCCGTGCTTGGTGTTCGCAGCGGCCAGTGGCACGGCACCCCGAGCGCCCCGCATCCCGGGGATCTGTAGGACTGTCCTCAATTGCATGTCGCGGTCACACGGCGTCACAGCTGTGAGCGGCACGCTCGACAAGTCGAGGCGCAGGCGATCGCCGCTCGAATCCGAAGTGGCGCACGTCTGATACCGGGAACAAACCGAGGGACCCCGCCGTGTCAGCTCGCCACTGCGCGGCGAGCCGACACACGAGCCCGATCGGGCCTGACGAACCGGCCGTGGCCGGGTTCGGCGACGATCTGCCCTCGATCGAAAACACGCTGCCCGCGTACGAAAGTGGTTACCACACGCCCCGTGAACCGGGAACCGTCGAGGAACGTGGCGTTCGGTGCGGCCTTCGAGAAACCCTCCGGGCGGAACGTCCATTCGCTGGCGGTGTCGACCAGCACGAGGTCCGCGTCCGCACCCGGAGCTATCCGGCCCTTGGCCGGCAGATCGAAGATCTCGGCGGCCCGGCCGGACGTGAGCCGGGCGACGTCGGGCATCGTGAGCCGGCCCTGGTGCACGGCGGTGAGCAGGATCGGCAGCATCGTCTCCAGCCCCGGCAGTCCGGGTGGCGAGAGGAAGATGTCGTCCTCGCCCGTGGCGATCTCCTCCGGACGGTAGGGGCAGTGGTCGGTGCCGATCACGTCGATCCGGCCCGCGCGCAGCTCGTCCCACAGCCGCTCCACCGTCGCGGCGCTGCGCAGCGGCGGATTGCACTTCGCCCACGAGCCGAACTCGAACAGCGCTTTCTCGTCGAGCTGCAGGTAGTGGGGGCACGTCTCCACGGTCACCTGTACCCCGCGCGCCCGCGCCTCGGCGGCAAGCACCACCGATTCGGCGCTGGACACGTGGACGGGCTGCACCCGCGCACCGGTGGCAGCCGCGAGCGCCAGCACCGTCGCCACCGAGGCGTCTTCGGCGATCTCCGGCCGGGCCGCCGCATGGATCGCGCCGGGCAGGCCGTATTGCCGCCGGGCGGCTTCCCCCGCCACGGTGAGGATCTGCTCGTGCTCGCAGTGCAGGGCATGCACCAGTCCGGTGCGCGCCACCTCGCGCATGACTTCGTGCAGCCGCCCGGTGTCGGGGCAGGACAGGCCGTGGAACTCCGCCTCCCGTCCCGGTGCCGGCGCGTGCAGCCACGTTTTGAACGCCACCGCGCCGGCCTCGGCCATCGCGGCTATCTCGTCGCGGTTCTCCCATGCCGCGCCGCCGTAGAGCGCGTAGTCGACGAGAGCATCGGGCTGCAGCTCGATCGCGCGCCGGGCGAGAGTGGCGCCGGAGTTGACCGGCGGGTCCGACGTCGGCATCTCGCAAATGGTGGTCACTCCCCCGGCCGCGGCAGCCGCCGTGCCGGTGCGGAACGTCTCGCGATCGGGCCGTGCCGGCGCTCGTAGGTGCACGTGCGTGTCGACAAGGCCGGGAAGCAGGTGCAGCCCGCCGGCGTCGAGGTGTTCGGTCGCGGAGGGCCGGGTACCGGCATCCAGTACGTCGGCGACCTGCCCGCCGGAGATGGCGACCGTCGCGCGGCGGACGCCGTCTGCGCTCACCAGCTGCACGTCGTGCAGGACCAAGTCGTATTCCACAGTACTCCTTGTCGATCCGCCAAAAGTCTTGTCGGCAAACGGTTCTGCCGTCACTGTGCGACGTAGCCGCCGTCGGCGACGAGGGTGGCCCCGGTGATGAAGGACGCCTCGGGCGAACACAGGAACGCCGCAGCGGACGCGATCTCGTCCGGCCGCCCGAAGCGGCCGAGCGGGACCCGGCCGAGCGCCGTCGCCCTCGCCGCCGGGGCGTCGCCAGTCCGCGCGAAACTGCGTTCGAGGAAGGGCGTCTCCGTCGGTCCCGGGCAGAGGCAGTTGACCCGGACGCCGTCAGCTGCGTGGTCCAACGCCAGCGACCGGGTCAGGTTCACGACGCCGCCTTTGCTGGCCGTGTACGCGACGGAACCGCGAGTGCCGACGAGTCCCAGCTGGCTGGCGATGAGCAGCAACGCTCCGCCACTCGACCGGGCGAGGTGGGGAACGGCGGCCGCGGCAAGGTGGAACGCCGCGGTCAGGTTGACCGACAGCACGCCGCTCCACTCCTCCGGCGCGAGTGCGGGTGCGGTGCCCCCGACGGACATCGCGGCGCTGTGGACCAGGACGTCCAGTCCGCCGTCCGCAGCCGCCCCCTCAACCGCCTCTCGCGTCGCGGTTCCGTCGGCGAGGTCGAGCAGCCGGCCGCGGTGGCCGTCGCCCGGAAGCTCCCGCACCGCGACCTTCAAGGCGGCGGGATCACGGTCGAGAACGGTGACCGAGGCGCCCTCGACCGCGAGCCGCCGGGCGATGGCCAGGCCGATACCGGCCGCTCCTCCGGTGATCACGGCACGACGACCGGTGAACCTCGCCGCGATCAGCATTTCAGCAAGCATGGTCACGAAGCCATTCGAGGTAGGCGGCCAAAGCATCGGGGAGCGGCGTTGCCGCGAGTCCGGACAGCTCGCGCAGTCTCGTCACGTCGAGGACGCCGCTGCGGTGCTCCTGCGGCAGGCTGAGGAAAAACGGGGCCTCTTTCGGCTCGACCGGCCCGACTGCCGAGTTCACGGCGTCGGCGAGGGCGGCCAGGGTGATCGCCGTGCCGGAGCCGACGTTGTAGAGCCGGTGCGGCGGGTCCAGCGTGGCGAGTGCCGCGATGCCTTCCGCGATGTCCTCCACCCAGGTCGGGTCGAAGGTACGCCCCGCCTGCTCCGGTTCGACGCGAACCGCGCGTCCGGCGAGCGCCGCCCGAATCGCGGTGTACGGCAACGACATCACCTGGCGGGTCCCGGTGTCCCGTTCGAGCGGGCCGTAACACGCGGCCACCCGCGCGATCACGGCTTCAGCGTCCGCCGCCAGTCGCTCGGCCGCGAGTTTCGAGGCCGGGTAGTCACCGGGATCGGTCCGAACCGGACTGTCCTCGTCGAGCACGGCGGCGTCCGCGTAGACCGAGGCCGACGAGACGTACACGACCCGCGCCTTCGCCGCGGCGGCGAGCACCGCCGCCGTGCCGCCGACGTTGACCTCGTCGAGGGTCCGGCGATCCCCGTTGGTCACGGCTGCCGCGTGGACCACCACGTCCGGCCGCACTTCGGCGAACACCTCCGCCGGCTCCCGCACGTCGAGCTCGCGGAATTCGACGACATGATCAGCCCACAGCGCCCGGACGTCCGGCGGCGGTTCCGCCAGATCCGCAGCGACGACGGGGCCACCCCGTGCGGCCAGAGCCCGGACGAGGTGAGCCCCGAGAAACCCGGCGCTGCCCGTCACGATCGTCCCGGCCACGATCACACGGTCCAGGACGATCGGCGCACGTGGTCGAAGAACGCTCTCGTGCGGTCGTGCACCGGGTTCTCGAACACCACTTCCGCGGGACCCTGTTCGGCGATGTGACCGCCGTTCATGAAGACGACTCGATCCGCCACTCGTCGCGCGAAGCCCATCTCGTGCGTCACGACGAGCATGGTCAGTCCGTCGTCCGCGAGCTGCTTCATCGTTTCGAGCACCTCACCCACGAGCTCGGGGTCGAGCGCCGACGTCACCTCGTCGAACAGGACCAGGCGAGGCCCCATGGCCAGTGTGCGGGCAATCGCGACCCGCTGCTGCTGACCACCGGAGAGCTGGCTGGGATACCTGTCCTCGAAGTCCTCCATCCGCACTCGGGCCAGGAACTCCCGCGCCTTTGCCTTCGCCTCGCCCGGATCGGTGCCGAGCACGCGCACCTGACCTTCGGTCACGTTGCGCAGCACGCTGAAGTGGGGCCACAGGTTGTACTGCTGGAAGACCATTCCGACGCGGCTGCGCAGCGCGCGTATCGCCTGTTGTTCTTCCTTTCCGGTCATCTCGGCGCGCAGGCGCACGCCGTCGAGCATGACTTCGCCCGCGCTGGGCTTCTCGAGCCAGTTCACGCATCGGAGGAGTGTCGACTTACCGGTCCCGGACGGGCCGATGATCGCCACGGTCTCGCCTGCGTGGACCTCGAGGTCGATGCCCCGGAGGATTTCGTTGGTGCCGAAGGACTTGTACAATCCGCTGAGGTGCAACAGCGGGGGCGCGGCTTCGATGGCCGGCTGCTGGGTCATGTCTTGCTCCGGTCGGCTCATCGGTCGGGGAGGGCGAAGCGGCGTTCGCTGTAGCGCTGCGCCAGCATCAGCAGACTGGTCAGGACCAAGTACAGCAACCCGGCGGTGCCGAGGATCTCGACCGCACGGTAGGTACTCGACACGATCTGCTGCGCATTGAGCATCAAGTCCGGCACCGTGATCACGGAAACCAGCGCGCTGTTCTTCACCAGCAGAATCGCGTTGTTGATGTACGGCGGGATGACGATGCGCACGGCCTGGGGCAGCACGATCCGGTGCATCGTCTGCACGTAGGTCATGTTCACCGCCAGCGCCGCTTCCGTCTGCGTTCGCGGGATCGCTTCGATGCCGGAGCGGATGATCTCCGCCTTGTAGGCCGCGGAGTTCAGCGTCATGCCGATCACCGCCGCGGCGAACGCCGGCAGCTGCAGTCCGAAACTCGGTGCCGCGTAGTAGATGAAGAACAGCACCAGCAGCACCGGGGTGCCGCGCATGATCCACACGTAGATTCCCGCAAGGACCCGCAGCCATTGACGGTGCGAGATCCGGGCCATGGCGATGAACGTGCCGAGCACGGTCGCCAGCACCAGGGTGATGGCCGAGACCTCCACGGTGACCAGCAATCCGTCGAGCAGCAACGGGAAGTACTGCGCCACGACGGAGAAGTCGAGATTCATGGGTGATTCCTCTTCGTCGCGCTCACTGCTTGAACGGTTGGCCGAGCCACTTCTGCGCGATGCTCTGGTACGCACCGGCCTTCTTGGCGTCTTCGATCGCCTTGTTGACGGCCTGCAGCAACGCGTCCGAACCCTTCGGGACACCGACGGCCAGCGCGGTCCCGTCCGTGCCGTTCTGGGACACCGCGTATCCGGCGCCGTCACCTGACTTGATCCAGTACAGCGCGAGGATCCTGCCGGTGACCATGAGGTCGCATCGGCCGTTCTTCAGGTCGGAGAACGCTTCCGCCTGGCCGGGATAGCGAGTTACCTTCGCCGCTCCGCCGATGCGCTGCACGGGAGCCTCGCCGTTGGACGAGCCCGCGACGACGCAGACGCTCTTGCCCTTGATGCTCTCCGGGCCGGTGATCCCGCTTTCCTTCTGCGGATAGACCGCGACAGCGTCGTCGTATCCGATCGGTTCGGAGAAGTCGACGACCTTCTGCCGGTCGGGTGTCACGCGCAAGCCCGACATCGCGATGTCGAACTTCTTCGCCTGCAGGCCGGGCACGATGCCGGAGAAGTCCAGCGTCTTCCACTCGACCTTCGTTCCGAGACTTTTCGCGATGAGGTTCGCCCAGTCGGCGTCGATGCCGACAAAACCTCCGGAGGGATCCCGGAAGATCGTCGGTGCGTTGTTGCCGGAGGTGCCGATCGTGATGGCGCCGTGGGACTTGATGTCGTCCAGGTTCGACCCGCCCGACGAGCAGGCGGACACGGAGGTGAGTGTCAACCCCGCGGCGAGGACCGAGAGCCAGATACGCAGGGTGCGGCGTGGATTCATGATGTTCTCCTCGACGGTGAGGATCGGTGGGACGGGGAAAGTCGGACGGGGAGGAGGTGCGAGGGAGCGCGCCGATGGGTTTCAGGGGAACGACATCGACTGGGGGAGCCGGATCAGGCTCGGGAAAGTGGGGGTACTGCACGGCACGGTGACTGTCACCGTGCCACTTGCCGGCGGAAGCCTTGCCTTTCCGTCCGGTTCAGCTGAAGATCTCCTCCGGCTGCGCGGTCTCCAGCATGGCCAGAACGCGTTCCCGCAGGGTGTCCAAGTGCTCCGCCATGGCTTCTTGAGCGGCAGGCGCGTCGCCGTCGGAGATGGCGGCTGCGACACGCTGGTGCTGTTCGCCGCACCGAGCGCTCTCGGACATTTCCGGTACGTCACGCTGACGCAGGGCCCACGTCAGCACGTAGTAGTTCTCGATGTCGGCTGCGAGCTTCGTGTTGCCCGAGCCGGTCGCGATCAGGGTGTGCAAGATCCGGTCCGCACCACGGCGGCCGGATTCGTCGCTGGCGATGGTGCAAGCGAGTCCTTCGTCCGCGGCTTTCCTGATCTTGCTGCAGACGTCGTCACTCGCCCGCTCGGCCGCGAGGCCAGCGGCCAGGGATTCGAGACCGCGGCGCACCTCGTAGGCGTCCTGAACGACCTTGACCGAGGGCTGGACGACCTGGAGTCCGCTGCCGGGCCCGGGCTCGACGAGCCCCACGTGCTCGAGTCGGATCAGCGTCTCGCGCACCGGGGTTTTCGAGACCCCCAGCATCGAAGCCAGTTTGGCCTCCGACAGCCGCTGCCCCGGCTGCAGCCGGCGATCGACGATCGCCTGCCGGATCTCGTCGAAGACACGGTCGGTGATGCTGTCCCGCTGAACGTCGAGTGGATCGAGCATCACCGGCTCCGTATCTCATATCCGTATCTCGTATCTGGATACGGGACTATAGGCTCCACCCAAGTCCGGGTCAATACCGCTTGACCTGGCCGTTTCCGGGACACGGGATATGTGTCCTCGGTCAGCAGTCCCGGTCATCGGTGACTATATTGTGCCAATCGGGTGACAGCGGCGGAGCGAGCAGCGGCGGACGTGACTCCGGGAGTTCACGCTGACCACGTTTCCGAACGACGAGGGGTACGACGAGGTCGCCCACGTCGGGCATCTGTCGGCCTGCGCACTCGCCGAAGCCGACGTGCGGCACCCTGGGCTCTCGAAGGCGTTGTCGCCGTGCCGAACGAAGGTCGCGAGGAAGCAGAATCGCGGCGACGCCGAAACCGTGGATGACGATGCCCGGGACGCCGGCACTCGCAGCGAGCAGGCGGCCTTGATGATCATTCTCAGCGGCTGCGTCAGCCGCTCTAGATGTGCTGTTCGGTGAGGTTGGTGCTGCGGCTGGCTGGGGTGTGGCCGCCGATTCCGGAGTCGGTGCAGGTTGTGGTGATCCACACCGAAACCCGAGGTCCTCACCTATATCAAGATCATCCCGACCGTGTCGCCACGTCACCAACGTGCCCGAACAGCACATCTAGAGCGCGTCGCGTCCGCGTTCACCGGTGCGGACGCGGACGACGGTCTCCACCGGCGTGACCCAGATCTTGCCGTCACCGATCTTGCCGGTGTGCGCGGTCTCCCGCACCGTCCGCAGCGCGCCCTCGACCTGGTCGTCGTCCAGGAGGATCTCCAGCCGGTACTTCGTGATGAAATCGATCGCGTACTCGGCGCCCCGGTAGACCTCGGTGTGCCCCTTCTGCCGACCGTATCCGCGGACCTCGGTGACCGTCATCCCCGCGATGCCGAGCTCCTGCAGGGCCTCCCGGACCTCGTCGAGCACAAACGGTTTGACCACGGCGGTCAGCAGCTTCATCGCGTCTCCTCGCGCGCCGGCCGGTGCGATCCCAGCGCACCGGCGGGCGCGCTCCCCCGGCGTCCGGATTGGACTGCCAGCTCGTACGCGCCTTCGGCGTGCTCGGCCTCGTCGACACCGTCGATCTCAGCCTCGCGGTCGAGTCGGAATCCCATGAACTTGTGCATGACCCAGCCGATCAGGAAGGTCACCACCAGCGAATACCCTAGTACCGCGAACGTCCCCACGGCCTGGCGCCACAGCTGGTCGAACCCGCCGCCGTAGAGCAGGCCGTCGACACCCTGCGGATCCACGCTGACGGTCGCGAACACGCCGATCAGCAGCGTCCCGACGAACCCGCCGACGCCGTGCACGGCGACCACGTCCAGCGCGTCATCGAACCCGTACCGGTACTTCAGGCCCACCGCGAACGAGCACACCACCCCCGCGACGGCGCCGATCGCGATCGCGCCGATCGGTTCGACGTAGGCACAGCCGGGGGTGATCCCCACCAGCCCGGCCACCGCGCCGGACGCGGCGCCGAGGGTGGTCGGTTTCCCGTCGCGGAACTGCTCGACGAGCAGCCAGCCGAGCACCGCGGCCGCCCCCGCGACGGTGGTGTTCAGAAACGAGGTGGCGGCCAGGTTCTTCGCGGCCAGCGCGGAGCCGGCGTTGAAGCCGAACCAGCCGAACCACAGCAGGCCGGCGCCGAACATCACGAACGGCAGGTTGTGCGGCCGGGCGGCCTGCTTCGGCCAGCCGTGCCGGCGGCCGAGCACGATCGCCAGTGCCAGCGCGGCCGCCCCGGAGTTCACTTCGACGACGGTGCCGCCCGCGAAATCCAGCAGGTGCAGCTTGGTCGCGATCCACCCGTCCGGGGCGAAGACCCAGTGCGCGACCGGCAGGTACACCAGCGTGACCCACACGACGGAGAACAAGGTCCAGGTCCAGAACCGGGCCCGCTCGGCGATCGCGCCGGCGAGCAGTGCGACCGTGATGACCGCGAACATCATCTGGAAGGCGACGAAGGCGAACAGCGGCACCTTGGTCCCCGCCGGCCCGACCGTCTGCTGGGCGACCCCGCGCAGACCGGCCAGCCGCAGATCACCGAGCAGCCCGCCGAACCAGTCGGCGCCGAACGCCAGCGAGTACCCGTAAATCACCCAGATGAGGCCGACGGTGGCGAGACAGATGAACGTCATCGCCATCACGTTCAGCACGCTGCGCGCGCGGACCATCCCGCCGTAGAACAGCGCGAGGCCCGGCGTCATCAGCATCACCAGCGCCGCGCTGCCCAGCAACCACGCCGTGCTTCCGGTATCCACCACGCTCGGGCTCTCCTCACCTCACCGACCAGCCGCAGGAAGTTAACCGGGCAGTGTTACGGCCATGTTTCCGCCGCGAGTCAGCCAGATTCCCGCGACACGGCGAACGCGCCGAACCGCGATCAAGGGGACGCCGAGGCGCTTTCCGCCGGGTGCGCCCGGATCGTCGCGTTGGCCACGAGCGCACCCGCATCGGAGCCGGTTCAGAAGTTCAGCGCCAGTCGAATAACCTTTCCCAGTGGTTTCGGAACGAGCAGTGACATCCGGCTGCCGGGCACTTCTTCCGCGTTTCGGCGGGCCAGTGCCGAAAGCGTGCGGTGGATATCGTGCGACGGGTAGCGGGCATGGGCTTGACTCATGACACCGGGCGGTAGATGCCACCTGCGGATACCGGCAAGGTCTGCCATGGCACCGCATTGGACGTAGTAGCCGATCGGGTCCGCCGACCTGTCCAGACCAGGTGTCGCGTGCGCGACCACGGCATCCGCGGCTTCGAGAGCCCGGCGGCGCGGCGCGCCGGCTCGGTCGAACACCTCGAGAACGTTCTCCGCGGATCGCCGGGTGAAGTCCTCGCCCGGCACGCTGACAAGCATTCCCGAGTCGTGGAGCAGTGACGTAACAAAGAGGAGTTCGGCGTCGACTTCGGCTTGGTCGACCTGAGACAAGGCGGTTCCGAGCAGCCAGGTTCGGTAGCCGTGGAAGAGAAGCGTGGTGCCTTGTTTCTTGGCCGCTTCGACGGCAACCGTCGCAACCGGGGTGTCAGGAACTGCCGGAAAAACGGTCTCCGCCAAGCGCGGCCCGTTCATCGGCCACGTCAGGAAACCGCCGATCGTCGCCATGATGAACTTCCGCATACCGGCGCGGACGATCGAACGCTCGGCGCGAGTCAGTACGCCGTTCGTTTCGCAGACCCAGTCATATCCGGCCATCGCCGAGGTCGATCCACTTGCTGCGTCACGTGCACACACGAGGGCTCCTGGAGAGGGAAGTGAGACGGGGACTGGCCGCTCCCAGTGTTTGCGATCATGAAAGTCCCGGCAAGGCGATGCGGGACCGGTAGCCCACAGATCCGGACTCGACGGCACCGGGTCGGCAACGTGGACTGCATCTGTCCAGATCTGTGGGATTGTCGTCCGCCTCTACACTTCAGCACCGCACAGAGCTCGAACACGCTGGGACTGATCCACTTCCCCAGGCCAGCGGAGGCATCAGACCTTGACCCGTGAACTGTTCACCGATGAAGAACTCGCAGCGTTCAAGGCAGCTCAACGTCTCGCCTTCGACGCGGTCGTCTCGATCGAAACCGAGCTGCACGAAGGGATCACCGAGCAGCAGGCGGCCGTGAAGCTCGAGCGCTGGCTTCGCGCGCGCGGCGTTTCCCACTTCTTCCACTACGGCTTCGTGTGGTTCGGTGACCGCACGCGGTTCCTGGATTTCCCGCCGATTCCGCGTCGGGTCCGAGATCTCTTCGGTACCAAGGCGGCTCATTTCAGCGGCCACTACCGGCCGGGCGGCCGTCGACTGAAGCAGGGTGATGCTGTCATCCTCGACATCGGTCCCATCTACCAGCGTGGTGCTGCCGATATCGGATACTCCTGCAGCCTCGGCCGGCCGACGGAAGAATTTCACGAAACCCGAATGGCGCTGGCACCCTATCGGCACATGATCCTGGACATGGTGAAAAACGGCGAAACCCAGAGCAAGATCGACAAAGAGATCGACGACTACACCAAAGATCATGGTTATCTGAACATCCACTCGAGGTACCCCGGGTCCGCGATCGCGCACCGGGTCGGCCGAGTGCCCGGCCTGCGGTTGCCGACGTTCAACGTGAAGGGGTTCAGCCCGCAAACCGTCGGTTACCTGGCCGGCGATGTCCTCGGGTCGGCACTTCGGCTGGATGTTCGCTCCGCGCCGTTCTGGAAGCCGAAATCCGACCGGCCTTGCGAGCCGGGCCTGTGGGCATTCGAGCCGCACATCGGCCGCGGCGATGTCGGCGCGAAATGGGGCGAGGTTCTCGTGGTGACCGAGGACACCGCGTACTGGCTCGACGACGACCTTCCGCACGTCCGCTATTGGGCCGACCACGGCGTTCACCCGGCCCCACAACACTGACCGGGAACCGTGGAAAGCCCCTGGGCACCCCCCGGTCAGCTGCGGGAAGCGGACAGCACTTCGTTGAATGCCTCGGTCGACGACGGGTGCGTGTAGATCGCGTCACGCAGATCCGTCGCGGTCACGCCGTGCCGCATGGCCAGCGTGACGGTGTTGATCAGCTCCTGCGCGTCCACGCTCAGCAGCGCGGCGCCGAGGATCTGGTCCGTCTCCGCGTCGATCACAAACTTCATCAGCCCTCGGGTCTCGCCGAGGATCTTCGCCTTGGGCATCGAAACGATGTCCGCGACCGCCTTCTGCGACACCTTCACCGCGTACCCCTGCTCGCGTGCATCCCGTTCGGTGAGCCCCACCCGGGCCAACGGTGGCGTCAGGAAGAGCGTGTACGGGATGTGCGCCCGGTCGGCCGTCGACCGAGTTCTACGACCCGCGAGCTGATCGGCGACGATCCTGCTGTCGTCGAGGGAGACGTAGGTGAACTGCGGTCCGCCTTTGACGTCGCCGACCGCGAAGATGTGGGGCTGGCTGGTGCGCAGGTGATCGTCCACCTCGACCGCACCGCCGGCTGTGGTGGCCACGCCCGCACGGTCCAGTCCGAGGCCTTCCGTGGCCGGCTTGCGACCCGCCGCGACCAGCACCGCGTCCACGACGATCGAGTCCTCGCCGTCGCCACGCCGGTAGTCGAGTTTGGCCCCCTCGTCCGTCTCGGTCAGCCGGATGACCTGGGCATCGAGGACGAACTGGACCCCGGCGTCGACGAGCACCTGTTCCGCGGCCGCCGCGACATCGTCGTCCTCGCGGCCGAGGATGCGTGGCGTCTGGTCGAGCACCGTCACCTCGCTGCCGAACTGCGCGAACATCGAGGCGAACTCGATGCCGACATGGCCGCCGCCGAGCACAGCCAGCCTCCGCGGGAGGTTCTCGCGCCCGATGAGGTCGGTGCTCGTGTGCACTCGGGAGCTCCCGGCGAGTCCGGGGATGTCCGGCACGACGGGCTCGGCCCCGGTGTTGATGACGATGGTGTCGCCAGTGACGGTCAGGCGGTCGTCGCCGGCGCTGACCTCCACCGTTTTGGCGTCGACGAAGGCGGCCCGGCCCGTGAGGACGCTGACCGAGTTGATCGAGTCGAGGGTGACGAAATTGACGCCACGCAGCTTGGTGGTCAGGTTCCGGGTCTTCTCGACGGCTTCGCCGTGGCCGGCGCCGGTCTCGGCCTGGTGGATCAGCGACTTGGTGGGCACGCACCCGACATTGGGGCAGGTACCGCCGTACATCTGCGCCGACCGCTCGATCACGGCCACCCGCTTGCCACTTCGCCCCATCGCGGCGGCCAGCGTCTTCCCGCCTCTGCCGAACCCGATCACGACAAGATCGAAGTGTGCGTTGTCCACATTGGACATAACTTCCTCCGGGCTGTGCTGTACGGCCTCGATTGCGGGCCGATCGAATGTACGTACATTTACTCTAGAATATGCACGTACATTTAGCCGCAAGTTGTGTCGGGCGCGACAGCACGGAGGAAGCGGGCGGGACCGCGGGGCTCAGAGCGAGCCGGTGAGGGCCTGCAGCCCGAGGCTCGTCGCGGCGACGGCGATCCACAGGGTGCCGCCGAGGATGAGCGGACGGGGGCCGGCGCGGCGCATGTCGCCCAGGCGCAGGGAAAGGCCGATCCCGGCCAGCGCGGTGGTGATGAGGAACGTGCCCAGTGTGGACAGTGCGGGGTGCCAGGACGCGGGCACCGCGCCGAGACTGTCCAGGGCGGCGGCGGCGATGAAACCCAGCAGGAACAGCGGGATGATGCGCCGCCACGGCATCGTGCGGATGCTGAATGCGCCTTGCTGAGCGGGGTCCTGCCGAGCCTCGCGGCGGGCGGTGAGGAACGCGAGCACGATGACGATGGGGATCAGCATCAGCGTCCGGGTCAGCTTCACGACGATGCCGTACGAGCCGGCGTCGCCGCCGTACGCGAACGACGCGGCCACGACCGAGGAGGTGTCGTTGATCGCCGTGCCGGCCCACAAGCCGAAGCTGTGCGGGCTCATCCCGAGCAGATGGCCCAGCGGCGGAAACAGCAGCACCGCGGCGATGTTGAACGTGAAGATCGTGCCGATCGCGTAGGCGACATCGGCCTGCTTCGGCTTGATCACGGCAGTGGTGGCGGCGATCGCGGACGCACCGCAGATACCCGTCCCCACCCCGATCAGGGTCCGCGTGTCACGTTCGATACCGAGCCGGCGACCGAGCAGCCACGCCCCACCGAGAGCGACAGCCAGGGTGCCGAGCATGACGGGCAGCGACTGCACCCCGACGCGGACCACTTCCTGCAGCGACAACCCGGTCCCGAGCACGACGATCGACAGCTGGAGCACCGGCTTCGACGCCACGCCGTAGCCGGGCGCCCACCGTTGCGCACGCAGGCCCGGCACGAGAGCCGCGGCCAGCGCGCCGAGCACGATCCCGAACACGGGCCCGCCCACGATCGGAACCAGCGAACCCAGCACCGTCGCGACGCCGGCGACAACCAGCGCCACCAGCAGCCCCGGAGCGGATTCGGCGACGCGGTTCCGCGCCGGCTGCTGGTCGGCGGCCCGGTCCTGGGTTGCGGTCATCGGAGCGCCTCGACCGGCTCGGGTTCGTGTGAGTTCCGCATCGCCGTTACCTCCGCATCAAATGTCCGCACATTAAACGTAGACGATGTCCGCACATTTGACTACGGGTAGTGTCGGGCGCGACAGCCCGGAGGAAGTGATGGCACCGCGAACGCTCAGCCGGTCCGGCTCCGAGCCGCTCTGGCGCCAGCTCCAGAGCGAGCTGCTGACCAGGCTCGACGACGGCGAGTTCACCGACGAGTTCCCCGGTGAGCTCGCACTCGCCGAGGAGTACGGCGTGAGCCGCCAGACCGTGCGCCAGGCTCTTCGCCAGCTGCGCGCCGACGGAGTGGTCGTCGCCGAACGCGGCCGCCAGCCGCGCGTCGCCCCACCGGCCGAGATCGCGCAGCCGCTGGGCGCGCTCTACAGCCTGTTCACCTCCGTCGAAGCGGCAGGGCTACCGCAGCACAGCATCGTCCGCACCTTCGACGTCCGCGCCGACGCACTCGTCGCCGAACGCCTCGACCTCGAAGCCTCGACGCCACTCGTCTATCTGGAGCGCCTGCGCCTGGCGGGCAACGAGCCGCTGGCCCTCGACCGCGTGTGGCTCCCCGCCGACCTCGCGAAACCGTTGCTGCAGGCCGATTTCACCCACACCAGCCTCTACAACGAGCTGGCGCGGCGCACCGGGGTCCGCCTGAGCCACGGGCGCGAAGAGGTGCACGCCGTGATCCCCACCGCCGCCGAACGCACCACTCTTGCCTGTGCCCACGACGTCGCGGCCTTCGCCATCAACCGCCTGAGTCACGCGAAAGGCCGCCCGGTGGAATGGCGCCACACCCTCGTCCGAGGCGACCGCTACGCGCTCACGGCCGAGTTCTCCGCCACCGGCTACCGGCTCGTCAGCCAATCCTGACGGCTCCCGGCGCGAGGGACCGTACGCGGCACCCGGATCAGCGACGCATCACCGGATCTCTGCACAAAGCAAGCGCTTAGAATGGGCTCGGTTCACGCCCGCCGGGCGCGGCAGCAGATCTGGGAGGATCGCCGGATGACGACTTCGCTCTCGGCCGAGCTGTGGCCCGACGTGCAGCCCGAGACCGCGCGCCGGCTGATGTTGGCCGGGGTCGAGTCCTTCGCGAAGCGCGGGTACCACGCCACGACCACGCGGGACATCGCCGGCGCTGCGGGGATGAGCCCCGCCGCGTTGTACGTGCACTTCCCGTCGAAGGCGGCGCTGCTGTTCGAGATCAGCCGCAGCGGCCACGAGCAGACGCTGGCCCTGGTGGAGAACGCGCTGGAGAAGGCCGAGGACCCGGTCGAGCGCATCCGGCTCGTGGTCGAGGACTTCGTGGCCTGGCACGCGCGGCGCCACACCGTGGCGCGGGTCGTGCAGTACGAGCTCAACGCGCTGCCCGAGAAGGAGTTCGAGGTCGTCACGGAGCTGCGGCGGCGCATCGAGCGCATCGTGCGCGACGTGATCGCCGCGGGCGCCGAGTCCGGTGCGTTCTCCGTGACCGATTCACACACGGCGGCGCGCGCGGTGCTGTCGCTGGGCGTCGACGTGGCACGCTGGTACAGCGAGCGCACGCGCCAGACGCCGGCCGAGCTGGGCAAGGACTACAGCGAGCTGGTGCTGCGGATGCTCGGCACGCGAGCCGCCTGACCCCTCGAGCCGCTCAGCTGCGCGCCGCCGCCGAGGCGAAGCGCTCCGCGATCCGCGCCAGCCGGTCGACCAGCCCGGGCGGCGCGTCTTCCACCACGAAGTCGTAGTCCCACTGCGCGAGGTAGAACGGCGCTGCGGCGAGGTCGGTCGCGCCCGTGCGCAGCCGGCACGTGTGCTCGTCCACAGGCTCGACGGTGCCGGCGGTCGGCGGCACGCGGGCCGCGAGCACCTCCGCCGGCACCGACACGAGCAGGGACATCTGATGCGCGTACGGCGCCGAAGAGATCGCCTGCGACACGTACGCGGCGAGGTCTTCCGCGGGCGGTTCGCGCGGCGCGAAGCGGAACCCGGGCGCCGGCACGCCGTCGATGCGGTCCACGCGGAACGTGCGCCAGCCGTCGCGGTCCAGGTCGTAGGCGACGAGGTACCAGCGGCGGCCGGTGTGGACCAGGCGCAGGGGCTCGACGTCGCGCTCGGTGACCTGGCCGGTGTGGTTGGCGTAGGTGAAGCGCACCCGTTCGTGGTCGCGGCAGGCCGCGGCGATCACGGTGAGCACCTCGGCGTCGACGACCGGTCCCCCGCCGCCGAGCTGCAGCATCGCCGAGCCCATGGCGCTCACGCGGTGGCGCAGCCGCGCGGGCAGCACCTGTTCGAGCTTGGCCAGCGCGCGCACCGACGTCTCCTCGATGCCGGACACCGTGCCGTTCGCCGCCGTCCGCAGGCCGACCGCGACGGCCACGGCCTCGTCGTCGTCGAGCAGCAACGGCGGCAGTGCGGCACCGGCCCCCAGGCGGTAGCCGCCCGCGACCCCCGGCGTCGCGTGCACCGGGTAGCCGAGGCCACGCAGCCGCTCGACGTCGCGGCGGACCGTGCGCACGTCGACGCCCAGCCGGTCGGCCAGGTCCGGCCCCGGCCAGTCGCGGCGGGCCTGCAGCAGGGACAACAGGCGCAGCAGCCGCTCCGAGGTTCCGTACATGCGGGCCACTCTGCCAGACCTCGCGGACAGGATCGGTCCTCAATGCGTGCGGACTTGCCTTCCGCGAGCGGGGCCGGTGAAGTGTGGGCCATGCAGATCGATCCGCACGCGTTGCTCGCCGTCGCCCGCGAAGAGGCCGAGCTCGGGAAGGCCGAGGGCGGCGTGCCGATCGGCGCGGCCCTCTTCGACAGCTCCGGCCGGCTCCTCGGCCGCGGCCACAACCGCCGCGTGCAGGACGGCGACCCGTCGCTGCACGCGGAGACCACCGCGTTCCGCAACGCCGGGCGCCGTCCCCACTACCGCGACACGATCATGGTCACCACGCTCTCGCCGTGCTGGTACTGCAGCGGCCTCGTGCGCCAGTTCGGCATCCCGCGGGTGATCATCGGCGAAGCCAAGACCTTCTCCGGCGGCCACGACTGGCTCGCCGAGCACGACGTGCGCATCGACGTCCTCGACGACCCCGCGTGCACGGCACTGATGGAGGAGTTCATCGAGACCCGGCCGCAGCTGTGGTTCGAGGACATCGGCGTACCGTCCACTTCGGACTGATCGGCGGAGCTACTCCGCGCACACAGTCCGGTTACGACCACCGGCTTTCGCGCGCCGCACGGCTTTCACGGCGGCTGCGAACACCGCGTCCGCCGTGTCGCCGTCGGCGGGCCGGGCGGCGACGCCGACGGACACCGTCGCCCACGCGAACTGCGGGCTGCCGTAGGGCGCCTTCAACGCGACGGCCGTCGAGGCGACGCGCAGGCGGATGCGTTCGGCGATGGCGAGCGCGTCGAACGGCTTGGTACCGGGGAGAAACACGGCGAACTCGCCACCGCCGGAGCGCCCGACGAGGTCGGCGGAGCGGACTTCGTCGCGCAACGCGTCGGCGATGGCAAGCAGCACGGCGTCGCCGATGCGGCGGCCGTGGAGGGCGTTGACGTCGCCGAAGCGGTCGAGGTCGAGCACCAGCACGGAGTACGCCGGGGCCGGCTGCGCGCGAGCGGCGTCCCACCAGGCGGACGCGGTCAGGGCGCCCGTGCCCGGGTCGGCCGTCGGCTCGGCGCGCGGGGTGGCGCCCACGCCACCGCGGTGCAGCACCACGAGCGCCGCGGCGAGCAGCGGCACGACGAGCGGCGAATCCACCACAGCCCAGGCGAGGGCGATGCCCAGCGCGACGTCGAACAGCAGCCCCGCCACGCCCTGCGGGTAGCCGCGCACGACCCCGGTGAGCGCAGCGTCGACCAGTGTGAACACAACCGCCGCCACCACGAGCAGTCCCATCAGGCGGACGTCGCCCAGCGAGCTCGGCGGCACCGGCACCGCCCACGCGAGGAACCGGCCGGCGAGCAGCACGGCCAGCGCCGTCGCCGCCACCTCGAACACCTGCCGGTACGGCGCGCGCCGCCGCACGCGCAGCCACCGGTGCGCGCCCGAAACCACCGCGAGCACCACGGCGGGCACCGGCGGGAGCACCACCGCGCCGGCGAACACCCACGGCGTGCCGAAACCCTGGCCCAGCAACGTTTCCCCACGTCCGCGTTCGGCCGAACGGCTGAGCTCCGCGCTCACCAGCAGCCCCGCGGCCAGCACGGCGAACCGCGCGGAACCCGTGAGCGGCAGGGGAACCAGCACCGCCACGACGATCGTCGCGGCCAGCGCCACCATGTCGACGCACACCACGAACGCCGCCAGCGCGCGGGTGCGCACGCGCCACAGCCCCCAGTTCGCCACGGCGACGGGAAACCGGCGCCGCTCACCCCCTCCGGCCGTCGCCGGATCCCCCACCATTTCGGCAAATAGCCGGTTCACCGCGGTTTCGGCACCGTCTTGAGTGTGGCGGCGGTTTTCCGGCCGCCCGGTGAGCCGCAACCGGTTCCGCTCACCGGAACCCCGGGAATTCACCGACGCGCTACCCGTCGTCCCGAACGGCGTCACGACCGGCGGGTCTACTGAGCCGTCCTTTCACCCAGACCAGACAGCGGGGTAGCTCGATGAGACGTGTTGTGGCCGGAATCGGCGGGGCCGCACTGGCGCTGTCAGGGCTGTTCGCCCTGCCGGCGCAGGCGCACGAGGCGCACGCGACGCAGGACGCGTTCACCACCAAGACCGCCTACGAGCCGCAGGGGCACCTGTCCTCCTACGAGCGGCTGCCCTCGTCGTTCCGCCCGGTGTTCACCGAGAACGTCTCGCGCCACGGCGCGCGCACGCTGTCCGACAGCGACGACGGCGACGCCTTGCTGGCGCTGTGGAACACCGCGAAGTCCGAGGGCGTGCTGACCGGCGTCGGCAAGCAGCTCGGCCCCGACGTGCAGGCGCTGCTCGCCGCCAACGCCCGCGACGGCTACGGCCTGCTCACCCAGGTTGGCCGCGACGAGATGCGCACCACCGCGCAGCGCATGGTGCGGCGGCTGCCGTCGCTCTTCGCCGACGCGGCAAAGGGAACGACGCCGAAGATCGACGTCGTCGCGTCGAGCCAGCAGCGCACGGTGGACAGCGCCAACGAGTTCGTGGCCGGTCTGAAGTCCGCGAAGCCGGGGTTGACGACCACGGCCACCCGCACCGACGACAACCTGCTCTACTTCCACAAGTCGAACGTCGAGTACAACGACTACGTCGACAACGACCCGCGCGTGGCCGCAGCCGAGAAGGCCGCGACGGACCAGCCGCGCACGCACGCCGTGGCGCGTTCGGTGCTGCAGCGCAGCTTCTCGAAGAAGTTCGTGGACGAGATCGCGGCCGGGAAGCACGCGGAGTTCAAGGACGAGATCGCCGCGGCCGACGCGGTGTACGCGCTGGACCAGGTGACCGTGGACCTGCCGGGCGAGGGCCGCTGGCACTTCGACCGCTACATTACGCCCGACGAGGCCTCGTGGTTCGGTTACCTCGACGACGTGACTTCGTTCTACGAGAACGGTCCCGCGTTCGCCGGCAGCGACATCACGTACAAGATGGCCGGCGGCCTGCTGAGCGACATGTTCGCCCAGCTCGACGCCAAGCGCGCCGGCACCACCACGCGGGACGCGGAGCTGCGCTTCACCCACGCCGAGGAGATCTTCCCGCTCGCGTCGTTGCTCGGCCTGCCCGGCAGCACCGAGCAGCAGCCCGAGAGCGAGCTGTTCACTTACGCGAACAACCCGTTCCGTGGTGCGCAGGTGGCGCCGATGGCCGCGAACATCCAGTGGGACCTCTACTCCGACGGCCACACCTACCTTGTGCGCATGCTCTACAACGAGAAGCAGACCGCGTTCAAGGCGAGCTGCGCGCCGGTGCACCGCGGCAGCTCCTTCTACCGGCTCGACGAGCTCGAGCGTTGTTACGGCCAGTCCTGATCCTTCCGCATCACCGAGCGAGCCCGTGGCGATCGATCGCCGCGGGCTCGTTCGCTTTTCCGGGCACGAAAAAGGCACCCTCGTCACGTCCATGATCACCGGTGGATCCCGTTGGCACCACCGACTTTCGGTGGTTTTTTTCTTTCCGGGCCGGAACCTTGACACTTCTCAATGGTCTAGTCCATTGTGGCGGGCAAGCATCCCACCGAGTGCTCCTCTGAGTTGATACCGCCGCATCAAGCATCGGAGGTGCTCCACACAAACGCGCTCACGCGTGCGTCCCACGTTGGAGGACCAATGAAACCCCTGCGCCGTCTGGCCACCGTCACGCTCGCCGCGGGCGCCGCGCTAACCACCACCCTCGGCGTCGCCCCGTCGGCACTGGCCGCACCGGACCCCGTGGTCGCTTCGCCGTACCTGTACCAATGGGGCGGGCAGACCGACCCCGCCGCGGCCATGTCGGCCACCGGCGTGAAGGCGTTCACGCTGGCCTTCATGCTCGCCGACGGCGGCTGCAACCCGAAGTGGGACGGCAACCGCGACCTGAACGGTTCGGACGCCACCCTGATCCAAAAGATCCGCTCGGCCGGCGGCGACGTGATCCCGTCGTTCGGCGGCTGGTCGGGCACCAAGCTCGGCTCGCAGTGCGGGTCGCCGGAGGACCTCGCCGGCGCCTACCAAAAGGTGATTGACGCCTACCAGCTCAAGGCGATCGACCTCGACATCGAGAACACCGACGAGTTCGAGAACGCGGCGGTGCAGGACCGGATCCTGAACGCCGTGAAGATCACCAAGCAGAAGAACCCGGGCGTGCGCGTCGTCATCACGATGGGCACGAGCCCGCAGGGCCCGACCGAGTGGGGCAGCCGCCTCATCACGCAGGCGAAGGCGATCGGCGCGAACGTCGACGTCTGGTCGGTCATGCCCTTCGACTTCTCCAGCGGTGGCGACATGGCCGCGATGACGAAGTCGGCGGTCGACGGTTTGAAGGACCAGCTCAAGTCCGCGTTCGGCTGGAGCGACGACGAGGCCTACCGGCACAGCGGCCTGTCGTCGATGAACGGCAAGACCGACAACGCCGGGGAGAACGTGTCCGTCGCGAACTTCACCTCGCTCCGCGACTACGCCGCCAGCCACCACCTCGGGCGCTTCACGTTCTGGGCCACCAACCGCGACTGCAGCGGCGGCGGCGAGTGCAGCGGCATCGACCAGGAGAAGTACGCGTTCACGAAGATCGTGGCCGGGTACCAGGGCTGAGCGTCGGCGGGGACCCCGGTTGTTTCGGGGTCCCCGTTTCTTCCGGCGAATAGTAGCCATGGACATAGTATCCATGTACATTATTTTCGTGCGCCTCGAGAACCCGACCACCGGCCACCTCGTGTGGCGGCTGTCCATGAAGTGGCGGGCGGCCGTCGACCGGACCGTGAAGCCGCTCGGCCTGACCCACGCCCAATACTCGCTGCTGGCGACGCTCACCGGCCTCGTGGGGCGCGGGGTCCGGCCGAGCCAGCGCGAACTGGCCGACCACACGGGCCTCGAGCCGCTGCATGTGTCGAAGCTGGCGCGGGCGCTCGAACAGGCCGGCCTCGTCACCCGCCCCCCGGACCCGGACGACCCACGCGCCGTGCGGCTCGACCTCACCGCCCGGGGCCACGACGTGATCACCGAGGCGATCTCCCTCGTGCGCGACCTGCACGAGGAGCTCACCGCGAACCTCGGCGGTTCCCGCAGCGCGCGGACCCGCCGGTTCCGCGACACCCTGCAGACGCTGCTGGGTGACGACCCCACCGGAAGCGAGAAGACCATGACCACAGCCCGTGCCGTCGGCGGCCGCGACCTCAACCTGGCCGCCGCCGCGTCCCGTTCCCTGCTCACCACGCTGCTGGACCGCGAAGGTCTGGACTTCACCGACTACGTGGTCCTCCGGACCGTGGCCAATGGCGCTCAGCCCGCGGACACCCTGGTAGAGACCATCGCGGCGACGGCTGTCGCGCCCGCCGAAGCAGTGCGCTCGGTGCTCGACCGCCTGGTGACGGCGGGCCGGCTGACCAGCGGGGACGTCGTCGACGTCACCCCGGTTACGCGCGAGCTGGTCGAACGCGTGACGGCGGACTCGACGGAAGCCGGCGATCGACTGTTCGCGGGCATCGCCCCCGAGGACCTGGCGGCAGCGAAACGCGTCCTCGACACGGTGACGGCGCGAGCGGGCGAGATCCGCGCACAGCTCTGACGGCGGGGCATACGTGCGGGGTGGTTCGACCTCATCACCCGAGGTCACGGGCCTGGACCACTGACCGGCCGCGGTGTGGTTCAGCCTCGCGGCCGGACCGTTCGCACTCAAAACCCGAGCCGGAGGGAACTACCCGAACGGGCGAGCGAAATCCTCACCCGTCCGCGACACCTCGTAGTCGCATCAAGCGGCGACGGTGATCTCCAGCGCGGCGTGCCCGGCCTCGGTCAATGCGGCGGGCACGCGGCCCGCGGCGTCCGGCACGGCGGGGCGGATGTAACCGCCGTGGGCGAGGTTGTGGGCGGTCATCTGGTCGCAGCAGGCGAAACCGTCGATGAAGAGGTCGGGCTCGCTGCTCGTGGTCATCTCCGCGCGGTGAGCGGCGACCGCCCTGAGCATCGCCATCGCGCGGTGCGTCAGCTCGACTGCCGCGCCTTCTGAACCGGACACCGGTACCGACCTTCTTCCTGGTGGAGCCACTTACTCGGAGTCATCGTCCGTTGGGCCGAATGTGTTAACAGCCACATCTTATTAGGCCGAAGTTGTGACGTTCATTAGGCCTCGCCGGTTCCGGACAGTCGCGTCTCCAACGTGTGGGCCCACTCCCGGACGATCTGGCGCCGGCGGCGGGTGTCGTCGGTCAGCAGGTTGGCGAGGCCGAGGCCGCGGGCCAGGTCCAGGGTGGCCTGGACCAGCTCACGGACCCCGGGCTTTGCCTCGTCGACGCCCAGCAGCTCCACCGTCACGCGGTGCGCCTCGCGGCCGACGCGCGCTTCCAGCGGCACGAGGGTGCCGCGCAGCTGCTCGTCGCTCGACGCGACGGCCCACAGCTGCAGCGCGGCGCGGAACATCGGCCCGGTGTAGAGGTTGAGCACCATCTCCACCACACCGAAGATCCGCGATGCGCCCGTCGGCAGCCCGTCGGCCTTCGTCCGCAGCTCGGTGATCTGCGATTCCCCGAGCAGCTCCACGGCCGCCGCGACGAGGTCCTCGCGCGTCGGGAAGTGGTGCTGCGCGGCGCCGCGCGACACGCCGGCGCGCTCGGCGATCACGGCGACCGTGACGCCGTGCCAGCCCCGCTCGCCGATGCAGTCCATCGCCGCCTCGATCAGCCGCCGGCGAGTGGTGCGGCTGCGCTCCTGCTGCGGTTCCCGGAGCATCAGGCCGGATCGACCCAGAAGTCGAGCTGCAGGTCCGCTTCCGACGAGCCGATCCGGTACTTCGACAGATCGGTGACACCCTCGGCCGCGAGCACCTCGTCGTCGAGGAAGAAGTTGCCGGTCGTCGAGCGGCTGGGCCGGGTCAGGATCGCGTATGCGGCGTCGGCCATGATCTCCGGCGTGCGGCTGCGGTCGGCCAACTCCGCGCCCACGACGTTGCGGATCGCCGCGGTGTCGATGGTGGTGCGCGGCCACAGCGAGTTCGCCGCGATGCCGTCCTTCTTGAGCTCCGCGGCGAGCCCCACGGTCACGAGGCTCATCGAGTACTTCGCGATGCTGTACGCGAGGTGCCCGGCCGTGAACCACTTCTCGTCGAGGCTGATCGGTGGCGACAGCGTGAGCACGTGCGGGTTGGCCGACTTGCGCAGGTGCGGGATGGCCAGTTTGGACAGCAAGAAAGTGCCGCGCGCGTTGATGTCCTGCATCAGGTCGTAGCGCTTCATGCTCACCTGCTCAGTGGGCGTGAGGTCGATCGCGCTGGCGTTGTTCACCACGATGTCGATGCCGCCGAACTGCTCGACGGTCTTCGCCACGGCAGCGGCCACGCCCTCGTCGTCGCGCACGTCGCCGAGGATGGGCAGCGCCTTGCCGCCGGCCTTCTCGATGGCCTCGGCCGCGGTGTAGATCGTGCCGGGCAGCTTGGGGTGCGGTTCAGCAGTCTTGGCCAGCAAAGCCACGTTCGCGCCGTCGGCGGCCGCGCGCAGGGCGATCGCTTCGCCGATGCCGCGGCTGCCGCCGGACATGATGATCGTGCGGCCCGCCAGGGACTTCTCGGTCTTCTCAGACACAGTCACTCCTAATAGGACTTCGGCAGCCCGAGGCTGTGCTGCCCGACGAAGTTGAGCACCATCTCGCGGCTCACCGGCGCGATCCGCCCGAGTCGCACCGCCGTCACGAGCGTTCCGAGGCCGTATTCGGTCGCGAGCCCGTTGCCGCCGTAGGTCTGCACGGCCTGGTCCACTGCGTGGATCGCGGCCTCCGCGGCGGCGTACTTGGCCATGTTGGCCGACTCGCCCGACGCGAAGTCGTCGCCGGAGTCGTAGAGCGAGGCCGCCTTCTGCGTCATCAGCTTCGCCAGCTCCAGCTCGATCTTGATCTGCGCCAGCGGGTGCGCCAGCCCCTGGTGCGAGCCGATCGGCGCGCCCCACACCTGGCGCTCGTTGGCGTACGCCACGGCCTTGTCGAGCGCGTAGCGCGCGGTGCCGAGAGAGAACGACGCGCCCATGATGCGTTCGGGGTTCAGCCCGGCGAACAGCTGCGCGATCGCCGCGTCCTCCTCCCCCACCAGCGCTTCGGCCGGCAGGTGGACGTCGTCGAGGAACAGCCCGAACTGCTTCTCCGGCGAGACCAGGTCCATCTCGATCTGCTTGAACTCGAAGCCCGGCGTGTCGGTGGGCACGATGTAGAGCGCGGGCTTGAGCCGGCCCGTCTTCGAGTCCTCGGTACGGCCGACCACGAGTACGGCGTCGGCCTCGTCGACGCCGGAGATGAACACCTTGCGCCCACTCAGGACCCAGTCGCTGCCGTCGCGGCGGGCGGTGGTGGTGATCTTGTGCGAGTTGGACCCGGCGTCGGGCTCGGTGATGGCGAAGACCATCTTCTTGCTGCCGTCGGAAAGTCCCGGCAGCCACTGCTTCTTCTGCTCATCCGTACCGAAGCGCGAGATCACGGTGCCGCAGATCGCGGGCGAGACGACCATGAGCAGCAACGGCGAGCCGGCGGCCGCGAACTCCTCCAGCACCGCCGCGAGGTCGGCGATGCCCGCGCCCCCGCCGCCGTACTCCTCGGGCAGGTTCACGCCGAGGTAGCCGAGCCGGCCGGCCTCGTCCCACAGTTCGACGGTCTTCTCGCCCGAACGGGCCTTCTTCGAGTAGTACTCGTGCCCGTACTTGCGCGCCAGTTCCGAAGCCGCCTTGCGCAGCGCCACGCGCTCCTCGGGCTCGACGAAGTTCATCGCGTTCATGCTCGTTCTCCCACCACAGCCAGAATCGTGCCGACCTCGACCTGCAACCCGACCTCCACCGGCAGCTCGGTGACCACGCCGTCGGCGGGGGCCGCGATCCGGTGTTCCATCTTCATCGCCTCCAGCCACAGCAGCGGATCGCCCGCCGCCACGGTGTCGCCCACACCCACCGCGAGCCGTACGACCGTGCCCGGCATCGGCGCGACGAGCGAGCCCGCCGCCAGTGCCGCCGACGGGTCCGCGAACCGCGGCTCCGCCGTGAACGCCACCGAGCCCAGCACCGAGTCCACAAAGGACTTGTCGCCGTGCCGTGCGACGGTGAACGTGCGCCGCAGGCCGCCCACGTCGAGTACCACCCGGGCCGGCTCCGCCGAGACGAGCCGCACGTCGTCGTACCCCTCGGCCCGCAGGCCGTCCCGGGTGAGCGAGTACCGGACCTCGTGGGTCGTGTCCCCGCGCGTGAACACCTTGCGCTGGCTCGCCGAACGCACGTTGCGCCAGCCGCTGGGCAGGCGGCCCAGCGTGGTCGCGGCCACGCGGTTGCCCGCCGCGTCGGCCAGTGCGGCGGCGAGTGCGGACAACTTCTCCGCGTCGCCGCCGGCCAGCGGTTTCGCGAGGGTGCCGAGGCCGTGGCGGTCGAAGAACGCCGTGTCGGTCTCGCCCGCGAGGAACGCTTCGTGGCGCAGGATGTTCACGAGCAGGTCGCGGTTGGTGACCACACCGTGGATCTTCGCCGCGGCCAGCGCGGTGGCGAGCCGGCGGGCGGCCTCGTCGCGCGTCGGCGCCCACGTGATCACCTTGGCGAGCATGGGGTCGTAGTGCACGCCGACGACCGACCCGCTCTCCACGCCGGAGTCGAGCCGCAGCCCGGCGCCGTGCGTGAACTCGCGGTCGACGCCGGGCACCTCGAAGGTGTGCAGCGTGCCGCTCTGCGGCTGCCAGCCCGCGGCCGGGTCCTCGGCGTAGAGCCGGACCTCGATCGAATGTCCTTGCGGCGCAGGCGGTTCCGGGGCCAGCTTCGCGCCCTGGGCGACGGAAAGCTGCAGCGCCACGAGGTCGAGGCCGGTGACGTTCTCGGTCACCGGGTGCTCCACCTGCAGGCGCGTGTTCATCTCCAGGAAGTAGAACCGCCCGTCCGGACCGGCGAGGAACTCGACCGTGCCGGCGCCGACGTAGTCGATGGCCGACGCGGCCTTGCGCGCCGCGTCGAACAGCTCCGCGCGCATGGCGTCGTCGACGAACGGCGACGGTGCTTCCTCCACCACCTTCTGGTGCCGACGCTGGATCGAGCACTCGCGCTCCCCCACCGCCCACACCGTGCCGTGGCTGTCGGCGAGCACCTGTACCTCGATGTGGCGACCCGTCTCCAGGTAACGCTCGCAGAACACCGTCGGGTCGCCGAACGCGGACCCGGCCTCGGCTCGGGCACTTTCGACCGCCTCGGCGAGCTCATCCAGTTCCCGGACCACGCGCATGCCGCGGCCGCCGCCACCGGCGGAAGCCTTGACCAGCAACGGCAGGTCAGCTCCCGTCACCGAGGCGGGGTCCAGCTCCGACAGCACCGGCACCCCGGCGGCGGCCATGATCCGCTTCGACTCCACTTTGGAGCCCATCGTCTCGATCGCCGCGGGCGGCGGGCCGATCCAGGTGAGCCCCGCGTCGAGCACGGCCCGCGCGAACGCGGCGTTCTCGGACAGGAACCCGTAACCCGGGTGCACGGCGTCGGCTCCCGCGTCGGCCGCGGCCTTCACGATCAGCTCCGCGCGCAGATACGTCTCCCCCGGCGCGTCACCCGGCAGCCGCACCGCGACGTCGGCCTCACGCGTGTGCGGGGCAGCGGCGTCGGCGTCGGAGAACACGGCCGTCGTGCCGATGCCGGCGTCGCGGCAGCTGCGGAACACCCGGCGGGCGATCTCGCCCCGGTTGGCGACCAGCAGGTTGTGGATCACGGCTGCACCCCTACATCCGGAAGACGCCGAAGCCACCCTCGGCGCCCTTCACTGGTCCGTTGTGGATCGCCGACAGGCTCAGGCCGAGCACCGTGCGGGTGTCGCGCGGGTCGATGATGCCGTCGTCGTAGAGCATGCCCGAAAGGAACATCGGCATCGACTCCGCCTCGATCTGCTGCTCGACCATGGCGCGCATCGCCGCGTCGTTCTCCTCGCTGTACTCCTGCCCCCGGCTCGCCGCGGCGGCACGAGCCACAATGGACAGCACCCCGGCCAGCTGCGCCGGGCCCATCACGGCCGACTTCGCGCTCGGCCAGGCGAACAGGAACCGCGGGTCGTACGCGCGCCCGCACATGCCGTAGTGCCCGGCGCCGTAAGACGATCCCATGAGGACGGACAGGTGCGGCACCTTCGAGTTCGACACCGCGTTGATCATCATCGCGCCGTGCTTGATGATGCCGCCCTGCTCGTACTCCTTGCCGACCATATAGCCGGTGGTGTTGTGCAGGAAGACCAGCGGGGTGTCGATCTGGTTGGCCAGCTGGATGAACTGCGCGGCCTTCTGCGATTCCTCGCTGAAGAGCACGCCCTGCGCGTTGGCGAGGATGCCGACGGGGTAGCCGTGGATGTTCGCCCAGCCCGTGACCAGGCTCGAACCATAGAGCGGCTTGAATTCGTCGAAGTCGGAGCCGTCGACGACGCGCGCAATCACCTCGCGCGGGTCGAACGGCACCTTGAGGTCGCTCGGCACGATGCCGAGCAGGTCCTCGGGATCGAACAGCGGTTCCACGTACTCGCTCCGCGGCGCCGGCCCCTTCTTGTGCCAGTTGAGCCGCTTGATGATGCTGCGGCCCAGCCGGATCGCGTCCTGCTCGTCGGCCGCGAGGTAGTCGGCCAGGCCCGAGGTGCGGGCGTGCATCTCGGCGCCGCCCAGCGACTCGTCGTCGGACTCCTCGCCGGTCGCCATCTTCACCAGCGGCGGCCCGCCGAGGAACACCTTCGCGCGTTCCTTGACCATCACCACGTAGTCGGACATGCCCGGCAGGTAGGCGCCGCCGGCGGTCGAGTTGCCGAAGACCAGCGCGACGGTAGGCACCTTCGCCGCCGAAGACCGCGTGATGTCACGGAAGATGCGGCCGCCGGGGATGAAGATCTCCTTCTGCGTCGGCAGGTCCGCGCCACCGGACTCGACGAGGTTGATCACCGGCAGGCGGTTCTGCGCCGCGATGTCGGCCGCGCGGAAGCTCTTCTTGGTGGTCCACGGGTTGCTCGCGCCGCCCTTGACGGTCGGGTCGCTCGCGGAGATCAGGCACTCCACGCCCTCGACCACACCGATGCCGGTGATCACGCTGGCGCCCACGCGGTAGTCCGAGCCCCACGCGGCCAGTGGCGAGAGCTCCAGGAACGGCGAGTCCTCGTCGATGAGCAGCTCGATCCGTTCGCGGGCCAGGAGCTTGCCGCGCTTGCGGTGGCGCTCCACGTACTTCTCGCCGCCACCGGCCACGGCCTTGGCGTGCTCGGCGTCGATCTCGGCGAGCTTGGTGAGCATGGACTCGCGGTTCGCGGCGAACTCGCCGGCCCGTGTGTCCACAACAGACCTCAATGCGGTCATGCGGTGTATCCCAATCGCTTCGCGGCCAGGCCGGTGAGGATCTCGGTGGTACCGCCGCCGATGCCGAGGATGCGGACGTCGCGGTAGTGCCGCTCCACTTCGGACTCGCGCATGTACCCGAGCCCGCCGTGCAGCTGCACGGCCTCGTTCACCACCCATTCGGCGGCTTCGACGGCGGTGTTCTTGGCGAAACAGGCTTCGGCGATCACTTCTTCGCCGGAGACGTGGCGCACGGCGGTCTGGCGCGCGTACGTGCGGGCGACGTCGGTCTTGCGCGCCATCTCGGTCAGCTTGTGCTGCACGACCTGGCGCGAGATGAGGGGACGGCCGAACGTCTCGCGCAGCCGGCACCAGTCGAGCGTGACGTCGAGCGCGCGCTGCGCGTGGGCGTAGGCCTGCACGGCGAGCGAGAGCCGCTCGGTCACGAACTGGGTGGCCACCTGCGCGAAGCCGCTGTTCTCGGCGCCCACGAGGTTCTCCACCGGCACCCGGACGTCCACGTAGGACAGTTCGGCGGTGTCGGAGGCGGCCCAGCCCATCTTCTCCAGCTTGCGCGACACCGTGAACCCGGGTGTGCCGCGTTCGACCACCAGCAGGGAGATGCCGTGCGCGCCCTCGCCGCCCGTGCGGACGACGGTGGTCACGAAGTCGGCGCGGCAGCCGGAGGTGATGAACGTCTTGGCTCCGTTGACCACGTACTCGTCACCCTCGCGCACGGCGGTCGTGCGGATGCCCGCGACGTCGGACCCGCCGTCGGGCTCGGTAACGGCCAGTGAACCGATCTTCGTGCCCGCGAGCGTCGGGCGCACCCAGCGTTCGACCTGCACCGGATCGCCGGCCTCGGCGATGTGCGGCACGGCGATGCCGCACGTGAACAGCGAGGCGAACAGGCCGCCGGAGCCGCCCGCGTAGTGCATCTCTTCGGCGACCACGAGCGCGTCGAGGTAGTTGCCGTCGCCTCCGCCCACGGACTCGGGGAACGCGACACCGAGCAGCCCGAGGTCCCCCGCCTTGCGGTGCAGCTCGCGCGGCAGCTCGCCCGCGCGTTCCCAATCGTCGAGGTGCGGCAGCACTTCCTTCTCGACGAACCGTCGCACGGTCGCGCGCAGCTCCTTGCGCTCCGGCGTCGCGAACGGGTCCACGATCACAACAGCGCCTCCGGCACGTCGATCTCGCGCGCCCGTAGCCATTCGCCGAACGCCTTGGCCTGCGGGTCGAACCGCGCCTGGGAGGCCACGCCCTCACCGAGGATGTCCTCGACCACGAAGTTCATCGCCCACAGGTTCGGCAGCAGGTGCCGCTTCACGGGCAGCTCCGCGGTTTCCGGCAGCAGCAGGCGGAACTCGGTGACGGTGAGCCGGTGCACGAGCCAGCGCCACGCCTCTTCCGAGCGCACCCAGACGCCGAGGTTGGCGCTGCCGCCCTTGTCGCCACTGCGCGCGCCGATCACGCGGCCGAGCGGGACGCGGCGCACTGGCCCGTCCGGCAACGGCTCGGGCAGCGCGGGTTCGTCCACTTCGGTCAGTGCTCGGGTCTTGGTGGACGGTGCTATGTCGACACGTCGACCGTCGGCCAGCGCCGCGACGTGGGGCACCTCGGCCGCGTCCACAAAGGCCGCCGAGTACACACCGTAGGGCGAGGCGTCGGAAGGCGGAGCGGTCACGTGGAAGCCGGGGTAGCTCGCGAGCGCCAACTCCACCGCGGCGCCGCTGAACGCGCGGCCGGCGATCTTCGGGTCGGCGTCCTTCACCGCGACGTGCAACAGCGCGCTCGCCTGTTCCTCGGTGTCGGCGTCGCGGTGGTCGGTCCTCGCGAGCGTCCAGCGGACCTCGGCGGGCGGCTTCCGTTCGAGCGCCGTCTCCAGCTGCTCGCGCACGAGCGCGGCCTTTTCCTCGATGTCGAGGCCGGTGAGCACGAACGTGGTCTCGTTGCGGAACCCGCCGAGCCGGTTCAGCGCGACCTTGAGCGTGGGCGGCGGGGCCTCACCGGTCACGCCGCTGATGCGCACACGGTCGGGGCCGTCCCCGGTGAGCGTCAGCGTGTCGAAGCGCGTGGTGACGTCCGGGTTCGCGTAGCGGGCGCCGGTGATCTCGTACAGCAGCTGCGCGGTGACCGTGCCGGTGTTCACGACACCGCCGGTACCGGGGTGCTTCGTGATGACGCTGGACCCGTCGGCGTGGATCTCGGCGATCGGGAACCCGGGCACGCCGATCGGCTGCTCGCGGAAAAACGCGTAGTTGCCGCCGGTCGCCTGCGCGCCGCACTCGATCACGTGGCCCGCGGCGACGGCGCCGGCCAGCGCGTCGTAGTCCTCGCGCGTCCAGCCGAAGTGCGCGGCGGCCGGTCCGACGATCACCGAGGCGTCGGTGACGCGGCCGGTCACGACCACGTCGGCGCCGGCGTTCAGGCACTCGACGATGCCCCACGCGCCGAGATAGGCGTTGGCGGTCAACGGTTTCTTGAAGCCCAGCTCCTCGGCGCGCCCGATCAGGTCGTCGCCCTCGACGTGCGCGATCCGCACGTCCACGCCGAGCTTCGCGACCAGCTCGCGCAACGCCGTCGCCAGGCCCGCGGGGTTGAGGCCACCGGCGTTGGCGACGATCTTCACGCCCTTTTCCTTGGCCAGCGCCAGGTTCTCCTCCATCTGGCGCAGGAAGGTCTTGGCGTAGCCGCGTTCGGGGTCCTTCATGCGGTCGCGCCCGAGGATGAGCATGGTCAGCTCGGCGAGGTAGTCACCGGTGAGCACGTCGAGCGGGCCGCCGGTGAGCATCTCGCGCACGGCGGAGAACCGGTCGCCGTAGAAGCCCGACGCGTTCCCGATCCGGATCGGCGCGCTCATGCGAACTGCCCCGGCTTCCGGCCTTCACCGGGCGGACCGGCGAACGCCTGCGCGATGGTGAGCCACTCCTCGACGTCGGCGCCCGTCGCGACCAGGTCGGTGTCCGCGGGGTGGCGCCGCTGCGTGATGACCAGGCAGAAGTCCACGGCGCTGCCGGTGAGCCGCTGCTCGGCGTCCTCGGGCCCGAACGCCCACGTCGTGCCGTCCGGCGAGGCCAGCTCAACGCGGAACTCCTCCGGCGGCGGGGCCAGTGAGTTGAGCTTGAAGGCGAAGTCCCGAGTGCGCGTGCCGAAGCGGGCGATGTGCCACAGCCGGCCGGTCGGCTGACGGGCGAGGCCCAGCGCGTCGAACACGTCCTGGCCGTGGGCCCACGTCTCCATCATCCGGGCGGTGGCCATGGACGCGGCGCTCATCGGCGGGCCGTACCACGGCAGCTTCTGCCCGGCCGGCACGGCGGCGAGCGCTTCGGACAGCGCCGTCCGCCCGGCGCGCCACTGCGCGAGCAGCTCCTCCGGCGGCGTGGCGGTGCCTTCCTCGGCGGCAAGGTCGACGTAGCTCTCCCCCACGCTCAGCAGGTGCTCGACCTCGGCCTGCCACTCCTCGGGCCGGGCCGCGGCGATCAGCGCTTTCGAGTCTGTCCAGGCCAGGTGCGCGATCTGGTGCGCGACCGTCCACCCTTTCGCCGGCGTCGGCCTGGCCCACCCTTCGGCCGGCAGCCCGGCCACCACGTCGTCGATCGCCTGCGATTCGGCCGCGAGATCCCCGAGGATCACGCCGAGATCAGCCATCCTGCGCCTCCATGCGTCCTTCTGTAAGCACTACGCGCTCGGGCCCACCCTCGCACCCCGACCGAGGAAAAATCAAGCGCGCCTGATTGTTTTTCTTTCCAGCCGAGCACACGGCCACTATTGACACGTTGCCAGTAGAATCGCGTTGTCCTACCGTTCCAGCCATGAGCCCCTACGCGGACATCACCTACGAGGTCGCCGAGCGGATCGCGACGGTCAAGCTGAACCGGCCCCAGGCGCGCAACGGCTACACCGTGCGGATGGCCGACGAGCTGGGCGCCGCCATGGACCGCGCCGACCGCGACGAGGACGTGCGCGTGGTCGTGCTCACCGGCACCGGCAAGGACTTCTCGGTCGGCGCCGACCTCTCGTCCGGCGGGTTCGACTTCGAGCTCGGCGAGGGCCCGCCCGACGGCTGGCAGGAGCCGGCGGGCCGCTGTTCCAAGCGGATCTTCACGATGAACAAGCCCGTGATCGCCGCCTTGCGCGGCGCGGCGGTGGGCGGGGGCATCACGATCACGCTGTCGTGCGACTACCGGCTGGCCGCCGACGACTCGAAGTTCGGGTTCGTGTTCACGCGCCGCGGGATCTACCCCGAAGGCGCGTCGGCGTGGTTCCTGCCCCGGCTCGTCGGCATGGGCACGGCCGTGGACTGGATGGTGAGCGGGCGCGTCTTCGGCGCCGAGGAAGCGTTGCGGAAGGGGTTGGTACACAGCGTCCATCCGCCGGAAGCCGTGCTGGACAAGGCTTACGAGCTCGCGCGCGACCTCGTGGCGAACACCGCGCCCGTGTCGGTCGCCGTCACGCGCCAGCTGCTCTACCGGATGGCTTCGGCGCCGTCGCCGTTCGAGGTGCACGAGGTGGACTCGAAGCTGATCGGCGGGATCGCCACCAACCCGGACTCGATCGAGGGTGTGCTGTCGTTCCTCCAGAAACGCCCGGCGGAGTTCAAGCTCCGCGTCGACCACGACTTGCCGCCCTACCTCCCCTGGATCGCCGAGTGACCGGCTACCCGCCCGAACCGTGGCACCTCGCCGGCCAGGCACAGCTGTCCGTGTGGCTGCTCCCGGCCGGCAAACTGCCCGAGCTGCCCGAAGGCGTCGAACCCGTCACCACCGGCGGTCACGCCGCGGTGTTCACCGCGTGGATCGACTACCGCGCGCCCGGGCAGCTGAGCTACCACGAGCTGCTCGCCGCCGTCGCCGTGCGCGGCGGGCTCACCGCGTCGATCACCGACATCTGGGTCGACAGCGAGGTCTCGCTCGCGGGCGGGCGCGAGCTGTGGGGCATCCCGAAGAATCTCGCGACGCTCGAGTTCACCGGCGACCGCGAGTTCACCGCGGCCACCGAGGACGGCTGGATCGCCACCGCCGCGTTCTCCCGCCGCGCGGGGCTGCCGGCCACGCTGCCCGCGCGGTTCGAGATCACGCAGACGCTCGGCGGGCGGCTCAAGCGCAGCCCCGTCAGGTCGCGCGCGAAGCCGCACGCGGCCGCCGCCGACTGGTCCGTGAACCCCGCCGGACCGCTCGGTTTCCTGGTCGGACGTCGCCCGATCGTGAGCGCGAGTCTGCGCGACTGCACCCTCGTCTTCGGCGGCTGAACCGCCCCCGACCAGCCGCTCTGAGTGATCGACTAACCCGCGAGGGTGAGCCCGCGACACGCCACCCCTTGGGGCACGTGCGAGCCCGAACCCCTAGATGTAGTCTCTGTGGACCGGCAGCCCCCAGCGACGGGGAGACCGCTCAGGAAGGGCCGCCGGGCCGATTTGGAGAAACAGCAGCGCACGGCCTTGTGCGGCCGTGCGGCGATGAAGCGCGCCCATTTTTCGACTTTGTTGGAGACCCGCATGTCAGTGGAAACCGGTCAGCGTCCGCCCTCGTCGGCGGACTCGGCACCGAGCGCGGTCCGCGTGATCCGGCGCGACGGCAGTGTGTCGCCGTTCGACGCCGGCAAGATCAGCGTGGCCCTCACCAAGGCCTTCCTCGCCGTGGAGGGCGGCGACGCGGCCGCTTCCTCGCGCGTGCACCACGTCGTCGCCGAGCTGACCGAGCAGGTCGAGGCTTCCCTGCTGCGCCACGCCGGCCCCGAAACCGCTTTGCACATCGAGCAGATCCAGGACCTCGTCGAGCTCGCCCTGATGCGCGGTGAGCACCACAAGGTCGCCCGCGCCTACGTGCTCTACCGCGACGAGCGGTCGAAGGCCCGCGAGGCCGTCACGCCGGCGCCCGCCGAGGCCGCGATCAGCGTCAAGGGCACCGACGGCTCGCTGCGCCCGCTCGACTGGGCCCGCGTGTCCCACGTGGTGGGCGAGGCCGTGGCCGGACTCGAGGACGTGTCCGCCGAGCCGGTGCTGGCCGAGGCCAAGCGCAACCTCTACGACGGCATCAGCGCCGACGAGCTCGCGCTCGCGCAGATCATGGCCGCCCGCGTGCTCGTCGAGCAGGAGCCGAACTACTCGTACGTGAGTGCGCGGCTCCTGCTGGACAAGCTGCGCGGAGAGGCCCTGAGCTACCTCGCCGGCCGCGCACGCCAGGCCAGCCAGGACGAGATGACCGCCGAGTACCCCGCTTACTTCCGCACCTACCTGCGCCGCGCGGTCGAGCTGGAGCTGGTCGACGGCGAGCTGCTCACGTTCGACCTCGACAAGATCACCGCGGCCATCCACGCCGAGCGTGACCTGGACTTCGGGTTCCTGGGCCTGCAGACCCTGTACGACCGGTACTTCCAGCACCACAACGGCACGCGCTTCGAGCTGCCGCAGGCGTTCTTCATGCGCGTGGCCATGGGTCTGGCCATCCGCGAGGACGACCGCGAAGCCCGCGCGATCGAGTTCTACGAGCTGCTCTCCACGTTCCACTTCATGGCCTCGACGCCGACGCTGTTCAACTCGGGCACCACGCGCGCCCAGCTCTCATCGTGCTTCCTGACCACTGTGGACGACGACCTGGACTCGATCTTCCAGGCGTACAAGAACAACGCGCTACTGGCCAAGTACTCGGGTGGCCTCGGCAACGACTGGACCCCGGTCCGCGGCCTCGGCGCCCACATCAAGGGCACCAACGGCCAGTCGCAGGGTGTCGTGCCGTTCCTCAAGATCGCCAACGACACCGCCGTCGCCGTGAACCAGGGCGGCAAGCGCAAGGGCGCGGCGTGCGCGTACCTCGAGACGTGGCACGTGGACATCGAGGAGTTCCTCGACCTGCGCAAGAACACCGGTGACGACCGCCGGCGCACCCACGACATGAACACGGCCAACTGGGTGCCGGATGAGTTCCTGCGCCGCGTCGAGGCCGACGCGCAGTGGACCCTGTTCTCCCCCAACGAGACGCCGGACCTGCACGACCTCTACGGCAACGCGTTCGCCGAGCGCTACCGCGAGTACGAGGCCGCCGCCGACCGCGGCGAGATCAAGGTCTTCCGCAGGATCCGCGCGGTCGAGCTGTGGCGGCGCATGCTGACCATGCTGTTCGAGACCGGCCACCCGTGGATCACGTTCAAGGACCCGTGCAACCTGCGCTCGCCGCAGCAGCACGTCGGCGTGGTGCACTCCTCGAACCTGTGCACCGAGATCACGCTGAACACCAACATCGACGAGGTCGCGGTCTGCAACCTCGGTTCGGTGAACCTGCTCAAGCACGTCACCCCCGAGGGCTTGGACACGAAGCGCCTCGAGAAGACCGTGCGCACGGCGGTCCGCATGCTCGACAACGTGATCGACATCAACTTCTACACGATCCCGGAGGCGCGCCGCTCCAACCTGCGCCACCGTCCGGTGGGCCTGGGCATCATGGGCTACCAGGACGCGCTGTTCGAGATCGGCGTGCCGTTCGCTTCCCAGGAAGCGGTGAAGTTCGCCGACGTGAGCATGGAGCACGTGTCCTACTACGCGATCTCGGCGTCGACCGACCTCGCCGAGGAGCGCGGCCAGTACCAGACGTTCGAGGGTTCGCTGTGGAGCCGCGGCATCCTGCCGATCGACTCGATGCAGCTGCTGATCGACGCGCGCCAGGGCGACGCCCTCGCCGTCGACACCTCCACGACGCTGGACTGGGCGCCGCTGCGCGAGCGCGTGAAGACCGTCGGCATGCGCAACTCCAACGTGATGGCGATCGCGCCGACCGCCACGATCTCCAACATCTCCGGCGTCGGCCAGTCGATCGAGCCGCTGTTCCAGAACCTGTACGTGAAGTCGAACATGTCGGGCGACTTCACCGTGGTGAACCCGCACCTGGTCAAGAGCCTCAAGGCCCGCGGCCTGTGGGACGAGGTCATGGTCAGCGACCTGAAGTACTTCGACGGCAGCCTCGGCCAGATCGACCGCGTGCCGGACGACCTCAAGGCGCTCTACGCCACCGCGTTCGAGATCGAGTCGAAGTGGATCGTGGACGCCGGCTCGGTCCGGCAGAAGTGGATCGACCAGGCGCAGTCGCTGAACCTCTACATCGCGGCGCCGAGCGGGCGCAAGCTCGACGAGCTGTACCGCTACGCGTGGCACAAGGGCCTCAAGACCACGTACTACCTGCGCGCGCAGTCGGCGACGCACGTGGAGAAGAGCACCCTGCGCGGCACCGACGGCAAGCTGAACGCGGTCTCGGCCGCCCCGGCCGCCACCGCTACTGCTCCGGCCGCCCCGGCGCCTTCGCCGGCCCCGGCTCCTTCGCCCTCGGCCGCGGTCCCGGCGAGCCCCGCTGCGGCCGTGCCCGCCGCGGTCCCGGCCGCCAAGCCCGCCGAGCCGAAGGAAATGCCGAAGGTCGACGACATCGACTTCGTCGCGACCGAAGGCGCCGCCTGCCGCATCGACGACCCCGACTGCGAAGCCTGCCAGTGACCTCCTCGTGTGCGGCGAGGCCGGCTGAAACCGGCCTCGCCGCACACGAGCCTTTTCTTGGAGCCTCTTGATGACCAACGTGGAGACCACGGCCACCGGCCTCGGCGAGATCGAGGTCGGTGCCGCCCGGATCAACGTCGACGACAAGCGCATGATCAACGCGCGCGCCGACGTGAACCAGCTGCTGCCCATGAAATACCGCTGGGCGTGGGACAAGTACCTCGCCGCGTGCAACAACCACTGGATGCCGACCGAGGTCGCCATGCAGGCCGACATCGCGCTGTGGAAGTCGCCGGACGGCCTGACTGAGGACGAGCGCCAGATGCTCAAGCGCAACCTCGGCTTCTTCGCCACGGCGGAGTCCTTGGTGGCCAACAACATCGTGCTCGCGGTGTACCGCCAGATCACCAACCCCGAGTGCCGCCAGTACCTGCTGCGCCAGGCGTTCGAGGAAGCCGTGCACACGCACACCTTCCAGTACATCTGCGAAAGCCTCGGCCTGGTCGAGGGCGAGCTGTTCAACATGTACCGCGAGGTGCCGTCCATCTCCGAGAAGGACGCGTGGGCGCTGAAGTACACCCAGCACCTCGAGGACCCGGACTTCGAGACCGGCACGCCGGAGGCCGACCAGGCGTTCCTGCGCGACCTCGTGGCGTTCTACGTGATCTTCGAGGGCATGTGGTTCTACACCGGCTTCGCGCAGATCCTCTCGCTCGGCCGGCGCAACAAGATGGTCGGCATCGCCGAGCAGTACCAGTACATCCTGCGCGACGAGTCGATTCACCTGAACTTCGGCATCGATTGCATCAACCAGATCAAGATCGAGAACCCGCACCTGTGGACGGAAGAGTTCCAGGCGGAGATCCGGCAGATGCTGCAGGATGCGTGCGAGCTGGAGGTCCGCTACGCGCGCGACACCATGCCGCGCGGCATGCTGGGCCTCTCGGCGCAGCTGTGCGAGCAGTACATGCACTTCATCACCGACCGGCGCGCCCAGCAGATCGGCCTCGCGCCGATCTTCGGGGAGACGGAGAACCCGTTCCCGTGGATGTCGGAGGCGATGGACCTGAAGAAGGAGAAGAACTTCTTCGAGACCCGCGTGATCGAGTACCAGTCGGGCGGCGCGCTGGACTGGGACTGATCAACTGCGGAAGCTGATCGCGCACTCCTGATCCCGGTCTCCGGGATCACGGCGGACGTTGTGCCACCCGGCGCTAGGCTCGGCCACGCCACTGGTTCGCCAGGGCGTGGCCGGGCCTTTTTTCGCGCGACCACACTCTGGCGAGGCAACAGGGAACCCGGTGTGGATCCGGGACTGCCCCGCAGCGGTGAGTGGGAACGAAAGCCGTCACCACGATTTCGTGGTCAAGCACTGGGCGTGAGCCCGGGAAGCGACGGTGAGTAGGCGCGAGCTCGGCGCCCACGAGTCCGAAGACCTGCCCGTGGTACGTGCGCCGACGGCGTGCGTGAGTCCGGGTCCCGTGGGAGCAGGCCTGACCGAAGCGCGGCTTTCGCGTGCCCGGGCTCGCCTCGATCGAGCTCGCGAGGAGAGAGCCTGTGAACACCATCGGCACCACGATCCTGGGGTACCCGCGCATCGGACCGGACCGGGAGCTCAAGCGCGCCCTGGAGCGCTACTGGGCGGGCACCACCGGCGAGGCGGAGCTGCTCGCGGTGGGCAAAACCCTGCGGGCGCGGGCCTGGCAGCGGCTGCGCGACGCGGGGCTGGAGTCCGTCCCCGCCAACACCTTTTCCCACTACGACCAGGTGCTCGACACCGCCGAGCTGTTCGGCGCGCTGCCCGAGCGCTTCACCCGCCTCGGCCTCTCGCCGCTGGACACGTACTTCGCCGCCGCGCGCGGCGTGCAGGACGAGCCGGCGCTCGAGATGACGAAGTGGTTCGACACCAACTACCACTACCTCGTGCCCGAGCTGGGGCCCGGCTCGCGCTTCACACTGTCGGGCACGAAGCCGCTCGACGAGGTGCGCGAGGCCCGTGAGCTGGGCATCGAGACGCGGCCGGTGCTCGTCGGCCCGGTCACGTTCCTGCTGCTCGCCAAGGCGACGCAGCCCGGCTTCCGACCACTGGAGCTGCTCGACGAACTGCTGCCCGACTACGCGGCGCTGCTCAGCTCGCTGAAAGCCGAGGGCGTCGAGTGGGTGCAGCTCGACGAGCCGGCGTTCGCTGGGGACCGCACCACGAAGGGGCTCAACGCGCTGACCCGCGCGTACCACGTGCTGGCCAAGGCCCAGGACCGCCCGAAGCTGCTCGTCGCCGGGTACTTCGGCGGTCTGGGGCGCGGGCTGGGTGTGCTCGCCCGCTCCCCCATCGAGGCGCTGGCCGTGGACCTCGTCACCGACGAGTCCTTTGTGGACGCCGTGGCCGCGGAAGGCGCGTTGCGCGACAAGGAGGTGCTCGCCGGCATCGTCGACGGGCGCAACGTGTGGCGCACCGACCCGGACCGCGCGCTGGAACGTGCCGCGCGGCTGGCCGGCACCGCGCGGCACGTGAGCATCACGACGTCGTGCTCGCTGCTGCACGTGCCCTACGACGTCGAGGCCGAGAACCTCGATCCACGCCTGAAGAGCTGGCTCGCGTTCGCCGACCAGAAGGTTGCCGAGGTCGTTCTGCTCGGGCGGGCGCTGCGCGGCGAGCAGGTGGACCTGTCGGCGGCGCGCGCGGCCGCCGCGGACCGCGCGACGAACCCGCTGGACGCGGCCGTGCGCGAGCGGCTGGCGGCGCTGAAGCCCGGGGACGCCGTGCGTGAGCCGTACGAGCGACGCGCGGCCGTGCAGCAGGAGTCCCTCGGCCTGCCGCCGCTGCCGACCACCACGATCGGCTCGTTCCCGCAGACCACCGACGTCCGCAAGGCGCGCGCCGCGTACCGCGCGGGCACGCTGGAGGAAGCCGGGTACGTGGCCGAGATGCACGCCGAGATCGACCGCGTGGTGGGGCTGCAGGAGGAGCTGGGCCTCGACGTGCTGGTGCACGGCGAGCCCGAACGCAACGACATGGTGCAGTACTTCGCCGAGCAGCTCGCCGGGTTCGCCCCGACCGAGCACGGCTGGGTGCAGTCCTACGGCTCGCGGTGCGTCCGCCCGCCGATCCTCCACGGCGACGTCTCGCGCCCGCGGCCGATGACCGTGCCGTGGGCGCGGTATGCGCAAAGCCGCACCGCCAAGCCGATCAAGGGCATGCTCACCGGCCCGGTCACGATCCTCGCGTGGTCGTTCGTCCGCGACGACCAGCCGTTGGCGGACACGGCGCTGCAGGTCGCGTTCGCGATCCGCGACGAGGTGGCCGACCTCGAAGCCGCGGGGGTGCGCGTGATCCAGGTCGACGAGCCGGCGCTGCGCGAGCTGCTGCCGCTGCGCGCGGCCGGGCACACGGCCTACTTCGACTGGGCGGTGCGCGCGTTCCGCGTCGCGACGGCCGGTGTCGCCGAAGGCACCCAGATCCACACGCACATGTGCTACTCGGAGTTCGGCGAGGTGCTCCCGGCGATCGACGGCCTCGACGCCGACGTCACCAGCATCGAAGCCGCGCGCTCGAAGATGGAGGTGCTCGCCGACCTGTCGGCCGGTGGGTTCGCGCGCGGCGTCGGCCCGGGCGTCTACGACATCCACTCGCCGCGTGTGCCCGGCGTCGAGGAGGTCGTGGACCTGCTGCGCACGGCAGCCTCCGCCGTGCCGGCACAGCGACTGTGGGTGAACCCCGACTGCGGCCTCAAGACGCGCCGCTACGCCGAGGTGGAGCCCGCGTTGCGCCACCTCGTCGCGGCGGCCCGCCAGGTCCGCGCCGAACTCGGCTGAGCACCACCGCGCAACGGTCACGCCCCTGGTCCGCCAGAGGCGTGACCAGGCCTTCGCGACCAGGTGGCCCGCTTCTTCGACACAGGGCTCGTGGTGAAGGTCACCGACGCCGCAGGGGCGAAAGGCAGGAGCTTCGACGACCTCCTGCCGTGCTTCAGGCGCAGCGAGACCATCGAAAGCGGTGACCCGGCGCTGCGAGGCCGCACCGGTCCCCTGCGTCCCCGGCAGGCGTCGTCGGCCAACCCCGTCGGCGGCGGCCTTGAAGCCGCGCGGCAGTCCGGGGTTCCCGACGACGAACGACATCGGCGGCGGCCTTGAAGCCGCGTTCGGCCGGTGCCACTCGAACTTCGTCGACGGCAAGCGGCAAAGCGCCGGCGACGCCTCCCCTCACCCCCGCCCTGGCTCCGCCCGAATCTCGACCTGGCTACCGGCGCGCCGGTGCACCGCATGATCGTCGACGGCGACCGGTGCACCGGCGTCGAAGATGGCGGTCGCCGGGGTGCGAACGGCGCTCGAGATCGGCGTCGCGCCCACGCTCGCGCCGTGGCCGGCATCCGAGGCGCAGCCCGGCCGGGACGTGCGCGACGACGAAAGCCTGTGTGGCCGACGCGTCGGTGATGCCCGCCCCGGTGTCGGCGAACACCAACGCCACGGTCTACGCCATCGCCGAGCGGCCCGCCGAGCTCATCCGCACCGCGCGGCACTGACCCGATCTTCGTCAAGGATCACCCGGATGGAGCTGGCCCAAGGTATTGTCATTCGGTCAACAGCGCGCCACGGTGGAGATCGACCGGGTTTCCGCCAATGAAGGCAGGTCGCCATGACGAGCGCAGTCGGCAAGGTCGGCAAGGTCGCCGAGAGCCTGCGTGAACGCGTGCCCACGCTCACGTCGATGCCACTGCCCCGCACCGTCGACCAGCGCTGGCAGGCGGCCAGCTACCCCGTGCGCGAGCTCGCGGCACCGCCCGCGGGCAGCGGCCTCAAGCCGGTGCTCGGCGACGACGGCCCGCCGGTCGTAGGCCACGCGCTGGAGATGATGCGCTTCGGCCTGGACTTCAGCTTCAGCCGCTACGAGAAGTACGGCCCCGTCTCGTGGATGGGCGGCTTCGGTCGCCGGATAGTGTCGCTGTCCGGCCCCGAGGCCACGCAGATCGCCCTGGTGAACAAGGACAAGGCGTTCTCGCAGGAGGGCTGGAAGTTCTTCATCGAGAAGTTCTTCGACCGCGGCCTCATGCTGCTCGACTTCGGCGAGCACCACCTGCACCGGCGGATCATGCAGAGCGCGTTCACGCGGGAGCGGCTCGTCGGCTACGTCGGGCAGATGGGCCCGGCCCTGCGCGCCGGCGTCGAGGCGTGGCCCGGCAGTACCCGGCCGCGGCTGTACTGGGCGCTCAAACAGCTCACGCTCGACGTGGCGACCCGCGTGTTCATGGACATGCGCTCGCTCGACGACGCGATGCGGATCAACCGCGCGTTCGTGAACACCGTGCGCGCGGGCACGGCGCTGGTGCGCTACCCCGTGCCCGGCGGCCGCTGGTCCGCGGGCCTGCGCGGCCGGCGGCTGCTGGAGCGCTACTTCGGCGAGACGCTGCCGGAAAAGCGCCGCGCCGGCGGCGACGACCTGTTCGCCGCGCTCTGCACCGCCACCACCGAGGACGGCGACCGGTTCACCGACGCGGACATCGTGAACCACATGATCTTCCTGATGATGGCCGCGCACGACACCACGACCATCACCAGCAGCGCCATGGCCTACTACCTGGCCAAGCACCCGGAGTGGCAGGAACGCGCCCGCGCGGAGTCGCTCGCGCTGGGCGACGACGTGCCGGACATCGAGGCACTGGAAAGCCTGGAGACGCTCGACCTCGTGATGAAGGAGTCGCTGCGGTTGCGGGCCCCGGTGCCGTCGATGGCCCGCAAGACCACCAAGGACACCGAGGTCCTCGGTCACTTCATCCCCGAAGGCACGCTCGTCGGCGTCTCGCCGACGCTGAACCACTTCACCCCCGAGTGCTGGACCGACCCGATGCGCTTCGACCCCGAGCGGTTCGCCGAGCCGCGGCGCGAGGACAAGTCGCACCGGTTCGCGTGGATGCCCTTCGGCGGCGGCGCGCACAAGTGCATCGGGCTGCACTTCGGCAGCCTCGAGGTCAAGGCGCTGATGCACGAGATGCTGCGGACTTTCCGCTGGTCGGTGCCGCAGGACTACACCGCGCGCTGGGACTACGTCTCGTTGCCGGTCCCCGCCGACGGACTGCCGGTGCGTCTCGAATATCGTTGACGGTCATGGCGGGAGGCGGGGAGCCGACTGTGCCGGACAAACGGGAAATCCGGCGAACCGGAAAAACACGTTCGAGCACTCAAGGTGACATCACGTCACTATTTGTGTAGGGGTCATCACTCGTTCAGCCGGTAGACACCCCGTTTCGCGCATGATGCCGTGGCATCACTCACGGCCAACTCATACCTAGTGTGGGTCCATGAACCTTCACACCGGGTCTGAGCTGGCTTTAGTCCGCGCATGAAGAGGTGGAGTGTGCCTGAGCCTGGTGCCGCGCCAGGGTTGGTCGACGTCGCGCGCAAGTTCGCGACGACGCTGACCGACACGAAAGGAGTAACGCTTCCGCCCGCGGAACTGGAGCGTCTCCTGCTCTCCTTCGCCCAGGAGATCACGGAGGTGGCGACCCCCGCGTACGAAGGCGCCGTCCTGCGCTTCACCACGCTCTTTTCCGCCGCCCCGATCGGCATCGCGCTGGCCGACCCCTCCGGCGTGATCATGGAGGCCAACGCGGCGCTGGCCAAGCTGCTCAGCTCGACCCAGAGCCGGCTCCACGACAGGCACCTCGCCGACCTGGCCGCGACCGACCACGACGCGACCCGCATCCGCAGCTGCCTCGAGCGCCTGAGCACCGCGGAGATCGGCCGCCTCACCGAACGCGGCGTGCACCTCGACCACAGCCAGGACGGCAGCATCACCACCAACGTCACGCTCGCGCGGCTGCCCGGCGACCGGGCCGACACGCACTTCCCCGTGCTGATGGCCGCCGACACCGACGACCTGCACCTGCTCGGCGAGCGCCTGCTGCACCAGAACGTGCACGACGCGCTCACGGGCCTGCCCAATTCCCAGGCGTTCGCCAACCGCGTCGAGGCCGCGCTCGGCGCGCCCGGCACCGAAGAGATCGCGCTGGTCTACCTCGACATCGACGGCTTCAAGGTGATCAACGACGGCCTCGGCGCCGGCGTGGGCGACCGGGTGCTGAAGGAGGTCGCGAACCGGCTGGCGGAGACCTTCACCGGGCACCATGACGGCTACGTGGCCCGGCTGTCCGGCGACGGGTTCGGCGTGCTGATGCGCGGCGCGGACCTCACGACCCAGCACGTGGTGCGCCTCGTGGACCGGGCGCTGGACGACCTCAACGAGGCCGTGTACCTCGGCGGCCACGGGATCGGGGTGAGCGCCAGCGCCGGCATCGTCGTGGGCGGGCGGCCCGGCGGCGGGCACACCGAGCTGCGCCGGGCCGCGGAGCTCGCGCTGCACCGGGCCAAGGAACGCGGCAAGGCCCAGTGGATGCTGTACGACCCGGCCGAGGACGAGCGCGACCGCAGCCGCTACCAGCTCGGCGCGGTGATCGCCGGCGCGCTGGAGAACGGCGAGTTCACCCTCGTCTACCAGCCCACCGTGAAGCTCGCGAAGCCCGACGAGATCGCCGCCGTGAACGCGGGCCTGCGCTGGAACCACCCGGAGAAGGGCGAGCTCGACTCCGAGGAGTTCTACCCGCTCGCACAGATCACCGGCATGACGGTGCCGCTGGGCAAGTGGCTGCTCGCCGAGTCACTCAAGGCCACGGCCCGCTGGCGATCGCGTTTCGGCGAGGCCACGCCCGACGTCTGCATCCGGCTGCCGCGGCGCTTCGCGAGCGACGCCGAGTTGGTGGGGATGGTCAAGGAAGAGCTCGACCGCCAGGGCCTGCCGGCACAGGCGCTGCGGCTGTGCATCGACCGGCAGTCGATGTTCGACGCGAAGGGCGAGGTGCACGACTCCTTCGGGCTGCTCGCCGAACTCGGCGCCCAGCTCGTGCTCACGATCTCGGGATCGGACGACCTGGAGCTGATCCCGCGGCTCAACCTGCCCGTGCGGCACGTGATCCTCAGCGGCCCGGTCGTCGACGCGCTGGCCGAGTGCGCCGCCGAGACCGATGTGCGGCACCTGCGCCAGCTCGTGGAACGCGGCAAGGAGCTCAAGCTGCGCATCGGCGCCGAAGGCGTGCGCAGCGCCGAGCACGCGGCTCGCCTGCGCCAGCTCGGCGTGCTCGCCGCGCGCGGTCCGTTCGTCGCCGACTCGGCCACGGGCGACGAAGTGGACGAGATGATCGAGCGCCACGCCGGCTGACCCGTCCACCTGCGGCGCGGTTCCGGACACCGGGGAGGATCATGACTCACGGACCCCGCCCGAAAGGACCCCGATGGACACCGGCGACCTCGCGCCCGACTTCACCCTCTCCGACGACCAGGGCAACGACCGCACCCTCTCGGACTTCCTGACGGCCGGCCCGGTCGTGCTGTTCTTCTACCCCGCCGCCATGACGAGCGGCTGCACCGCCGAGAGCTGCCACTTCCGCGACCTGGCCGCCGAGTTCGCCGAGGTGGGCGCCCAGCGCGTGGGCATCAGCCCGGACGCCGTGGCCAAGCAGCGGGAGTTCTCCGCTGCCAACGGGTTCGACTACCCGCTGCTGTCCGATGTGGACGGTGCGGTAGCGAAGCAGTTCGGCGCGTGGCGCAAGTTCATCCCGCTGCACACCAAGCGCACCACGTTCGTCATCGACACCGACCGGCGTGTGCTCGACGTGATCAAGAGCGAGCTGAACTTCACCGCGCACGCGGACCGCGCGCTGAAGATGCTGCGCGAGCGCAAGAACGTCTCCTGACACTTTCCCTTGCCCGGCAAGGGATTCACGGGTCAGCCCGGTCGCTGGATCCGCCACACGAAGTCGTTGCCCGAGCACGCCGGGGCCAGCGCGTCGGAGGCGGCTTCCTTGTGGTGCAAGGTGAAACCCAGCCGGGCGGGAATGGCACCACTGCGGGTGTTGAGCTCGTCGTGGAGGATGTCGACGTGGGGCGTGCCCAGACGCCAGGCCTCGGCGACCAGCAGGGCCGTCGCGCGCGTGGCCAGGCCGCGGCCGGTGCACGTCTTCGCCAGCCAGTAGCCGATCTCGCGACCGTCGTCGCGGCGCATCAGGCCGCAGCCGCCGGCGAGCGTGCTGTCGGCGGTGTAGATGCCGTACTCCTGGGCCTCACCCGACGCCCAGCGTTCGGCCGTGCTCGTGAGGAACTCCGTGCCCTCGGCCCGGCCGTAGCCGTCGGTGGCCCAGACGAGCCACTCGCCGATGTGCTCGCGTGACGCCGAGACCGTGTCCACGAGCACGTCGAGGTCTTCGGCGCGCCAGCGGTTGAGGGTGACCACGCCGTCGGTGAGGGTGTCCATGTCCTCATGGTCGCACCGGGACAGCTTTGTGGCATCGAAATAACGCGGGGGCCCGCCGTTTTCCGGCGGGCCCCCGTGGTCGGTGCTCGTGAGCTAGTTGACGACAGCCGTGGGCGGCACCGGGGTGTCGTTCTTCAGCGCGTCGAACAGCTGCGCCGACTTCGTCTTGTCCCAGTGCTCGGCCGAGCCGTCGGTGACCGGCACCGTGCCGGTGAGCACGCCGTCGGACGATATGCCGCGCATCGCGATCGCCAGGCCGGCCAGGTTGTGCACGTGGTCACCCGAGTCCATCGTCAGCGCGTCGGGCGCCGAGGACAGCAGCGGGAAGAAGTCGAACGGGTTCAGCAGCGTCCCCGGGCTCGCGATCTGGCTCACGAGGGCACCGATGAACTTGCGCTGGTTGGCCACGCGGTCGAGGTCCGACCGCGGGGTCGCGCTGCTGTGGCGCATGCGGACGAACCCGAGCGACTCGCGCCCGTCCAGCGTCTGGCAGCCGGCCTTGATGTCGATGTTGGTGAACGTGTCGTGCATGGCCTTGTCCACGCACATGTCGACCCCGCCGATCGCGTCGACGATGTTGGCGAACCCGCCGAAGCCGATCTCCGCGTAGTGGTCCATCCGCAGGCCGGTGACGCCTTCCACGGTCTTCGCCAGCAGCGCAGGGCCGCCGAGGGAGAACGCGGCGTTGATCTTGTTCGTGCCGTGGCCCGGGATCTTCACCTGCGAGTCGCGTGGCAGGCTCAGCAGCGTCGGCTTGGTGTCGTTGTCCGGGATGTGCGCGATCATGATCGTGTCGGTGCGCTGCCCGCCGGCCGCCGCGACGTCGCCGGTCGCGAGGCGCTCTTCGTCCTCGGCCGTCAGCCCGTCGCGGCTGTCGGAGCCCACGATCAGCCAGTTGGTGCCCGACGCGGCCGCGGGACGGCCGTCGTAGTCGGCCAGCGCGTCGACGCGCTTGATCGAGAACTCCAGATACGCCCAGATCCCGCCCACGAACACGACGAAGATCAGCACCAGCGTCATCAGGACCTTGCCGAAGCTCCACCGGCGGCGCCGGCGCGGAGCCGGTCCGGGCCGCGGGGCCTGGCGCGGCGGGGCCTGCCGAGGCGGTGCGGGCGGCGGGGGCGCGGGAGCCTCGCCGCGCGAGCCCATGGGTCTGGTGCGCGCGTCGTACGGGCTGCTGCTCACTCCTGGCAGCGGCATCATCTGCGCCCGCTGATGCTGCCGCGGGCGTGCGGCGGGCTGCGGTGGCCGGGGCGGCACCCGCCGCCTGCCGTCGTCGCCTCCGTACGTCATCGGTCTCTCACCCAATCCCCGAATCCGGCAAAAATCGTGCGGCCAGTGAACCGCACGCCCTCGAACAAAGGACGTGCGGCACCTGGTGCAGGTTCATCCGGTGGGGAACGGCCTGCTCAGCGGGGGTCGGCGAACCCGAACTGGTGCACCTTGATGTGCCCGGAGCGGAACCCGGCCTCCGAATAGGCGAGGTAGAACTCCCACATCCGGTGGAACACGTCGTCGAAGCCGAAGCCGCGGATGTCGTCCCAGCGCTGGTGGAACCGCTCACCCCACAGCTTGAGCGTGCGCGCGTAGTCCTGGCCGAACTCGCGCATGCCGGCCAGCTTGAGGCGGGTGTTGTCGCGCATGCCGTCCTCGATGGCCTGCACCGACGGGATGATGCCGCCCGGGAAGATGTACTTGTGGATCCAGGTGTACGACCGGGCCGCCGCCAGCATCCGGTCGTGGTCCATCGTGATGGCCTGCAGGCCGAAGCGCCCGCCCGGGCGCAGGCGCTTGCCGATGGTGGCGAAGAACGTGGGCCAGTAGGACTGCCCGACGGCCTCGATCATCTCCACGCTGACCACGGAGTCGTACTGGCCGGTGGCGTTGCGGTAGTCGCACAGCTGCACGTCGACGCGGTCGGACAGGCCGGCCTCGGCGATCCGCGCGTCGGCGAGCACCTTCTGCTCCTGCGAGATGGTCAGCGACGTCACCTTCGCGCCGCGGGAGGCCGCGCGGATCGACAGCTCGCCCCAGCCGGTGCCGATCTCGAGCACCTCGCTGCCCTCGCGCACGCCCGCGTAGTCCAGCACGCTGTCGAGCTTGCGGTGCTGGGCCTGCGTCAGGTCCTCACCCGGGCCGAAAAGCGCCGAGGAGTACATCATCGACTCGTCGAGGAACGCGCTGAACAGGTCGTTGGACAGGTCGTAGTGCCGGTGGATGTTCGACCGCGACCCCTCGATCGTGTTCTCCTCCGCCGCCGGCTGCACGCGCTCGGCGAAGCGGCGGAACCGCTGGAGGAACAGCGGCACGATCGTGGTGAGCTTCTCGGCGAACGGCGTCAGGACGCCCGCGAGGTCCTCGGCGGTCCAGTCCCCCACCATGTACGACTCGCCGAAGCCGATCTTCGCGTCGGCCCCGAGGCGGTGGAAAAACGCCGAGGGCCGCAGGATGCGCATCTCGGGCGCCTCCGGACCGCCGGCGCCCAGGACGGTGCCGTCGGGGAACGTGACCCGCAGGTCGAGGTTCTTCACGGCACGGCGGAAGAGCGCCTCCGCGGCTCGCGCGCGCAGCGGCGAGTGCGGTGGCGTGGCCAGCCCCGGCCACCGGGTTTCGTCGGGCGCCGGCAGCGAGGCGGGCCCCGCCGCTCGGTCAACACTTGAGGTGGACAAGACACTCCCTCCGGAATGGGCCCATCGGCCCACAACTGATGGTATTCCCGGCACACGCGACCTGCGCTGTGCGGTTGTCGCCGGATCCGGTCACACGGGGATGCGCAACCGCTCGTCCGCGGGCCGGTTCCACGCCTGCCGGAGAGTCTCGTCGGTCTCCCCAGCGTCGATGGCTTCCAGTGTGAAAGCACACATCAGCCTGGTCCAGACCGCCGGACGCTTGATCATCGCGTGACCTTCGCCGGTGACGTCGAAGCGCGCGAGCCGCTTGGCGAGCTCCCGCGCGCGCTCGGCGAAGGCGTGGGAATCACGCGGTGAGGTGATCCGGTCGCGCGTGCCGTGCAGCAGCACCACGGAGCGGCCTGTGACGGCCTCCACGGGCTCGCCGGGCGGTGTCCACGGCGCGAGCGCGCACACGCCCACCACCGCGGGGTCGTCGGCCACGCGCAGCACCACCCGGCCGCCCATCGAGTGCCCGACGAGCACGACGGGCAGGCCCGGGTGCTCGGCGCGGACGCGCTCCAGCGCCCAGCGTGCGTCGTCCACCGGGTCTTCCGCGGGTGCGTTCCAGCCGTAGCGGCGGTTGCGCACCAGACGCACCTCCAGGCCCGCCGCGCGGCCCGCCCGGTGCAGGGCTCGGGCCAGCGGCACCATGCGCAGGTACGCCAGCCGCCACGGCCCTACCGCCGCGGTGCTGTGCTCGGCGCCGCCGTGCAGCACCAGCGCCACCGCTCTCGTCCGCCCGTGCGCACGCCGCACCGAAACGACGGGTACTCCGTCCACGTGCCGCCTCCCAGTCACCGGTACGCCCGGATGATCAGCTCTCACGCTAATCCACCACGAAGCGTGTCCAAGCGATACATTCGGCGCCCGAACCCGCGACGAAGGGCAGGTGTGGTGAGCGCCACGGAAATCTGGAAGAGCACCTCGGAAAAGCTCGCGGCCGCACGGGAGGCCAATGCCGAAGCGCTGACGGCGGCGGCCGATCTCGTGCTCGGGGTGATCCGGTCCGACGCCCTCGTGTTCACCGCCGGTGCCGGGCACTCGCTCGCCGCGGTCGCCGAGACGTTCTACCGCGCGGGCGGCCTCGCCTGCGTCTACCCGCTGTACCACCCGGAGCTGCTGCCCCTGCACGGCGCGCAGCAGAGCACGAAGACCGAGCGCCGCAGCGGGCTCGCCGAAGAGGTGCTGGCCGAGCGCGCGCCGGGGCCCGACGACGTGCTCGTGGTGTTCTCGACCTCCGGGGTGAACCCGTACCCGGTCGAGCTGGCCGCCGGCGCCCGTCGCCGGGGCGCGTCGGTGATCGCCGTGACGTCCCGCGCATGCGTGGCCGCGGCGCCGCGCCGGTCGGCGACGACGCTGGTCGAGGAGGGCACGGTCGTGCTCGACTCGCTCGTGATCCCCGGCGACGCGAGCCACCCGGCCGCCGCGCCGCGCACCGCACCACTGTCCACTGTGGTCAACGCGTTCCTGTGGAACCTCATCCTGGCGGAGGTCTACGACCGCGGCACGGCCGAGGGCATCGACGTCCCGCTGTGGCGGAGCTCCAATGTGGAGGGTGGCGACGAGGCCAACACGGCCCTGCTCGCCAAGTACGGCCCCCGCGTGCCGGCCCTGCGGTAGCCGTCGGCGAACCAGCGGCACTTCCGGCGAAAAAGGACCGGGCCCGGCAGGTCTTGACGGGCCCGGTCGGCCCTTCTAACTTCGGCGTACCGACCAGTCGGTGTCGAGTGGAGGCGGGCCAGCATGGACGAGGAGACGGCCGTGCCCCTGCACGGCACCTGCGCGCCCGGGTTCGAGCCGGTGCAGGCCGCGTTCGTCGAGAACATCTCCGAGCGCGACGAACTGGGCGCGGCCTTCGCGGTGACCCACCGCGGCGAGGTCGTGGTCGATCTCTGGGCCGGTTGGGCGGATCCCCTCCGCACCACACCGTGGCGGCCCGACACGCTGACCAACGTCTGGTCCACCACCAAGGGCATGGCGGCGATCTGCGCGCACCAGCTGGCCGACGCCGGCGAGCTCGACCTCGACGCGCCGGTGGCACGCTACTGGCCGGAGTTCGCCGCGGCGGGCAAGCAGGACCTCCCGGTGCGCTGGCTGCTCTCACACCGCTCCGGCGTCGTCGGCATCGGCCTGGCGCACCCGGTGAAGGTCGAACAGCTCTACGACTGGGACCACATCACGGGGCTGCTGGCCGAGCAGGAACCGCTGTTCCCACCCGGCTCGGCGAGCGGTTACCACGCGCTGTCCTACGGCTTCCTCGTCGGCGAGGTCGTGCGCCGCGTGGCCAGGCAGGGCATCGACGCGTTCTTCGCCGAGCATGTGGCCAGTCCCCTGGAGGCGGATTTCTCCCTCGGGGTCGGGGAAACCGACCTCGGACGCTGCTCGACGCTCGTGGAGCCGGTGCTCACCCCGGAGATGGCCACGGCGCTCACCGAGGCGTTCGCGAACGCCGGCCCGGTCGCGCTCGCCGCCATGGCCAACCCGCGCGTGGAAGGCCACCACGCCAACGATCCCGCGTGGCGGCGCGCCGTGCTGCCCGCACTCAACGGCCACGGCACGGCGAAGGCCCTCGCCATCATCTACGGCGCACTGGCCGACGGCTCCGAGCGCCTGATCTCGGCCGGCGCGCTCGCGCGAGCCCGCGAAGGGCAGGGCACCTCGGTCGACCTCGTCGCCGGCGTGCCCAACGAGTGGGCCCTGGGCTTCTACCTCGGCAGCACCGCACGCGGCTTCGGCCCCAACCCGGCCGCCTTCGGCCACGACGGCCTCGGCGGCTCCTCCGGCGGCGCCGACCCGGAAGCCGGCGTGGGCTTCGGTTACGTGATGAACCGCATGGGCCCGCTGCTGCGTGACGACCCGCGCAAGATGGCGCTCGTCAACGCGACCTTCGCGTGCCTCGAAAACTGAGCGGACACACGAAGGGCACCTCGAGTCTCCTCGAGACGCCCTTCACCGCGCGTCACGCGACGGCCGTCGGCTCCTCGTCGAACTGCGTGTGGTGCAGGTCGGCGTAGCGGCCGCCGAGGGCGAGCAGCTGTTCGTGCGTGCCGCGCTCGACGATGCGGCCGTCTTCGACGACCAGGATCAGGTCGGCGGCGCGGACGGTCGAGAGCCGGTGCGCGATCACCAGCGCCGTGCGGCCTTCGAGGGCACCGGTGAGGGCCTCGCCGACCGCGGCCTCCGATTCGGAGTCCAGGTGCGCCGTGGCCTCGTCCAGGACCACGACCTTCGGCTGTGCCAGCAGGAGCCGCGCGATGGTGAGGCGCTGGCGTTCGCCACCGGAGAGGCGGTAGCCGCGTTCGCCGACGGTGGTGTCGAGTCCGTCGGGCAGCGAGTGCACCAGGTGGCCCAGTCGGGCCTGTTCCAGCGCGGCCCAGATCTCGTCGTCGGTCACGCCCGGGCGGGCGTAGGACAGGTTGGCTCGGATGGTGTCGTGGAACAGGTGCCCGTCCTGCGTCACCACGCCCACGGTGGCGCGCAGCGTCGCGAAGTCCAGGTCCCGGACGTCCACATCGGACAGCCGGACCGCACCGCCGTCCACGTCGTAGAGGCGTGGCAGCAGCGAGGCGATGGTCGACTTGCCGGCACCCGAGGAGCCGACCAGCGCCACCATCTGGCCCGGTTCGGCGCGGAAGCTGATGCCGTGCAGCACCTCTTCGCCGCCACGGCTGTCCAAAGTGGCCACGTCTTCCAGTGACGCCAGCGAGAACCGGTCGGCCGCCGGGTACCCGAAGCGCACGTCCTCGAACTCCACGGCCACGCCGCCCGCGGGCAACGCCTTCGGCTTCTCCGGTTCCTTGATCATCGGGTCGAGGTCGAGCACTTCGAAGACCCGCTCGAACGACACCAGTGCGGTCATCACGTCCACGCGGACGTTGGCCAGCGCCGTGAGCGGCGCGTAGAGGCGGGTCAGCAGCAGGGCCAGCGCCACCACGGTGCCGGGCGCGATCTGGCCGGTGAAGGCGAGGTAGCCGCCGAGACCGTAGACCAGCGCCTGCGCGAGCGCCGACACGAGCGTGAGGCTGGTCATGAACCAGCGCGTGAGCATCGCCGTGCGCACGCCGATGTCCCGCACGCGCCCGGCGCGGTCGCTGAACTCCCCGACCTCCTGGCGCGGGCGGCCGAACAGCTTCACGAGCGTGGCGCCCGGCGCCGAGAACCGCTCGGTCATCTGCGTGGTCATGCCGGCGTTGAGCTGCGCCGACTCGCGCTGCAGCCCGGCCATCCGGCGGCCCAGCCGGCGTGCCGGCAGCACGAAGATCGGCAGGAGGACCAGCGCGAAAACCGTGACCTGCCACGACAGCGTCACCATCACCGCGAGCGAGAGCACGAGCTGGATCACGTTGGTGACCAGGCCCGAGAGTGTCGCGGTGAACGTGCGCTGCGCGCCGATCACGTCGTTGTTGAGCCGGCTGACCAGGGCGCCGGTGCGGGTGCGCGTGAAGAACGCGATGGGCAGCTTCTGCACGTGCGCGAACACAGCGACGCGCAGGTCCAGGATGATCCCCTCGCCGATGCGCGCCGACTGCCACCGCTCCGCCAGCCCCAGCCCGGCGTCGAGGATGGCGAGCACCGCGATCACCACGGCGAGCCAGATGATCAACGGCAGGTCTTGGTGGCCGACGACCGCGTCGACGACCTTGCCCGCCAGCACGGGCGTGGTCACCGCGAGCACCGCGGAGACCACCGTGAGCACGAGGAACACGAGCAGCCGTGACCAGTGCGGACGAGCGAACCGCGCGACCCGTTTCACGGTTCCGCGCGTGAGCGCCCTTGGCGTGTCGGCCCCCCGCATCACGGAACCGAGCAACGCCCACGAGTTGTCCATGTGGAGCCTTTCCCCCGATCGACAAAACTTCTACATTACTTGAGCTTTTTTCCCGAGATGCCCAGCACAACGCCGGTTCGTCCCGAGTTCTTCCCCGTACCGTCCACCCGTGGCGTTCACCGTTGGTGAACAACCGCCCACAGCGCCTCGCGCAACCCGTCGGCCTCGCGCCCGCCCAGTGGGCCCAGCAGCCGCCGTTCCGCCTCCTCCGACGCCTCGGTGGCCGCCGTCAGCACCCGCAGCCCTTCCTCCGTCGGCGTCACGATCCGGCGGCGGCGATCAGCGGGGTCGACCTGGCGCCGGACGAGCGCCTTGTCCTCCAGCTCGTCGACGAGCTGCACCATGGTCGTCCGGTCCACGCCGAGCCGTGCGGCCGCCTCCTGCTGCGACTGCGGCTCACCGTCGGCCAGCAGCGCGAGCACGGCGACCTGCCGCCCGGTCACCCCGTGGGGCGCCAGCAGCGGCTCCTGCAGCTCGGCCAGCCGCAGCTGCGCGTGCTTGAGCAGATAACCGAGCCGGCGGGTCACGACGGCCGGGGTTTCGGGGGCACTCGACATGAGCTGCATCCTAGCTCTACGCTGATAATCAGTAGTGCTGATGATTTTTCGCCCTGACGATCAGGAGCCCCCATGGTGACCTTCGGACTGAAACCCGCGCAGCAGTTCACGGACATCGCGGCGCTGCGCGAGATCTGGGCGATCGCCGACGACGCGCGGTTCGACGGCCTCTGGACCTTCGACCACTTCGCCCCCATGGGCCCGGTCCGCACCGGCGCCGTCTTCGAAGCCTGGACCCTGCTCGCCGCCATGGCCGAGGCCACGCGCCACGTGCGGATCGGCTGCCTGGTGTCGGGCAACACCAACCGCCACCCGGCCGTGCTCGCCAAGATGGCCGCGACCGTCGACCATCTCTGCGGCGGCCGGCTCGACATGGGCCTAGGCGCGGGTGGCGACGAGCTCGCCGACACGATGCTCGGCGTGGCGACCCCGCCGGCGCGCGAACGCGTCGAGCGGCTCGCCGAGGCCTGCACCGTCCTCGATCTGCTGTGGGCGCGCCCGGTCGCCGACTTCACCGGCACCCACTACTCATTGACGGCCGCGACGAGCGACCCGAAACCCGTGCAGACGCCGAAGCCTCCGCTGTGGCTCGGCAGCAACGGCGAGCGCCGCGGCCTGCGGATCGTCGCCGAGCACGCCGACGTGTGGCTCAACGCGAGCCTGCCGGGCACGCCCGTCGAGGAGCTCACGCGCCTGTCGGGCGTGCTCGACCGGCACTGCGCGGCGGTCGGGCGTGACCCGGCGACGGTGCGGCGGGCCGTGCAGTTCCGGCTCTCGGCCGAGGACAGCGACACCCTGCGCGAGGCGCGGACCTACCTCGACGCGGGGTTCACCGACCTCGTCCTCATGCTCCCGTCCGCCGGCGACACCGTGGGCCGCGCGAAGCAGGCGGCCGCGCTGCTCCCGCGGCTGCGCGAGCTGAGCCGAACGGGCGAGCACGGGTGATCCGGACGCCCTCGGTAGCCTGACGCGACGGGGACGGCCAGGTTCGTGAGGGGGAAGCGGTGCAGCTGCTGATGGCGCCGGCCCGGGCCGGCGCGGACCGGGCCGCCCGCGTGCTCACCTGGGACCTGGTGTTCTACCTGGGCTGCTTCGCCTTCGCGTTGATCAGCGCGCTCAAGTCCGAGTTCTACGGTTACCGGATCTGGGCCGACTTCGCGACGGCCGCGTACGGCTTCGCCGCAGCCCACAGCGGCTGGCTGCTCGTGTCGGCCCGGCTCGGGCGCACGCCCCGCAGCCGGCTCGGCTCGCGGTGGTGCTCGATCGCGGTCATCGGGTTGTTGGCGATGATCATCCCGCTCGTGGTGCTCGTGATTCGCCGACTGACCGGTGTCGACTGGCTCGTCACGCCGTTCTCGTGGGCTGCGCAGCCCGAGGTGTGGGTGATCGAACGCAGCGCGAGCCTGCTGCTTCAGCACGGCACGCCATACCTCGACGTGACCGCTCTCGGGCGCGCTCCCGAGGTGAACGACTACACGCCCTACGGACCCGTGATGACGGTGTTCGGCCTTCCGCGCGCGTTGTTCGGGGGAACGCCGTTCACCAATGCGCTCACCGATGCCCGGTGGATGTTCGCACTTTGCGCGTCTCTCTGCGTGATCGCCTCACTACGAATGCTGAAATGGCCGCGAATTCCGGTTCTTTCGGCACAATTGGCAATCGCGTGCCCACTCACCGCATTGACTTGGGCCGTCGCCGGCCCCGATCTCGCCATTGTGGGACTGCTCGTGCTCGCCTGTGCACTCGCTGCGACCGGCCGCGCGGGCTGGTCGGGATTCGTGCTGGCACTCGTGATCAGCGCGAAGCTCATCGTCGCGCCGGCCGCGGCCGTGCTCGCGGTCTTCGTGTTGTGCCGTACGCACAACGGAAATTCACGCGACCGCAGGGCGCTCGCGTGGTTCGTGACCACTTTGGTCAGTGCGACCGTGGTGCTGCACCTGCCGGTGTACCTGGTCGACCCGGGCGCGTTCGTGGAGCACGTGATCCGGTTCCCGCTCGGGATGGGCGTGGTGCGCTCCCCCGCGGCAAGCCCGCTTCCGGGCCACCTGATCGCGGAAACCGGCTCAGCGGGCCGCGTGATCTCACTCGTCCTGGTGGCGGCCGCGGCGGTGGCGATGCTGGCGTGGCTGGTGCGCCGTCCCCCGCGACGGGATCCGCCGCGCTCTTGCGGATCGCCGTCGGACTCGGCGCGTTGGTCCTGCTCACCCCGGCAACCCGCTACGGCTACCTGGTTTATCCGTTGGTGCTGCTCGGAGGAGTGCTGACGTTCCGAGCAGCCGAACAGGGACTGCGCCCCCCGCGCAGTCGGCCTGGTACTGCTACTTCTTCTTGACCCGCGTGGCCCCGCCGCGCCCCCGCAGCTGGACCCCGGACTCAGAGAGAACACGGTGCACGAACCCGTAGGAACGCCCCGTGGACTCAGCGAGGGCCCGGATGCTCGAGCCCTTCTCGTATTTCTTCTTCAGGTCAGCGGCCAGCTTGTCGCGCGTGTTGCCGGTGATCCGCGCGCCTTTCTTGAGATCAGCCACGTCGATCGCCTTCCCGCCGAGTGGAGTTCTGGGCCATTTGACGGCCCCTGCCGGGGCAATGATCGAACACGAAGCCCAGGAATGCCAGACGACAGACGTAAAACGAGCGAAATTGCGATCACATTGGGCCATTCAAGTGCTTCACGGAGCGTGGCAAGCACCCAAATGGCCGTATCTGATCACGCTAGCTGGACAAGTTCCAGATAATCCGCGGACCAATGGTCCTCGGTCCCGTCGGGCAGGAGGATCACGCGCTCGGGCTCCAGCGCCTCGACCGCGCCCGGGTCGTGCGTCACCAGCACCACAGCGCCGGCGAAGCTGCGCAGGGCGTCCAGGACCTGCGCACGGCTGGCCGGATCGAGGTTGTTGGTCGGTTCATCCAGGAGCAGCACGTTCGCCGCACTGGAGACGAGCCCGGCGAGTGCCAGGCGGGTCTTCTCACCGCCGGAAAGCGTGCCGGCGGGCTGGTCGAGTTGTTCACCCGTGAACAGGAACGAACCCAGCAGGTTCCGCAACTCCTGCGCCCCCGTGTCCGGCGCGAGGTGTCGGATGTTTTCCCACACACTCGCATCGTGGTCGAGAGTTTCGTGTTCCTGTGCGTAATAGCCCAAACGCAATCCGTGACCCGGCTCGACGGAACCGGTATCCGGAGTTTCCATTCCGCCGAGCAGCCGGAGCAATGTCGTCTTTCCGGCACCGTTCAAACCCAGTACGACAACCTTCGAGCCGCGGTCGATCGCAAGATCGACTCCGGTGAAGATCTCGAGCGAGCCGTAGGACTTCGACAGCCCGTCGGCCGTGAGCGGTGTGCGCCCGCACGGGGCGGGCTCGGGGAACTTGATCCGCGCGACCTTGTCGGCCTGGCGCGTGTCGTCGAGCTGCGACAGCATCTGCTCCGCGCGGCGGGCCATGTTCTTGGCCGCCACGGCCTTCGTCGCCTTGGCGCCGAGCTTCGCGGCCTGCTGCTGCAACGCCGACGCCTTCTTCTCGGCGTTCGCGCGCTCGCGGCGGCGGCGCTTCTCGTCGGTGGCGCGCGCGTCGAGGTAGCGCTGCCAGCTCATGTTGTAGAGGTCGATCTCGCCGCGCGTGGCGTCGAGGAACCAGACCTTGTTCACGACGTCGGCGAGCAGCTCCACGTCGTGGCTGATCACCACGAGCCCACCGTCGTGCTGCTTGAGGAAGCCGCGCAGCCACGTGATCGAGTCGGCGTCGAGGTGGTTGGTCGGCTCGTCGAGCAGGAGGATCGTCTCGGACTTGCCGCCCGCGCCGGCCTCGGCGGCCGCGAACAGGATGCGCGCCAGCTCCACCCGCCGGCGCTGACCGCCGGAGAGGGTGTTGAGCGTCTGCGCGAGCACGCGGTCGGCGAGACCGAGGTTCGAGCAGATGCGCGCGGCCTCGCTCTCGGCGGCGTACCCGCCGAGCGACGCGAACCGTTCTTCGAGGCGGCTGTAGCGGTTGATGGCCTTGTCGCGCTGGTTGTCGTCGACGAGCTCGGACATCGCGGTCTGCGCCTTCTCCATGTCGCGCAGCAGCGTGTCGAGGCCGCGCGCAGACAGCACGCGGTCCTTCGCCGTGACGGACAGGTCGCCCTCGCGCGGGTCCTGCGGCAGGTAGCCGAGCTCGCCGCTGCGGCGGACTTCGCCCGCGTGCGGTTCGCCCTCGCCCGCGAGGACCTTCAGCGACGTGGTCTTGCCGGCACCGTTGCGGCCGACGAGGCCGATGCGGTCGCCGGGCTGGATGCGGAGGGTGGCGCCGTTCAGCAGGATGCGCGAGCCGGCACGCAGCTCGAGGCCAGTGGCCGTGATCAAGAGAACTCCCGGATTCGGGGGTGAACGTGGACAGCGGCAGGCACCGGCATCGCTCGCCGTCCCCGCTCAAACGAAGATCGGTCACGAGCGCCCGGTGCGGCAGCTACTCCGTGAGGATTTCCCGTTCCACGGGACCCAGTGTACGGGTCGGCGTCGAACGGTTTTCCGCCGCGTGGCGGGTCTCACGCTCGGCTCAGCACGACTTCGACGGAGATCGCCCGTTCGGCCGCGTCGTCCAGCACGCTGCGGCGCGGCTCGGGGATCTCGAGCACGCGGGGTTCCGCCCGGGCGAAGAGCGGGTCGAGCCGGTGGTCGGCGCGCAGTTCGCCGAGCGCGTGCCGGTCGCCGCCGAGCACCACGGCGTCCACTTCGGACAGCCGCGGCACCAGGACCTCGACCGCGTCCTGCGCAGCCGCGTGCAGCGCCACCCTGGCCTGCCCGGCGCGGCGGCGCGCGAACCGCTGCTGCGACCAGCCGCCCGCGGCCGTGCGGCCCTGCACGAGGTGGCGGTCGGTGCGCGAGAGCAGCACGGCCCCGCCGCGGGCGAGACCGAGGGAGTGCCCGCCCACGCGTACCAGCAGCAACGCGAGCAGCCGCGGCACGAGCGCGTGGTCCACCAGCGGTTCGACGGCGAGACCGTCGCGGGTGCCCGTGACGGCGAGCGGTCCGAAGGGGACGGTCGCGGTGGCCGTGATGCCGTTGCCCGCGAAGACGCGTACCTCGTGCTCGGCGAGCTCAGTGGAGCGCACGCCGTCGTTGCGTTCGGCGAAGCGCGTGAACCAGCCGGCGAGGCGATCGGGCGTGACCTCGACCGCCGTCCCGCCCCCCGCGACCCGCCGCGCCCTGGCCATGCGCACAACGGTACGGGGCCGCCGCGAAAACGCGACGGCCCCGTCAGGGTGGATCAGGTTCGATCAGGCGATGGCCGGACCAGCGTGCACCACCGGGCGGACGAGCGCGGCCGCTCCGGCCGTGCTCCCCGTGCCCGCCGACGCGTAGCCGTTGACGTGCAGCGAGACGCTGCGGATCGAGCCCGTGTCACCGCCGGCGACGTCGACCGCCGTGAACGTCCACGTGCCGTCCGCCGAGGTGCCGGCGAGCGGGGTCTGCGGGTCGATCGGCAGGTACGTGCCCGTGAACGGCGCGAACTGCGATCCGACCGTGCTCAGCAGCGCCGGGGCGCTGTCGTCGAACACGACCTGGCAGAGGTTGTTGCCGCCGCTGCCGGCCCGCTGGAACAGCGTGGCCGACGCGCCCGAGGGCGAGGTCAGCGTGCCGACCAGGTCCGCGACGTAGGTGTGGTCCAGGCCGACCGTGGTCGAGCCCTCGTCGGCAGTGCAGCTCGAGCCGTCGATCGAGACCGAGACCTTCGACGCGGCCCCGACACCGCTCACCACCAGCGGCACCGAGGCGCCGAGCTGGGAGTTGTCCGGGATCGCGACCGGCGCACCGGTGTAGGAGAAGGTCTGCACCACCGGCGACGGCGTGCCGACCGGCAGCGCGAACGTGCTGGTCGTCGGCGAGAACGAGCCCGCGAACGTCACCTTGGCCGACAGCACCACCGGCACGCCGAGGCCCTGGGTGGCCGGGACTGTGACGGTGAAGTCGTTGACGCCGGTCTGGCCCGGTCTGATCGTGCCGTAGGACTTGGCGCGCGGCGCGATCGTGACGCCGGGCGTCGTCGTGGTGAGCACGACGCTCGTGGACGACGCGACCCCGTCGCCGGTGTTGGTCACCGGCAGCGTCACCTTCGCGGTGTCACCGGGGTCGAGGGTGCTGCCACCCTCGGGCCCGGTGACGGTGGGCTGCTTGGCCTGCGCGTAGGGCTGCGGGCTGGCGCCGGTGTAGGCGAGCACCTTGTCGGCGAGGACCACGCCCGCGCCGGTGAGGTTGTCGCTGCCGGGTGCCTCGATGTCCACGGCGGTCGCGAGGAACGCGTCGCGAACGTCCGAACCGGACAGCCCGGGGTTACCCGAGAGCACCAGGCTCGCGATGGCGGCGGCGTGCGGCGCGGCGGCCGAGGTGCCGAAGAACGGGTCGAACCCGCCCACCGAGGTGCGCACGCCGTCGGCCGCGGTGATCTCCGGCTTGTCGCGGACCTCGCCGCCGGTCGAGGAGACGTTGCCCGGCGTGATGGGCGTGCCGTCGGCCTCGTAGAACATCCGGCGCGGGCCGTCGGAGCTGAACCGCTCGGCCTTGCCGGCCGAGGAGAACGCGCCGGGGAACGGGCCGGTCGGGTTGGCCGGGTCACCCGGCTCGAGCGCCCGGCCGAACGCGGCGGCCGCGGGTGCCGCGGCGACGGAGAACGCGTCGCGCGCCGAGGAGTGCCCGACCGTGACGCCCGGGGTGCTGTAGGCCTTGAGGCCGTCGGCCGAGTCGCGGAAGCGGCTGCCGAAGGCCGTCAGCGAGAGGTAGCGGCCCGCACCGGAGAACTTGACCACCGCGAGCCGCAGGCCGGTGCCGCCGAAAGGCGGGGTGGCGAGCTGCTCGTACGGATCCTGGGTGCCGTCCTGCACGTCCTGGCTGAACGCGACGACGTTGCCCGAGGCATCGAGCAGGTAGAGGTCGTAGTCGTCGCCCGAAGCGCCGAGCGGGTCAGACCAATGCAGCGTGACGGGGATACCCGCCGAGGAGGCATCGGAGATCGGCTCGAAGATCTGGGGGCCCGCCGCGCCCGCGAAGTTGTGCGCGGTACCGGCGAACTTGCCGACCGACTTGCCCGAGTCGACGAAGTCGCCTTCCCAGTGGGCGGCGGTGCCGTCGGCCACGTTGCCCTCATTGCCCGCGGAGGAGAAGTAGAGCGCGCCGTCGGCGGTCACGTCGTTCACGGCCTGGGCGATGATCCAGTCCTGGAATGGGGATTCCTTGAAGTAGATGACGTCGTCGACGATCACGTCGCAGTGCGACTCGAAGCGCAGCTTGCGGATGTTGTCGGCGAAACTCGCGTCGGAGGCGAACGCCGAAGCGAAACCGAGGGCCGCGTTGGGCGCGAGGTCGTGGATGATCTCCAGCATCGCCGTGCCCTCGTCGCCGTCACCCGCCTGGCCGGGAACGACGTCGACGGCCGGCAGCTCACCCTTGGCCTGCGAGACCGCGAGCGAGTCGACCCCGTCGGACAGCGCGCACGCCTTCACCCCGGTGCCCGTGACGCCGTACTGCTGGCGGGCGAGGTCGGCGTTGTGCGCGCGATCGCCCTCGCTGGTGATGGTGGCCGCGGCGGCACGCCGGTTCTTGGCCGCGAGCGCCTGGTCCAGCGCGGCATCGAGGCGGGCGGCCTTCTGCTGCTTGGTCTCGACGGGCGCCGTTTTCCCTTGCCCCGCCTTGGTTTCCAGCTCACGGGCGGTGATCGCCTGGTCGGCGGTCTCGACCCGCTTCACGTCGGCACGCGCGGCGATCGCCGGCAGCGCGGTGAGCGGCACCTCGGCGCGGATGCTCGCGGCCTTGTCCGACACGGTGCGCACGGCGGCACCGGCCTTGCGCAGGTCGTTCACCAGCGCGTCGGACACCTTCGTGACCCGGATGTCCACGACCGCGGTGCTCGCCGTACCCGCCCCCAGCGCGGGTACGGCGGACGCGCTCAGCTTCTGGGCCCGCAGCTTCTGCGCGACGAGCAGGCGGCTGTCCAGTTTGGACTCCGCCTTGGTCTGCCCGGTCTTGAGCGACTGCAACGCCGCGATCTGCCGGGCGGAGTTGTCGGAGAAGGAGTCCGGTGTGGACGCTGTCGCGGCGCCCGCGACCGGCGGGGCGACGATGCCCAGCGCGGCGATCAGCGCCGCGGCCCCCGCGGTCAGGACGGTCGCTCTGGATCTGGCTCTCGGTCTGAACCCGGCTCTAGTGGAACGGCTTCGACGCACGTGCGCCTCCGAATCTCGCACCGCGTGCCCCGACTCACGCTGGCCAACGCCGGTGATCACCGGCTGGATCCAGCTAAGTACCCGGGGTAAATGGGAAAAAGCAGCCGTTAGGGTGATGTATGGCTGTAAATTTCCCATACCCGCCGGAGGTCGTAGGCCATTCAGCGGCAGTGCCGCCCCGCAGCACCGGCTGAGCCGGCTTCAGAGCACGAACGAGTCCGACCACGGCTGCGCGGCGCGCCCGGACAGCGCGTCGAGCAGCGTCACGGCCTGCTTGTCGGTGAGCGAAGCCACGAAGTCGACCACGGCGCGCCCGCGCGCGAGGCTGCGCACGGCGTCGGCGCCCTCCACCCGTTCGCCGGTCGCGCCCACGAGGACCTCCGGCATGGTGCGGACCAGCCCGGCGTACTCGTCCTGCGCGAGCTCCACGAGGTCGTGCAGCCGGCGCGGCAGGCGGCCGAGCTCGTCGCGGTCGAGCAGCCACGCGTCGAGCGCGTCGACGAGTGAGGTCACGAGGCTGGCCTGCCCGCGCTGGTGCAGCGCGAGGTCCGGGCGCAGGAGCACGAACCGGCGATGCACGAACTTGAGCACCTGCACCTCGTGCCATTGCGCGGTGCGCAGCGAGACGTGCCCGGAGCGCGTGGAGGGCGAGGACAGCACGAAGACGCCGTCGACGAGCCGGGAGGTCCAGTTGGCCGAGAACGCGGCCGTGGCCTGCTCGGCCTCGATCGAGCCGTCGAACCCGTTCTCCAGCAGCCCGTCGACGAGCTCGCGCTGCACGCGCCGCACCGCGGCGGCGAACGCGTCGTCGTCGGCGATCCAGCTGTCCTTGAGGTGCATGCGCCGGCGCAGTTGTTCGAGCGAACGGCCGGGCCGGCGCAGCTGCGCGGCGACCTGCTCGTCGTCGAGCGAGGCCAGCTCCAGCGCGTGGTCGAGCCACTCCCCCAGCTCCGCGGCGACCGGCGCGTGCTGCAGCACGCCGATGCGGTGGAAGTCCTGCAGGTCGTGGATCGCGTAGGCGATGTCGTCGGCGGTGTCCATCACCGACGCCTCCACCGTCTGCTGCCACGGCTCGATGCGCCCGGTGAACGGGCCGCGCGCCTGCGCGAAGTCGTCGAGTTCGGTGGCGTAGGCGGAAAACTTGCCCGCGCCCGTGCCCGGTGAACCGTCGGGCTCGGCGGCGCCGCGCGGCGGTGTGCCCATCGACGTGGGGTGCGGCTCGGGGTAGTGCAGCCGCGCCCACGGGTACTTCAGCACCGCCGCGCGCACGGCCGCGGTGAGGTCGAGACCGATCGCCGACGGACCGCGCACGTCGGTGGTGGTGAGGATGCGGAACGTCTGCGCGTTGCCCTCGAAGCCGTCGGCGAGGCCGAAGCGGTGGCGCGCGATGCGGTCGAGCGTCTGCTCGCCGAGGTGGCCGAACGGCGGGTGCCCGAGGTCGTGCGCGAGCGCGGCGGCCTCGCAGACATCGGGTTCGCAGCCGCCGAGCTTCGCGGCCAGCTCGGCCGACTCGCTGGCGCCGGTGATCCGCTCGGCGATCGCGCGGGCGACCTGCGCGACCTTGAGGCTGTGGGTGAGCCGGTTGTGCAGCAGCCCCGCGCCGCCGGCGCTGACCACCTGCGTGACCCCGCCCAGCCGCGCGAAGAACGGCGAGGCGGCGATGCGGTCGCGGTCGATGCGGAACGGGCTGGTGGCGAGGTCCGTGAACCCGCCCACGGAGCTCGACGGGTCCCTTCGCGCGGCCCTCGGGTCGGTCTCGGACATGCGCTCCACCGTATCTGTCCGGCCCCCGGCCGACGCGCCGGATGCGGCAGGATCGGAGGGGTGAGCGACGTGCTGATCGCGGGTGGCGGACCCGCCGGGTGGGCGCTGGCGCGCGCCTGCGCCCGGCGCGGGCTGGCGACCACGCTCGTCGACCCCGCGCCGCGGGCGCCGTGGCGCAACACCTACGGCGCGTGGGCCGACGAGCTGCCCGGGCTGCCGGGAGAGGTGATCGCGGCGGCACCCGGCGCGACCGTCGCGTTCGGCACGCGCGAGCACCGGCTCGACCGCGGTTACCTCGTGCTCGACAACACCGGCCTGCGGTCGTGGCTCACGGCGGTACCGGTGACCGTGGTGCCGGGGCGCGTCGCGCACGCCGAGCACGGGCGCCACGGCTCGACGGTGGTGCTCGCCGACGACCGCCGGCTCGCCACCGCGGTGGTCGTGGACGCGTCGGGGCGCAACCGAGTGCTGTCCGGCGGCCCGCCTGGTGGGCCCCGCGCCGAGCAGACGGCGTACGGCCTCGTGCTGCCGGCCGCCGACGCCGAGCGGCTGGTGCCCGGCGCCGCGGACACGGCCGTGTTCATGGACTGGCGCGACGGCGCGCCGAGCTTCCGCTACCTGCTCCCGCTGGGCGACGGCGCGGTGCTCGTGGAGGAGACGTCGCTCGCGCACCGGCCGGGCGTGCCGGTGGCGGAGCTCGCCGCGCGGCTGCGGACCCGGCTCGCGGGCGCGGGGCTGCGGCCGCACGGCCGGGAGGAGCGGGTGCGGATCGTGCTCGACGTGCCGCTGCCGGGGCGCGGCGCGGTGGTCCCGTTCGGGGTCGCCGCCGGGCTGGTGCACCCCGCCACCGGGTACAGCGTCGCGACGGCGCTGCGGCTGGCCCCCCGCGTGGCCGCGGCGCTGGCGGGCGCGTTCGAGGCCGGGCCGGCGGCGGCGGTGCGCGCGGCCCGCCGGACATTGTGGACAGCCGAGGCGCGGGCCGTGCATTCCCTGCGGCAGTACGGATTGCGCGCTTTGCGCCGGATGTCGCCTGCCGAGCTCGCCGAGTTCTTCGACCTCTTCTTCGCGTTGCCGGCTCCGGTGCAGCAGGCCTACACGTCGGGCCGGGAAGACCTGCCGGGCACGGCGGCGGCGATGGCCCGGCTGTTCCGCGCCGCGCCGCCGACGCTTCGCGCACGGCTCGCGGGCCACCGGCCGAATACGATTCGGTAACGGTGTCGGAATCGGCGGCCGAATGCGCCGGCGCGCAGCCGGGAGCGGTACCACGTACGGAACCGGCGGGCCGAACGGGCAGCGGTCCGCGAATTCCGTATCCGAAACTTCTTCGGGTCAAACGATCAAGCTCCTGGTGGACGGACCCGCTGGTCACTGCCGCGAACCGAACCACCACGGACGGTGTGCGAGATCGTGTACTCGCATGGTGAAGACGGGAATTTTCACACTTCCGAACGGCCCACGGAAATCCATCCCGAACGGGTGATCACTGCCGATTTCGCTACGCCGATTCAGGTAAACCAGGTTCCCGCACGGTGAACATCTGCTGACAACGGTTTCGTTTCCGCGCGAGAGGATGCGACGATCTACGCGTGACGACGCCCCGTGCGGTCCGGTTCGCCTTCCAGCCGATGTACAGCCTGCACACCGGTGGCGTTGTCGCGTACGAAGCGCTCGCCCGCCCCGGCAAGGGCACGGCCCACGAACTGCTCGCCGAAGCCCGTCGCGCCGGCCGCCTGGCCGAGGTCGACCTGGGCCTGGCCGCGGCCGCCGTGCGCCAGGAAGCCGAGCGCCCGAGTGCGCTGCCCCTGCACCTGAACATCTCCGCCCGCACGCTCGCGTCGGGCCCCGCCGCGTTCGACGAGCTGATCGCCGAGCTCGGCGCCGCCGGCCGCCGTACGCGTGACGTGGTCCTGGAGATCGGCCCGCCGTTCACGCACCTGCCCGGAGACCGGCTTCTGGGCGGTATGCGGGCTTTGTCGGAGCTGGGCTTCCGGCTCGCGCTCGACGGTCTCGGCCGCGGCGACCTTCCGCTGGCCCTGCTGGCGCAGGCGCCGGTGGATCTGGTGAAGCTCGACCGCAGTGTGCTGCGCGGCCTGCCGGACGAGCCGGCGGCCGTCGCGGTGGTCGAGTCGCTGCTGCACTTCACGACACGGACCGGCATCCGGCTCGTCGCGACCGGCATCGAGACCGGCCCGCAGCTGGACGCGGCGCAGAGCCTCGGCGTGCGCATCGCGCAGGGCAACCTGCTGGCGCCGCCGGCCGCGCACCGCAGCGCGCCGTCGGCCGGCGCCGTGGTGCCCGACGACCGCCGCTCGCCCGCGCCGCTCACCGCGCCCCGCGTCGGCGACTTCCTGCGCCCCGCCACCACGCTGCCGTCCGACGCGACCTGCGACGACGTGCGCGAGGTCCTCGCGGCGGCCGACGCCCCGACCGGTGTGATCGGCGTCGACGAGCACAACCGTCCACAGTGGTCGGTGGACCGCACGCGGTTCCTGGTCGCCGTGACCGGCCCGTACGGCCACGCCCTGCACGCCAAGCGCCCGGCCGAGCGGCTGGCCGACCAGCCGCACACCATCGACGCCACGGCGAGCGCGCTGGAGTTCCTCGAGCTGGTCACCGACGCCGACTGGGGCCGCACCGGCGACGACGTGGTCGTGGTCGACAACGCGGGCCGGACCCTCGGCGTGGTGCTGGTGACCGAGGTGGTGCGCGGCGTGGCCGAGGCGAAGGTCGAGGAGGCCGTGACCCTGAGTCCGCTCACGCGGCTGCCGGGCAGCGAGGCCGTGGCGCGCGACGTCGAACGCCGCATCTCCACGGGCGAGCAGTTCGTGGCGGCGTGGCTCGACGTCGACTCCTTCAAGTCCGTGAACGACAACGCCGGCTTCGCCGCGGGCGACGACCTCATCCGCGCCCTCGGCGAAACCCTCACGGGCCTCTCGCGGCGCCTCACGCGCATGCGCGTCAGCCACGTCGGCGGCGACGACTTCCTCATCGTCTGCGACGTCGACGAGATCGGCACGGTCGCCGCCGCCCTCCTCGACACGCACTGGTCCGCCGAGGGCATGCCGGTCACCGTGTCCCTGGCCACCCTCGTCTGCGGCAGCGGCTCCATCCCCTCCTACCGCGACGCCTCCCGCCTGCTCGCCCCGCTCAAGAAGCGAGCCAAAGCGGTCCCCGGCTCGAGCTGGGTCCTGAGCCGCCCGGGCTCCGACCGCGTCGAAGTCCTCCGCGGCATCGGCCGCGACGTGGCGGTCGGCCGCTCGGCCTGAAGAGGCGACCGACCGGGCCGGGACTCGTAGGCGCGCGGCCGGGTGGGTCGGGTTTCGGGTGGTCCAGCCGGACTCGCAGGCCCGGCCCGGCTCCCGTCGCGCGCATCAGGCGAACCGTCCCAGGGGCACGGGCCAGGTCAGGGCTTCGGTGTCACGAAGCCGGACTCGCAGGCCCGGGCCGCCCGCATCCGGCGCGGTCGGCGCAGGTCGAGCCGCAGTGCCGAGGCCTGGCGTCGCCGGTTGCTCGCACGTTTCCCCGGACCCCGGCCGCCGTCACCAACCCCGAACCGCGCGCGGCAAGGCCCGGCCCGTCGCGCGCGTCACGCGAACCATCCCAGGTGCACGGGCCAAGTCAGGGCTTCGGTGTCACGAAGCCCGACTCGTAAGCCCGGATCACCGCCTGGGTGCGGTCGCGCGTGCCGAGTTTGGCGAGGATGTTGCCGACGTGGGTTTTGACTGTTTGGAGGCCCAGGTAGAGGTTCGTGGCGATTTCCGTGTTGGACAGGCCGGCGGCCATGAGGCGCAGGACTTCGCGTTCGCGGTCGGTGAGGGCGGCGGAGGTGAGGCCGTCGCGGGCCGGGCCGCGGGGGTGGGCGGCGGCGAGGCGGCGGATGGCGGCCGGGAACAGCAGGGACTCGCCGGTGGCCACCGTGCGGATGCCCGCGACGATCTCCTCCGGGCGGGCGCGCTTGAGCAGGAAGCCGCTGGCGCCGGCGAGCAGGGCGTCGTACACGTAGTCGTCGTTTTCGAAGGTGGTCACCACGATTACCTTCGGCGGTGCGTCCACAGTGGACATCAGGTGCCGCGTCGCGCGGATCCCGTCGACGGCGGGCATGCGCACGTCCATCAGCACCACGTCGGGACGCAGGCGCGTGACCAGGCCCGGGACCTCGGCGCCGTCGGCGGCCTCGCCGACGACCGTGAGGTCGGGCTCCGCGTCGACGATCGCGCGCAGGCCGGCGCGGATGAGCTGTTCGTCGTCGACCAGCAGCACGGTCACGTTCATCGGTTCCCCCACGGCACCGTCACCATGACCTCCCACCGGTTCCCCGCCGGTCCCGCCGTCAGCTTGCCACCCAGCAGCTCCGCACGCTCGGCCATGCCCCGCAGGCCGCGCCCACCGCGGGCCCGCGACGGCCGCGCCGCGCCCAGCGGGTTCGCCACCGTCGCGCACAGCTGCCCCGCCGACACCACCACGGCGACGCGCACCGGCACCTGGCCCGCGTAGCGCACCGCGTTGGTCAGGCACTCCTGCAGGATCCGATACACCTCACGCGACACCACCGCGGGCACCGCGGCCAGCGAACCCGCCACGTCGGCGTGCACTTCCGCGCCCGCCAGCCGCGTCGCCTCGACGAGCGCCGGCAGCTCCGCCAGGCCCGGCTGCGGATTGCGTGACGAAGCCCCGTCGCGCAACAACCCCAGTACTTGGTCGAGGTCGTCCAACGCCGTGCGCGCCGATTCCTCGATGGCCGTGAGCGCCTGCTCGGTGAACCCCGGGTCGGTCCGCAACGTCCGGCGCGCAGCCCCCGCCTGCACCGTCACCACGGACAACGCGTGCCCCACCGAATCGTGCAGCTCGCGCGCCAGCCGCGTGCGCTCGGCCAGCTGCTCGGTCCGCCGCTCGAGCTGCGCGATGCGCTCGGCCGCCGACATCCCCAGCAGCGCCCCCGCCGCCCGCCGCAGCAGCCCGCCGACGCCCCACACCGCGTAGACCAGCACCACGAACGCGGCCGCGAACGCCACCGGCAGCCACGCCGACCCCCACCCCCGGTCCACGGCGACGACCTCGGTGCCGTTGTCCACCAGCTTCCCCGTGAACACCGCGCTCACCGAAAACCCGAACCCCACCGGCACCGCGAGCGTCACGGTGCTCACCACCGCCCCGACCCCCACGTGCAGCACGAACATCACGCTGTAGCGCGCCCGCGCCCGCACGGTGGCCGGCCGCCCCGCCGCCGCCTCGCCCAGCAGCTCCCGCACCGCGGCCGCCTCCAGCACCCGCACCGCCGGCAGGAACGACGTCGCCCCCAGCACCACCACCGTCACCACGACCCCGAGCACCGACGCCCACCCCATCGACGTCACGAACGGCGCCAGCGAAGGCACCGCCACCGCCGCGAACAACAGGTACGGCACGCTGATCGCCCCGCCCAGGATCAGGTAGACCCATCGGCGATAGGTCACCCCGCTCACCACCGGCCGCAACACCCGCACACCCAGATCCTGACAGCCGGCCCGCCTTCCCGCCTCCCTCCACAGCGGGAGCCCACACCCCACCAACCGCCGCCCGGCAGCACAACAGCAGCGCTATTCAAGCCACCCGAACCCACAGAAAACCGCAGCCGAACTACCCGACACGCGGGAACGCCCAGCCCCTCCCCGACCCCGATCCAAACCCTCCACGTAGTCACAATCAGAAATCGGGGCGCCTTCCCGAACCCGCCATCCCGATTCAGAAAAATCCCGGAATTCTCAGTAAACCCCAGCCGTAACCCGAGTCCCCACGCCCTTCACACCCCCGAACCCGTTCCGCCACAACTGCTGCACCTCCGCTGCCTCCTCCGCACTCGGCTTGGCATTGGTACACGACGTCCCCGGCCCGTGCCCCGACATCAACTCCGAACAAGGCCCGTCATAATCATCCGGCAACCCGAGATTGTGCCCCAATTCATGCGCCGCAATCCTCGTCGGATCAAACCCTTCGGCCACCTGAGACGTATCCAAATACACGTCTCCATTTCCGTGCCCGTCGGTTTGCGTGTACGACCCGCCACTGTGGATCTCGTGGAACACCACCGTCGCCCCGGACGAGCGCTTCACCAGCTTCACATCGGTGACCGCGGCGTTCCAGTTCGCCGCCCCCTGGTCGATCTGGGCCACGTAGTCCGGTGCCCCGCTCGACGTGTAGTACACCGTGGTCGCCGCGGCGGCCTCCGCGCCCGGCCCCGCGACCAGTCCGACGCCCAGCGGCGCCCCCACCGCCACCGCGATCGCCGCGATGCGCCCGAACCCGCGTGCCCTCATTCGCGTCTCCTTCGCCGAATCGTCCGCTCCGGCCACCGGAAATCCGGCAACCGCGGTTCGCACCACGACGTTAGGAGTTCACCAATCCCGTGGCCACGTCCGAAAGTAGGTGACCCGGCACCGTCTGTCAGCACGGTCCCCCATGAGAGGGAGTGCGGTCCCGCCTCGGCTGGAACCGCGCGGCCGCGAACCCTGGTGTGCTCGACAACCATGGAAACCCTGCTGGTCGGCCTCTTCGCCTACGTCCTCGTGCTGTGGCCGCTCGTCGCCGCATCGCGGCGGGTGCTCGGCGTGCGGATCGGGTACGTCCGGGCGCTGTGCGCGGCGGTGTTCGGCTGGGTCGTGGGCGGGCTGGTGGTCCGGACCTTCCCGCTCGCGGTGCTCAGCAGTGCCGGCGCGGCGGTCGGGCTGCTCATCCCGCTGGCCGGGTGCGCGCTGGCCGCGACGCTGTTGTTCCTGTTCGTCGCGGAGCTCGCCGCGCCGTCGGGGACCGGGCTCGGGCTGTTCGGGCAGCTGCGCTCGGTGCGCGCCCGCGTCGCGCGGACCGGGCGCTACTCGCGGATCATGCGCATCGCGATCAGCCACGGCCTCGGCGGGTACCTCACCGGGCGCCGCGAACCCGGCCTCGCGCCCGGCCGCCACGCCAAGCTCGCGCGGTCGCTGCGCCGCGCGCTGGAGGAGGGCGGCGTGACGTTCGTGAAGCTCGGCCAGCTGCTCTCCACCCGCTCCGACCTGCCGCCCGCCTTCGTCGACGAGCTCGGCCGGCTGCAGGACCGCGTGGCACCCGCGCCGGCCGAAACCGTCTTCGCCCTGCTGCGCGAGGAGCTCGGCGCCGACCCGTCCGACGTCTTCGCCGAGTTCGACCCGGAACCACTCGCGGCGGCGTCGATCGCGCAGGTCTACGGCGCGCGGCTGCGCTCCGGCGCGGAAGTCGTGGTCAAGGTCCAGCGGCCGGGTATCCGCGCGCAGGCCGAACGCGACGTCGACATCGTCCGCCGCCTCGCCGCGCTCCTCGACGAACGGGCCGGCTGGGCCCGGGCGCTCGGCGTCACCGAACTGGCCGACGGGTTCGCCGAAGCGCTGACCGAGGAGTTGGATTTCCGGGTGGAGGCGGCCAACATCGAAGCCGTGGCGGCCCAACCTGTGGCCGGGGTGACACTGCCGGCCGTCCACAAAGCACTGTCCACGGAACGCGTGCTCGTGATGGGCCGCCTCAACGGCAAACCCCTCTCGACCGCGGCGCCGGGCGAGGGCGAAAGGCTCGCCCGGGCGTTCCTGCGCTGCCTGCTCGACCAGGTGCTCATCGGCGGCGTCTTCCACGCCGACCCGCACCCCGGCAACGTCCTCCTGCTCGACGACGGCACGCTCGGTCTGCTCGACTTCGGCTCCGTCGGCCGCCTCGACGCGGGCCTGCGCGCCGGCCTGCAGAACCTGCTGCTCGCTCTCGACCGCGGTGATCCGGCCGGGCTGCGCGACGGGCTGCTGGAGATCGTCGACCGCCCCGACGAGATCGACGAGCAACGCCTGGAACGCGCGCTCGGCGGGTTGCTCGCCCGCCACTTCGGCCCGGGCCGGGCGCCGGGGCTGGACCTGTTCACCGACCTGTTCCGCGTGGTCGCCGACTTCCGCCTCGCCGTCCCGCCGCCCATTGCCGCCGTCTTCCGCACGCTCGCGACGGCCGAAGGCACCCTGGCCACGCTCGCGCCCGGCTTCGACGTGGTCGCCGAGTCGCGTTCGTTCGCCGGCGAGCAGCTCGGCGCGCGCCTGCGGCCCGAGACCGTCCGCGACGAGGTGCTGGCCCTGCTGCCGGTGCTGCGCCGGCTCCCCCGCCGCGTCGACCGGATCGGCGCGGCCCTGGAGGAGGGCCGGCTTTCGGTCAACGTGCGGCTGTTCTCCGACGAACGCGACCGCAACCTCGTGACGGGCCTCGTGCACGAGGTGCTGCTGGCGTTCGTCGGCATCGCGACCGGTCTGATGGCCGTGCTGCTGCTCGGCAGCGCGAGCGGCCCGCGACTGCTGCCGGACCTGACACTCAACCAGGTTTTCGGCTACAACCTGCTCGTGATCAGTGCATTGGTGGGCCTGCGGCTGCTGTTCGTCGTCTTCCGCCGGAGCGCGCGACGGTCACGATCAAGCCGATGAACCCGAGCACGAACAGCGCGACACCGCCGAGGACCAGGTACCGGGCCACGCGGAGGCCGGTGTCCGCAGTAGATGCTCCGGGCAGGCCGGCGTCGGCGAACGCCGTGGTGGGCTTGAGGGTCACGGAGGAGAAGACCGTGCCCCTCGCGACGATCACCCCGTCCACCTTGGACAGCGGGATCGCGCCACCACCGGGCTCGTCGACGAATCTGCGGGAATCGATGGTGATGTCGCGTCTGTCGCCCGCGACGAAAATCGAGCCCGGCGGCACCTGCGCCGTGAACTCGTAGGCGCCGGCCGAGAGCGGCACCACCGGATCGAGGTAGGGCTCGGTGACGGACTTGCCGTTCACCTGCAGCCGGCTGTCGGGCCCACAGCAGACCACCCGGTCGCCGCCGACGGCGATCACGCGATCGAGGAGGTGGTAGCCGGGCGGTGAGCCGGGGAACGCGTCGATCTGGAACAAGACCAGGTCGCCCCGGTGGATCTCGTGGCTCCCGGCCCAGTGGAGAACCATGGGCTCGCCGTCTGCGACCGTGGTTTCCATGGAGCGTTCACCGATGCGCACGGTGGTGTAGCCGAGCAGCTTCACCGCCCCGGTCACTCCGAGCACCGGGCCGGCCACCACGAATATCACGAAAAGCGCCAGAAACGGCGAAAACCGGCGTGTGCGAGGCGGCGCGGCCGGGGGCGCCGGGAAGTCGGTCACGCCCCTCTATCGGGCCGGCCCCGCCGGCGTTACCCAGTTCGCGGCGCGTACTTCGGTCCCCGACCCCGCTCCGGTCGTGATCAGTGCCTTGGTGGGGCTGCGGCTGCTTTTCGTCGTCTTACGGCGGTCACGATCGCGCCGACGAACCCGAGCAGGAATAGCGCGGCGCCACCGGTTGCGGTGAGCCGGCTGGAGACCGGGCCGGTGTCCTCCGTAGACGCTCCGGACAGCCCCGCGTCGGTGAACGCGGTGGTGGGCTTCACCGTCTCGGGCCAGAAGAAGCTGCCCGTCGCCACGACCACACCATCCACTTTGGACAGTGGAACGGAGCCGGTCTCGAGCGCGTACGGCTGGACGACCATGCGGGAGTCGAACGAGTTGTTCCGCGTGTCCCCGGCGACGAAAACCGTCCCAGGCGGCACCTTCGCCTCGAAGGGCACGGCGGCGTCGGCGGGCGAAACGGCCGGGTCGAGGTACGGCTCGGCGACCGGTTTGCCGTTCACGATGATCCGCTTGTCGAGGTCGCAGCAGCGGATCTCGTCGCCGCCGACCGCGATCACGCGCTGCATGAACTTGCCGTGAGGGGCGCCGGGAAACACATCGGCCTCGAACACCACCACGTCGCCACGGTGGATCTCCTGGCCTCCGCGCAAGCCGTAGATCGCCGCGCTTCCCGGAGCCACGGCGGAGGACATCGAGCCGCTCCGGATACTCACTGTCCGGTAGCTGAACACCGTGAGCACACCGGTGATCGCGAGCACCACGCCGGCGACGGCGAGCACGAGGAAGATCGCCAGCAGCGGCGAGAACCGCCGCTTGACCTGCACCGGAGCGGGCGGCGGCGGGAAGTCGGGTTCGGTCACGCTGATCTATCGGGCGAGACCGGCGAGCGTTACCCGGTTCGCGGCGCGTACATGATCACCGCGACGCCAGCGAGGCACAGCAGCGCGCCGAGCACGTCGAACCGGTCGGGCCGGTAGCCGTCGGCCACCACGCCCCAGGCCAGCGAGCCGGCTACGAAAACCCCGCCGTACGCGGCGAGGATGCGGCCGAAGTGTGCGTCGGGCTGCAGCGTGGCGACGAATCCGTAGAGCCCGAGGGCCACGATCCCCCCGCCGATCCACGCCCAGCCGCGGTGCTCGCGCACGCCCTGCCAGATGAGCCACGCGCCGCCGATCTCCAGCGCCGCGGCGGCGACGAACAGCGCGATCGACTTGAGGACCGTCACCGACCGAAGGGGTTGCCCAGGGTCCCCATGTCGAAGTTGGCCACCGTCGAAGTCCACAGAGGATTGACCGCGAACGCGACCGCTCCACCGAGCGCGACCACGCACGTGAGCCCGCCCAGCAGCACACCGGCACGAGCCACTTCGCCGCCGTATTCACGCCCACCGCCGGTCAGGCCCAGCACGATCGCCAGCACCCCGGCCAGCAGCCCGACGAAGAACAGCGCTCCCAGCACGAGCAGGAACACCTGCCCCACGATCGGATACACCGGCCCCGCCTCCATCCTGGGCCGCACCAGCAACCACGCGATCCATGTCGCCACGACCAACATGAAGGCCACAGCCGCGATCGCCACTGCCGCGACGGCCTGGCCCCGCCGGGGTTCGCGCTCGTTGTCCGCTTCGGTCATGTCCCAGTCATAGCACCCGGGCCCGATTTTCGTCGGACCTTCGCGCTAGCTTCACCGCCGTGGATTTCGAGAAGGTCGCCCACGACCTGGCGACCGCACTGCGTTCCGCCGCTGGCGTCGAAGAAGCCGTGCTGCAAGTGCGCGTCACCGGCGGCTCACTGGCGCTGGACGCCTGGGCGCCCACCCGCAAGTGGCTGCGGATCAGCGGGAGCTCCCTGCGCAGCCTCTTCGACGCGGAGCCCGGCACGTACGAGCTGCGGCTGCGTCCCGACGGCAGCTACGCCTTCGCGGCGAGTGGCGCGCTCTCCTCCGTCAACGACGGCTGGCTCGTGTTCGACGAGAACTTCCGCTACCTGGGTCACCCCCGGCCCGGCCTGCTCCGCCCGGCCGCCGCCGCGCCCACCGGAGCGCCGACGGAACCGGCCGTCCTCGCCGAGATCACGCGGCTGTGCGAGGAGTTCGCGGCGCACTACACGCGGATCAAGGGCCAGGCGCCGCCGTGGCCCGCCGGGCGCACGGAGGCGGAGATCGCGGCGGCCGAAGAGCGGATCGGCGCGCGGCTGCCGGAAGACCTGCGCGCGCTCTACCGCGTGACCGACGGCGATCCTGACCAGATCGGCCTGCTCGGCCCGTACTCCTGCAACGCCCTCGACCAGGTCGTTGCCGACTACACCGAAGGCCTGCCGGGCTCCTATGGCTGAGAGGACGGCGTGTCCGACACCGGCGTGGTGTTCGAGCCACTGCCGTTCGGGCACGTGAAACGCTTGTCCCGCAACGACTGGTGGGTCACCTTCGGCAGCGACCGCGCGATGAACTTCCTGTTCACCGACCTCGACCCCGCATCGGACGGCCGCGCCGGCCAGATCGTGGAGTACGGCCGTGACATCCACGGCCCGCTGCGCTACGTCGCGCCGTCGGTCACGGCGATGCTCACGGAGGTCGTCGAGGCCCTGCGCGAAGGCCGGTACGAGCACGACGAAGACGAGGTGTTCCTCGAACCCGACGTCTCCCTGCGCGACAGCCCCTTCCGCAGCCACACCGAGGTCGTCACCGGCCCGGGCATCGAGCACCTCGGCGCGCACGACGTCGCCGACCAGCCCCTCGTGCAACAGCTCTACCTCAACGACGCCGGCACAGCGAACCTCGATGTGCTGCAAGGCTTTCCGGCACTCAAGGAGGTGAGCATCAACCGCGCCGCCCGCGTCACCGGCGGCCTTGCCCACCTGCCGGCGCTAAAGGCCCTGTCCGTGGAAGCGGGCGAAGCCGACCTGGACGCCTTCGCCGGGCACCGGCTGTGGCGCCTGGAGCTGAAGGTGCTCAACCATCCCGTCGGCGTGGCCCAGCTCGCCGCACTGCCGAGCCTGGTGCACCTGGACGTCAGCGGCGTCGAGGTGACCGGCCTCGAGCGGGTCGGCGAGCTGCGGCACCTACGGGTGCTCGGCCTCTCCCGCGTCCAGCTCGACCACCTGCTCACCTCGGGCGCGCCGCTCCCCCGGCTCGCCGCGCTGCACGTCGAACGCCGCACGTCCCTGGCCGAGGCCGTCGCGCTCTGGAGCCGCTTCGCCCCCGGGCGGAAGGCACCTTGGCATGTCGAATCGACCGGTGCCGTATAGGCCGTTATACAACCGCCGAAACAGAACAGGCCACCCCGCTGCGAGCGGAGTGGCCTGTTCCCTCGAAAAAAGCTCAGACGGTGAACCCGAGCGCACGCAGCTGCTCGCGGCCGTCGTCGGTGATCTTTTCCGGGCCCCACGGCGGCATCCAGACCCAGTTGATCCGGAAGTCGCTCACGAGGCCGCCGGAAGTCAGGGCCGCGGAGGTCTGGTCCTCGATCACGTCGGTGAGCGGGCAGGCCGCCGACGTGAGCGTCATATCCAGCGTGGCGGAGTTGTCCTTCTCCACGCGGATGTCGTACACCAGGCCGAGGTCGACGACGTTGATCCCGAGCTCGGGGTCCACGACGTCGCGCATCGCCTCTTCGATGTCCTCGATCTTGGCGACATCGGCGGGCACCGACGAAGCGGCCTGCTCCGGCAGGTCCGCGGCGGTGCGCCCTTCACGGTGCTCCGGGGTCGTCGCCTCCGGGGCCACGGTCTCTTCGCTCATGCCTTCTCAGCTCCTGTGGTGGTGCGGGCCACGGCGTCCTTGAACGCCATCCAACCGAGGAGGGCGCACTTCACGCGCGCCGGGTACTTGGCGACGCCGGCGAACGCGATGCCGTCCTCCAGCACGTCCTCGTCGGGCTCGATCTTGCCCCTGCCCTGCATCAGTTCCACGAAGGCGTCCATGGTGGTGAACGCCTCCTCCACGGTGTGGCCGGTGACGAGGTCGGTCAGCACCGACGTGGAAGCCTGGCTGATCGAGCAGCCCTGCCCCTCGTACGACACCTGCTCGACCTTGCCGTCCGCGAGCTTCACGCGCAGCGTCACCTCGTCGCCGCAGGTCGGGTTGACCTGGAACGACTCGGCGTCGTAGGGCTCGCTCAAGCCGCGCCCGTGCGGGTTCTTGTAGTGGTCCAGGATGATCTCCTGGTACATGCTCTCGAGGTTCACGCAACCACTCCGAAGAACTTCTGCGCCTCGCGGATCCCGTCGACGAGGGCGTCCACTTCGGACAGTGTGTTGTAGAGGTAGAACGTGGCGCGCACGGTGGCCGGCACGGAGCACGCCCGGTGCAGCGGCCACGCGCAGTGGTGGCCCACGCGCACGGCGATGCCCAGGCTGTCGAGCACCTGGCCGGCGTCGTGCGGGTGCACGCCGTCGATCACGAACGACACCGCGCCGCCGCGGTCGGCCATGTCGGTGGGCCCGACGATCCGGACTCCCTCGATGGCGCTGATCCCGGCGAGCGCGTGCTCGGTGAGCAGGTGCTCGTGGGCCGCGATGCGCTCCATGCCGATCGCCGAGAGGTAGTCGACGGCCGCGCCGAGGCCGATGGCCTGCGACGTCATCGGCACGCCGGCCTCGAACCGCTGCGGCGGCGGCGCGAACGTGGTGCCCTCCATGCGGACCAACTCGATCATCGACCCGCCCGTGAGGAACGGCGGCATCGCTTCGAGCAGCTCACTGCGCCCGTAGAGCACGCCGATGCCGGACGGCGCCAGCATCTTGTGCCCGGAGAACGCCGCGAAGTCCACACCCAGCGCCCCGAAGTCGACGTTGCCCTGGCCATACACCCCGTGGGGCACCGACTGGCAGGCGTCGAGCACGGTCAGCGCGCCGACCGACTTCGCCTTGGCCACGAGCACGTCGACCGGATTGATCGTGCCGAGCACGTTGGACTGGTGCGCGAAGGCGACCAGCTTGGTGCGCGGCGTGATCAGCTCGTCGATCTCCGACAGGTCGAGCCGGCCCTCGGGCGTCACCTTGAACCACTTCAGCGTGGCCCCGGTGCGCTGGCACAGCTGCTGCCAGGGCACGAGGTTCGCGTGGTGCTCCATCTCGGTGATCACGATCTCGTCGCCGGGTCCGACCTTGAACCGCTCGGACTCGGGGCCGGCCGTGCTCGCGTTGCTCATCGCGTACGCCACGAGGTTGATGCCCTCGGTGGCGTTCTTGGTGAACACGAGCTCCTCCGGGGTGGCACCGACGAACTCCGCGATCCGCGCGCGGGCGGACTCGTAGGCGTCGGTGGCCTCCTCGGCGAGCTGGTGCGCACCGCGGTGCACGGCGGCGTTCGAGGTCTCGAGGAACCGCCGCTCGGCGTCGAGGACCTGCGTCGGCCGCTGCGAGGTCGCGCCGGAGTCCAGGTACACCAAGGGTTTCCCGTCGCGCACGGTGCGGGACAGGATCGGGAAGTCGGCACGCAGTGCCGCCACGTCAAGGGGAACAGAGTTGGTCGGGCTGTTCGAAGCCGTGGTGGTCATCGAGCCAACTCCTCTCGGTGTAGTCGGGAACTTCTCGTGGTGCTCGCGAACTGTGCGAAACTCAGAGTGCGGCGGGCTCGGCCTTGCCCGCGTACTTCACGTAGCCGTGCTCCTCCAGCTCGTCGGCGAGCTCCTTGCCACCGGACTCGACGATGCGCCCGTCGGCGAACACGTGCACGAAGTCCGGGGTGATGTGCCGGAGGATGCGGGTGTAGTGCGTGATCAGCATGACGCCGACCTCGCTCGAGGCCTTGTACTGGTTGACGCCCTCGGAAACCACGCGCAGAGCGTCGACGTCGAGACCCGAGTCGGTCTCGTCGAGGATGGCGATCTTCGGCTTGAGCAGCGCCAGCTGCAGGATCTCGTGGCGCTTCTTCTCACCGCCGGAGAAGCCCTCGTTCACGGAGCGCTCGGCGAACTCCTGCGAGATCTCGAGCTTGCCCATCTCCTCCTTGACCTCCTTGACCCAGTGGCGCAGCTTGGGGGCCTCGCCACGGACCGCGGTGGCCGCGGTGCGGAGGAAGTTGGACATCGAGACGCCGGGCACCTCGACGGGGTACTGCATGGCCAGGAACAGGCCGGCGCGGGCGCGCTCGTCCACGCTCATCTCGAGCACGTTCTCACCGTCCAGCAGCACCTCGCCGGAGATCACCTGGTACTTCGGGTGGCCGGCGATGGCGTAGGACAGGGTGGACTTGCCGGAGCCGTTGGGGCCCATGATCGCGTGGGTTTCGCCCGACTTGATCGTCAGGTTCACGCCCTTGAGGATCTCCTTGGCGCCTTCGTCGGTGTTCACCGAGGCGTGCAGGTCCTTGATTTCCAGGGTAGCCATTCTTCGTTTCCTAAAGTCTGCGGTGGACGGGGTCAGGCGCCAACGGCTTCGAGCTCGGCCTCGATCGCGGCTTCGAGGCGCTCGCGCACCTCGGGCACGTCGATCTTCACCAGGATCTCGTGGAAGAACCCGCGCACGACCAGTCGCCGCGCCGCCTCCTCCGCGATTCCGCGCGACTGGAGGTAGAACAACTGCTCGTCGTCGAACCTTCCCGTCGCGCTCGCGTGGCCGGCGCCTTCGATCTCGCCGGTCTCGATCTCCAGGTTCGGCACGGAGTCCGCGCGCGCCCCGGGCGTGAGCACCAGGTTGCGGTTGAACTCGTAGGTGTCGGTGGCCTCGGCCGCGGCGCGGATCAGCACGTCGCCGATCCACACCGTGTGCGCGCCCTCGCCCTGCAGCGCGCCCTTGTAGCCCACTCGCGACTTGCAGTTGGGCACCGCGTGGTCGACGAAGAGGCGGTGCTCCTGGTGCTGGCCGCCGTCGGCGAAGTAGACGCCGAGCATGTCGACGTCGCCGCCCTTGTCGGTGAAGGTCGCCGTCGGCGAGACGCGGACCAGGTCACCGCCCAGGGTGATCACGGTGTGCCGCAGGGCCGCGTCGCGGCCCAGCTGCAGGTGCTGCTCGGAGACGTGCACCGCGTCGTCGGCCCAGTCCTGGACGCTGACCACGGTGACCTTGGCGCCGGCGCCGATGACGAACTCGACGTTGTCGGCGTAGGTGCCGGAGCCGACGTGGTCGAGCACGACCACGGCCTCGGCGAACGCCTCGGCCCGGACCTGCAGGTGCCCGTAAGCGACCAAACCCTCACCCGGGCCGTGGATGCGCAGCACCGACGGCTTCGACGCCTTCGTCTCCTTGGGCACCGTCACGACGGTCGCCTTCTGGAACGAGGAGTACGCCTGGGCGGCGATCCGGTCGCTCGGCACGCCGGCCTGGCCCAGCCGCGAGTCGTCGCGGCCGACGGTCTCGATCGTCAGCTCGGGCGCGGCATCGGCTTCGAGGGTGATCTCGCCGGAGGTGACCGCGCTGCCGTCGTGCAGGCCGCGCAGCCGCTTCATCGGCGTGAAGCGCCAGTTCTCCTCACGGCCGCCCGGGACCTCGAAGGCCTCGACGTCGTAGGAGGTGAAGCGCTCCGCGCGGGAGGCCGCCGGAATGACGGCCCCCTCGCGAAGCGACTCCGAAACGTTGTTCTCGGTAACCGACATGACTAGCCGACGGACCCTTCCATCTGGAGCTCGATCAGGCGGTTCAGCTCGAGCGCGTACTCCATCGGCAGCTCACGCGCGATGGGCTCCACGAACCCGCGCACGATCATCGCCATCGCCTCGGCCTCGTCGAGACCGCGCGACATCAGGTAGAACAGCTGCTCTTCGCTGACCTTGGACACCGTGGCCTCGTGGCCCATGGACACCTCGTCGTTGCGGATGTCCACGTACGGGTAGGTGTCCGAGCGCGAGATCGTGTCGACCAGCAGGGCGTCGCAGACCACGCTGGAGCGCGAGTGGTGCGCCCGCTTCGCGACGCGGACCAGGCCTCGGTAGGAGGTCCGGCCGCCGCCGCGCGCCACCGACTTCGACACGATGGTCGAGGAGGTGTGCGGCGCGAGGTGCTCCATCTTGGCGCCCGCGTCCTGGTGCTGTCCCTCGCCCGCGAACGCGACCGAGAGGACCTCGCCCTTGGCGTGCTCGCCCATGAGGAACACCGACGGGTACTTCATGGTGACCTTGGAACCGATGTTGCCGTCGATCCACTCCATGGTCGCGCCCTCTTCGCACTTGGCGCGCTTGGTGACCAGGTTGTAGACGTTGTTCGACCAGTTCTGGATCGTCGTGTAGCGGCAGCGGCCGCCCTTTTTCACGATGATCTCCACGACCGCCGAGTGCAGCGAGTCGGACTGGTAGATCGGCGCGGTGCAACCCTCGACGTAGTGCACGTAGGCGTCTTCGTCGACGATGATGAGCGTGCGCTCGAACTGGCCCATGTTCTCGGTGTTGATCCGGAAGTAGGCCTGCAGCGGGATGTCCACCTTCACGCCCTTGGGCACGTAGATGAACGAGCCGCCGGACCACACCGCCGTGTTCAGCGCGGAGAACTTGTTGTCACCGGCCGGGATCACGGAGCCGAAGTGCTCCTGGAAGATCTCCGGGTGCTCCTTGAGCGCGGTGTCGGTGTCCAGGAACAGCACGCCCTGGGACTCCAGGTCCTCGCGGATGGAGTGGTAGACGACCTCGGACTCGTACTGCGCGGCGACGCCGGCGACGAGGCGCTGCTTCTCCGCCTCGGGGATGCCCAGCTTGTCGTAGGTGTTCTTGATGTCCTCGGGCAGTTCTTCCCAGCTGGTGGCCTGCTTCTCGCTGGACCGCACGAAGTACTTGATGTTGTCGAAGTCGATCCCGGAGAGGTCGGCGCCCCAGTTGGGCATCGGCTTCAGCTCGAAGAGCTTGAGCGCCTTCAAGCGGGCTTCGCGCATCCACTCCGGCTCGGACTTCTTCCCGGAGATGTCGGTGACGACATCCTCGTTCAGTCCGCGGCGGGCGGTCGAGCCCGCCTCGTCGGAGTCGGCCCAGCCGAACGCGTACTTGCCAAGGGACTCGATGGTCTCTTCCTGGCTCAGTGGCGCGGTGGTGGGAGTGCGCTGCTCGGCAGCGGCAGTCATGCGGGTTTCCCTCCATTCGGGATCCGTGCTGTACGCCCCCGGTCCGCCCGCGCCGGCTGCGTCGCCGCAACCGCCTCGGTCGTCCCGGAGGGCCTGGTGCTGTCCGGCTCGGGAAGGGCCGGGATACCCGACGTGCCGACGGGTACGTGTGTGGTGCACGCGTTGTCGCCGCGTGCGATCGTCGCCAGCCGCTGCACGTGGGTACCGAGCAGCCGGGCGAACGCCTCGGTCTCGGCCTCGCACAGCTGCGGAAACTCCGCGGCAACGTGCGCGACCGGGCAGTGGTGCTGGCAAAGCTGCGCCCCGACATTTTGGCCGGGGCCGGCGGGAACCCCGACCTGGCGGGTCGACGCAGCGTAGCCCTCCCTGGTCAGCGCCGTGGCCAGGGCCTCGGCGCGCTCCGCGGGATCACTCGAACCGGTGATGGCGGAGCGGTGCGGGCCCACCAGCGCGTCGACGCGGCTCTCGGCGAAGGCTCGCACGGCGTCGGGGCCGGCGTGCTCGGCGAGGAACCGGATGGCCGACACCGCGAGGTCGTCGTAGGCGTGCCCGAACCGGGCGCGGCCCGACTCGGTGAGCAGGAAGAACTTGGCCGGGCGCCCGCGCCCGCGCGGACCGCGCCGGGATGCCTCGCGGGTCTCGGCCTCACCGTCGGCCACCAGCGCGTCCAGGTGCCGGCGGACGGCCGTGGGGCTGATGCCGAGCTGCTCCGCGACCACCACGGCGGTCATCGGGCCCTGCTCGAGCAGCAGGCGCGCCACCTCGTGGCGCGTGCGCCCTTCGGCCGCGCTGGCCGGGCTGACCTGCACGGGAACGCCGACGTCCGCGGCGCGCGGCTGATCGCCGAGCTCCTCGCAGACCTCTTCCTCAGGCGTCCCGTTCTTTTTCACAACACAAGTGTGTCTTATTTCCGGCGCAGGAGCAAAGGTGGGGTGTCCGGCAGTGACCCGAGTCACCACGGAAGGGACTCGATACCCTTCCTGACGTGGCAGTCGGCGAGCAACCCGTGCAGCGGGACCCGGAAGTGGGCACACCCGGCGACACGGCGACGGCCGTGGCGCCACCCTCGCCCGTCCTCCCGCGCGAGCCGCAGCCGCTCGACCAGGCCGAACACCGCGGCCTCGACATCGTCCGCCGGTTCGGCACGGTGGGCTCGCTGTTCCTCGCGCTCGGCTCGCTCGGCGCCGGCGCCGCCCCCGTGATCAACCCGGTGCAGGACCTGCCGGTGCTGCGCCTGTTCACCCGCATCCCGACCGTCTCGCTCGCCATCGCGTTCTCCGGCATGGGCATCCTCGTGCTGAGCTGGCTCATGCTCGGCCGCTTCGCCCGGCCCGCGAGCGCCCGCCTCGCCAGCCAGGGCCAGATGGCCCGCACGATCGCGATGTGGGTGGCGCCCCTGCTGCTCATCCCGCCCCTGTTCTCCCGCGACGTCTACAGCTACCTCGCGCAGAGCGAGATCGTGCACCGCGGGATGGACCCGTACACGCTGGGCCCGGCCCAGGCGCTCGGCGTGGCCGACCCGCTCACCGCGGGCGTGGCCAACATGTGGCGCGAGACGCCGGCGCCGTACGGGCCGCTGCTGCTGCGCCTGGGCGGCTGGCTCGCGCCGATCGGCGGCAACGACATCGTGACGGGTGTGCTGCTGCAGCGCGGCCTGGCGCTCGTCGGCGTGGTCCTCATCGTGTGGGCCGTGCCGCGGCTGGCGCGCCGCTTCGGCGTGCAACCGGTGACGGCGCTGTGGCTGGGCGCGGCCAACCCATTGCTGATCTTCCACTTCATCGCCGGCGCCCACAACGACGCGCTGGCCATCGGGCTGATGGTCGCCGGGCTGGAGGTCGGCATCCGGCGGCTGCCGGTGCGCGTCAAGGGCGACTCCCCGCCACCACTGGCCCGGGGCGAGCTGCTGTGCATCGCGCTCGGTGTCGCGATCATCACGCTCGGGGCCGCGGTCAAGGTGCCGGCGCTGCTGGCGTTGCCGTTCTTCGCGGTGATGGTGGCGCGGCGCTGGCACGGGAGCATCAAGGATCTCGTGCGCGCCGGCGTGCCGATGGCGCTGCTGTTCGGCGTGGTGCTCGTCGCGGTCTCCTACGGCACCGGCCTGGGCTTCGGCTGGATCGGCGCGCTCGGCACCCCCGGCCTCGTGCGCTCGTGGATCTCCCCCACCGCCGAGCTCGCGAATCTCACCGGGGTGCTCGGCATCGCGCTCGGCCTTGGCAACCACACCGACGCGCTGGTGCCCATCGTCGGCGCGCTCGGGTACCTGGTGACGGCGTTCGTCACCGTCAAGTTCCTGTGGGCCAGCTTCAAGTGGCGCTACCGGCCCATCATCGGGCTCGGGGTGGCCCTCGGCGCCGCGATGATCCTGCAGATCAACCTGCAGCCCTGGTACGTGCTGTGGGCCGTGATCCCCCTGGCCGCGGCGGCGGGCACCTCGCGGTTCCGCGTGGCCGCGACCGTGATCAGCGCCGGGCTGCCGTTCCTGCTGCCGCCCACCGGGAGCACGTTCGACGGCCACGCCTACATCCTGCCGTGGGCCTACGGCGCGGCCGTGCTCGTGACGCTCGGCGGGCTCGCGTGGGTGTACCGGCTTTCGCCGCTCCTGCTCTCCAGGACGTCCCCGAAACGGCCCGCCGTGGTGGACGTCGTATCGTGATTCGTTGTGGACAACCCCGCGGTCGAGATCACCGGCCTGGTGAAAAGCTACGGCTCCACCACCGCGGTCGACGGGCTCGACCTGCGGATGGAGCGTGGCTGCCTGCTGGCCTTGCTCGGGCCCAACGGCGCGGGCAAGACGACCACCGTGGAGATCTGCGAAGGGTTTCGCAAGCCTGACGCCGGAAACGTCCGGGTCCTCGGCCTCGATCCCGTGAAGAACAGTGCCCGGCTGCGCCCGCGCGTCGGCATCATGCCGCAGGGCGGCGGCGCCTACCCGGGTGTGCACGCCGCGGAGATGCTCGGCCTGGTGGCGTCGTGCGCGGCGAATCCGCTCGACCCCGTGTGGCTGCTCGACGTGCTCGGGCTGGCCGGCGCGAAACGCACTCCGTTCAAACGGCTTTCCGGCGGGCAGCAGCAACGGCTTTCGCTCGCGTGCGCGCTCGTCGGGCGGCCCGAGCTGGTGTTCCTCGACGAGCCGACCGCGGGCATGGACCCGCAGGCGCGGCGCCTGGTGTGGGAGCTGCTGGCCGCGCTGCGCAGCGACGGCGTGAGCGTGCTGCTCACCACCCACCTCATGGAAGAAGCCGAAGCGCTCGCCGACCAGGTGGTGATCGTGGACCACGGCAAGGTCGTGGTCCAGGGCTCGCCCCACGCGTTGACGCTGGAAGAAGGCGACGCCGCACAGCTGCGGTTCCGCGCACGCACCCGGCTGGACCTGTCGCTGCTCACGGCCGCCTTGCCGGAGGGGTACCGCGTGAGCGAGTCCTCGCCCGGTTCGTACCTCGTGGAAGGCGCGGTGGATCCGCAGGTGGTGTCCACCGTCACGTCGTGGTGTGCGCAACAGGGCGTGCTGCCCGAACAGCTGCAGGTGGGGCGGCGCACGCTGGAAGAGGTTTTCCTCGAGCTGACCGGACGGGAGCTGCGGGCGTGAGCACGACGTTCCCGGAAGGCACCTTCACCCCCGCGCCGGGCCGCGGGCCGCTGGGCCGGATGCTGCGCACGCACGCGCGCGTCGAGGCCGCGTTGACCCTGCGCCACGGCGAACAGCTGCTGCTCACGCTGATCATCCCGCTCGCGCTGCTCATCGGCCTGAGCCTGCTCGACATCCTGCCCGCGAGCCAGCTCGGCTCCGCGTCCAAAGTGGACTGGATCACGCCGCGGATCCTCGCGCTGGCCGTGATGTCGTCCGCGTTCACCGGACAGGCCATCGCGCTCGGCTTCGACCGGCGCTACGGCGTGCTCAAGCGGCTTTCGGCCACCGCGCTGCCGCGTTGGCTCCTCGTGGCCGGGCGCGTGGTCGCGGCGCTGGTGGTGGTCGTGCTGCAGTCGATCGTGATCGGCGTGGTGGCGGCGTTCCTGGGCTGGTCGCCCTCGGGTGCCGGGATCGCGTCGGCGATCGTGCTGCTGGTGCTGGGCACGGCCGCGTTCGGTGCTCTGGGCGTGCTGCTCGGCGGCGCCCTGCGAGCCGAGGCCGTGCTGGCGTTGGCCAACATCGTGTGGTTCGTGCTGCTGCTCGCCGGCGGGATCCTGCTGGCGCCTTCGGCTTTGCCGACGGGCCTCGGTGTGGTCGTCTCGCTGCTGCCCTCGGGCGCGCTCGCCGAAGGCATGCGCGCAGCGCTGGTGGACGGTCACTTCGCCGCCGGGCCGATGGCGGTGCTCGCCGTGTGGGCGATCGTGGCCGGACTTATCGCGACACGGACCACAAAACTCACCTGATTCGGCGTGAAACGGGTGTGAGAAAAGCGTCGCCGCGCATCCGGCGGGAAAGCGCGGAATTGCGCGCGAGTACGATTCCCCCGTGCCTCTTCGCAGTTTGATCGCCCGCCTGCCCTATCCCTCCACCGCGGTCCAACGGGCCGTCGGGATCGCCGCCGTGGTGGCGCAGGGCGGCATCGGCGTCACGGGGTCCGTGGTGCGGGTGACGGGTTCGGGCCTCGGCTGCCCGACGTGGCCGCAGTGCGTGCCCGGCAGTCTCGTGCCGGTGCAGCACCCCGGGATCCACGCGGTCAACCAGTGGATCGAGTTCTCGAACCGCATGCTTACGGGCGCGGTCATCGTCGTGGCCGCGCTGGCGGTGCTCACGGCGTGGCGCATCCTCATCGACCACCCGAGCCGCAAGCGCCTGCTCGCGCTGGCGTGGACGATGCCCGGCGGTGTCGTGCTGCAGGCCGTGCTCGGCGGCATCACGGTGCTGGCGAAGCTGGAGTGGTGGACGGTCGCGATCCACTTCCTGGCGTCCACGCCGCTCATCTGGCTGGCCGTGCTGCTGCTGCGCGCGTTCCGCGAAGGCGACGAACCGGCGCGCCCGATCGTGCCGCCGCTGGGCCGCAAGCTGCTGGTGCTGCTGACGGTGCTCATGTGGGCCGTCCTCATCGCCGGCACGACCGTCACCGGCGCCGGCCCCCACGGCGGCGACATCCACACCCACCGCCTCGACGTCGCCATCGAGAAGCTCGCCCAGATCCACAGCGGACTCCTGATCGTCTACCTCGTGGTGCTCGCGGTGTTCGGCCTGCAGCTCCTGCGCGTGGGCGCGCCGAAGAGCGTGTGGCAGCGCTACGCGTGGGTCTGGGCGGTGGCGCTCGCCCAGGGCGTGCTGGGGACGGTGCAGTACGCGCTCGGCGTGCCCGAGGCGATGGTGTCGTTCCACGTGCTCGGCTCGGCCCTGGTCATCGTCGTCACGGCGACGTTGTGGACCGGCACCCGCGACCGCGGCCCGGTGGTGTCGCTGGACCCGGCACCCCCGGCGGACCGCGAACTCACCCCGGCCGGCTGACGCCCCGGACGGCCACGCCTTCGTAACTCTCCGTCGGCTCGCCGTCGGCGCAGCGGACAGAACGGGCACCTACCCTTCGGCTCGGAACCGCCATCCGAAGCGCCGCGAGGTGACGCTCATGACGTCCGTCCCGTCCAGCACTGTGAAGCCGTTGATCTCCGGACGCCGGGGGCCGGCGGAGATGGTCGTGCTCAAGACTTTCCTGCTGGTGCCGTTCGTGGCGCTGGTCGCCGCCGTTCCGCTGCTGTGGGGCTGGGGGCTCAGCTGGGTCGACGCGGCGCTGTTCGTGGTCTTCTACACGTTCGGCACGCTCGGCGTGACCGTCGGGTACCACCGCTACTTCACGCACGGCGCGTTCAAAGCGCCGCGTGCGCTGCGGATCGCGCTGGCCGTGTCGGGGAGCATGGCGGTGCAGGGCTCGGTGATCTTCTGGGTCGCGAGCCACCGCCGCCACCACGCGTTCGCCGACCGCGAGGGCGATCCGCACTCGCCGTGGCTGTTCGGCACGTCGCCGGCGGCGCTGCTGCGCGGGTTCTGGCACGCGCACATGGGCTGGATGTTCAAGCGCGAGGTGACCAACGCCGACCGCTTCGCCCCTGACCTCGTCGGCGACCGCGACCTGCGGCTGGTCAACCGCTTCTTCGCGCTGTGGATCGCGCTCAGCGTCGCCCTGCCGGCCGCGCTGGGCGGGCTGATCACGTGGTCGTGGTGGGGTGCCGTCACGGCGTTCTTCTGGGCGGGGCTGGTGCGCATCGCGTTGCTGCACCACGTGACCTGGTCGGTCAACTCCGTGTGCCACCTGATCGGCGAACGCCCCTTCGCCAGCCGCGACAAGGCCGCCAACTTCTGGCCGCTCGCGATCCTGTCCATGGGCGAGTCCTGGCACAACTCCCACCACGCCGACCCGACCTGCGCCCGCCACGGCGTGCTGCGCGGCCAGGTCGACGTGTCGGCGCGCGTGATCTGGCTGTTCGAGCGCTTCGGCTGGGCCACCGACGTGCGGTGGCCCCGGGCCGATCGCCTGGCCGCCAAGCGAAAGGCTTAGGCCGCCAGCAGGCGCAGCAGGCGCGCGGTCTCCGCTTCGACGGCCGTGCGCCCGAGCCGCACGTACTTGCGCGGGTCGACGACCTCCGGCTGCTCGTCGAGGAACTGCTTGAGCGAGCGGGTGAACAGGCCGTTGAGGTGCGTCGAGATGTTGATCTTCGTCATCCCGCTCTCGACGGCGCCGCGCAGCTCCTCGTCGGACAGACCCGACGAGCCGTGCAGCACCAGCGGCACCCCCACCGCGTCGCGCAGCCGCGAGACGAGCGCGCGGTCGACGCTGGCCGTGCGCGACACCATGGCGTGCGACGTGCCGACGGCGACCGCCAGCGCGTCGACCCCCGTTGCCTTCACGAACGTGGCGGCCTCGGCCGGGTCGGTGCGGGCGCCGGGAGCGTGAACGCCGTCCTTGCCGCCGACCTCACCCAGCTCCGCCTCCACGGCGATGCCCGCCGAGTGGCAGAGGTCGGCGATCTCGCGGGTGGTGCGCACGTTCTCGTCGTAGGGCAGTCGGGACCCGTCGTACATCACGCTGTCCACGCCGAGCTCGACGCCTTCGCACACCAGGTCCTGGTCTTCGATGTGGTCCAGGTGCACGAGCACTTCGACCTTGGCCCGCTTGGCGATCTCCAGCGACGCGAGCGCGATCGGCGCCAGCCCGCCGTGGTAGCGCACGCAGTTCTCACTGATCTGCAGGACTACCGGCACGCCGGCCTGTTCGGCGCCGCTCGCGATGGCTTCGGCGTGTTCGAGCAGGATCACGTTGAACGCGCCGACCCCGGCGTTGCGCTCACGCGCCGACGCGAGGATCCGGGCGAGAGCCGGGCGGGTGATCATGCGGGTTCTCCGTTCGGTTCGAGAAAACGTCGGTAGGCCTCGAGGTCGACCTCGCCCGCCACCGGGCGCAGCACGGCCGCCGCCCCGAGCGCGGCGGCGCGGCGAAGCGCCTGGACGAGGGGGACGCCGTCGACGAGCGCCTGGGCGAGGCCGGCGGTCGCGGCATCACCCGCTCCGGTGGGGTTGCCGGCAACGTTGGGGATGGCGGGGATTTCGATGACCTGTTCGGGTGTGTGCGCCGCGATTCCTCGGGCGCCACGGGATACGACCACCAGCCCGGCACCTCGCCGCCTCAGTCGGGTGGCGCCTTCTTCTTCGGCCACAGTGGACGTCGCTTCGAGCAGCTCCGCGAGATTCGGCTTCACCACATCGGCCCCGGCCTCCGCCGCTTCCAGCAGCGCGGGCCCGGAAACGTCGGCGAGCACCCGGGCACCGGCCTCGTGCGCCGCCCGCACCCAGTCTCCGAGCAGCCCCGCCCGCGCCCCACGCGGCAACGACCCCGAGACGACCAGCAGCTCCGCATCCGCCAGCCGCCGCCCGAGCACTTCCCCGAACGCGGCCCACTCGGCTTCGCTCGTCTCCGGCCCGGGCTCGGTGTAGACGGTCGGATGCCCCTCCCCCACGACGGTCACCGTCGTCCGCGTCTCCCCCGCCAACGGCGAGACTTCATGCGGCACAGCCAGTTCCCCCGCGACCCACCGCCCGGCCTCACCACCGAGCGGCAGCAAGGCCAGCACCTCGACCCCCAGCCCGGCCAGCACCCGCGCGACGTTCAGCCCCTTACCCCCGGGCCTCCGCTGGACCTCGAGAACGCGGTTCGTCTCGCCGCGCTCGTGCCGAGCGACGCGGTAGGTGACGTCCACCGCCGGATTCGGCGTGACCACGACGATCATCGCGCCACTCCCGTGGCGAGCAAGTCCTGCGCCAGCAACGTCGCGCCGATCACGGCCGCCGCGTCGCCGTGGTGGGCGCGGACGAGGGAGGGGGCGCGGAGGATGCCGAGGCGCGCGGAGACCTCGTGGGTGAGCGGGTCGAGCAGCAGAGCGCCCGCCTCGGCCAGGCCGCCGCCGACCACGACGGTGGCGCAGCCGACGGCGGCGGTGGTCCAGGCGATGGACTCGGCGAGCACGCGGACGCACTCGCGCCAAGCAGACAGCGCGGCACCGTCGCCGCCGCGGACGCGTTCGGCGACGGTGAAGGCGTCGGGCGCGCCGGCGTGGCGGGCGAGGGCGGAGGCCGAGGCGATCTCCTCCACCCGGCCGCCGCCGGACAGGAGCACCTGACCGATCTCGCCGGCCCACGGGCTGTCGAGCACCCGGCCGTCCACCACCAGAGCGCCGGCCAGGCCCGTCCCGACGGCGGCGAACAGCACCGGCTCCGAGGATCCGGCCGCGGCGCCCGTGCGGACTTCGGCGAGCGCACCGGCGCGGACGTCCTGCCCGAACGCCAACGGCACGTCCACCGAAGCGGAAACGAGCTCCCGCACCGGAACGTCGCGCCAGCCGAGGTTCACGGCCTGCAGGCACACTCCCGCGCGTTCGTCGACGATGCCGGGCACGACGAGGCCCACCGCGTCGACCGGATACCACTCGGTCGCGCGGCGCACGAGCCCCGCCAGCGCCTGCGGGTCGCCCGTCGGCGTGGGTTCGCGCCACTGCGCGAGCACCGCGCCGTCGTCGCCGGTGACGCGCGCCTTGACCGTGGTGCCGCCGACGTCGACACCCAGCACCGCCATCAGGTGAGGATGACCGAGCGCGTGAGCGAGCGCGGGTGGTCGGGGTCGAGCCCGCGGCGCCCGGCCAGCGCGACGGCGAACCGTTGCACCACAACCAAAGCCGCCATCGGATCGAGGTCGTGGTGGACGAACGTCGCGCCGGTGCGGGCGATGTCGTCGGCCAGGCCCTCGGGCGGCGCGCCGAGCGACCACACGAGCCGGCCGGGCTGCGCGATCGCGATCGGGCCGTGGCGGTAGTCCATGGCGGGGTACGACTCCGCCCAGAACTGCGCGGCCTCGCGGGTCTTCAACGCGGCTTCGAAGGTGAGGCCCACGGCGGCGTCGCGGCCGATGAAGCTCACCTGCTCGGCGTCGAGCAGGTCGGCGATCGGCACCTGCAGCGCCTGCTCGGCCTGCGCCGCCAGCGCTTCGACATCGTCGCCGAGTCCCGCGCGCAGCAGGGCGAGCGTGGTCGTCGCGAACCGCGTCTGCACCACGGATTCCTCGTCGGCGAAGGGAAGTTCGACGACCTCGCCGGCCACCGCGGCGGCCGGCGCGTCGCCGACGGCCGTGATCAGCACCGTGCGCTGCGAGCCGAGCGCGCCGAGCAGGTCCACGATTTCGGTTGTGGTGCCGGAGCGCGAGATCGCGACCACGCGGTCGTACTGGCGCTCGCGCGGGTACTCGGACCCGGCGAACGCGTCGGTCAGGCCGTGCCCGCGCTGCTCGCGCGCGACGGCGTAGCTCATGGCGATGAACCAGCTGGTGCCGCACCCGACGACGGCGACGCGTTCCCCCGGCTGCGGCAGCGCGCTCGCGACGGAGGGGAACAGCTCGGCCGCCGTACGCCACATCTGCGGTTGGGACGCCAGCTCACGGGACACGAAGGAGTCGGACATGGAGACCTTTCGATCCGAGGGCGATCGACGTGATCGCAGACGTGAGCATAGACGATCATTCTTGATTGGAGTGAGCGATATACGTCATCTTCAATCATCCGGCTCAGTGGAGATGACCTCTAGGATGAATCGATCCTGCCCCTCGACCTCGAACGCGAGCCGCCCGATGACACCCCAGCAACGCCTCAACGCCCTGCTCGAGCTGGTGAGCGAACGAGGGAACGTGACGATCACGGAGATCGGCGAAACGCTCGGCATCTCCCCCGCCACCGCGCGCCGCGACCTCTCGATCCTCGCCGACCAGCGCCTGATCACCCGCACGCACGGCGGCGCGGCGGCCCTCGGCGCGGGCTACGAACTGCCGCTCCAGTACAAGATCGCGCGCCAGGCCGAGGCCAAGACCGCGATCGCCCGCACCGCCGCCGAGCTGGTCCGGCCCGGCGAGACGGTGGGGGTCAACGGCGGCACCACGACCACGGAGGTCGCCCGGGCGCTCGGCAAGAGCGAGCGGTTCATCCGCGCCGACGGCGAGACCGGCCTGACCATCGTCACCAACGCCTTGAACATCGGTTACGAGCTGTCGGTGCGCGCTCACGTGAAGATCGTGGTCACCGGCGGCGTCGCCCGGCGCCAGTCCTACGAGCTGGTCGGCTCGCTCGTGTCCAACGCGCTCGCGGCGTTCGCCCTCGACACCGTGATCCTCGGCGTCGACGGGCTGAGCGGGCAGTACGGCGCCACCACGCTGCACGAGGGAGAAGCCGAGGTCAGCCGGCATTTCAGCCAGGTCGCGCGGCGCGTGATCGTGGTCGCCGACGCCACGAAGCTGATGAAGTCCACCTTCGCCCGCATCTGCCGTCTCGCGGAGATCGACGTGCTGGTCACGGACGCCGAAGTGCCCGCTTCGTTCGCCGCCGAGCTGGCCGCCGCGTCGGTCGAGCTCGTGGTCGCGAGCTGACCCGAGTCGATCCCGAGCCGACCCCGGACCGGACACGGCCCGCGTAACGGTTCGCGCACGCGTCTGAGCAGACTTGTCATCGCGTGTTGTGCATTAGTGATTGGTTTGCCATCATACAGATCAATATCACGCAGAGGTGAGGTGACCTGGTGGGAAACGGCGAAGCTGTCCGCGTGGGTGTGGTGGGGGTCGGCCAGCGGGCCGTCATCGCCCGGCATATCGCCGAGTCCGGGCTGGCCGCGACCGTGGTGGCCGCGGCGGACCCGACCGAGGCCGGCCGCGCCCGGGCTCGTGAGCTGTTCGGCGAGATCGACGTCGTGGAGCAGCACACGGACCTGATCGACCGCAAACTCGTCGACGCCGCGATCGTGACCGCGCCTGACTGGACCCACGCCGAGATCGCCGTCGACCTGCTGCGCGCGGGCATCGCCGTCTACCTCGAGAAGCCGCTCGCGATCACGCTCGAAGACGCCGACGCCGTGCTGGCCGCCGCGCAGGAGTCGAACACACCGCTCTACATCGGACACAACTTCCGGCACTCGGGCGTGGCCCGCGCGCTGCGCGAAGTCGTCGCCCGCGGCGAGATCGGCGAGGTCAAAACCGTGTGGTGCCGCCACTTCGTCGGCAAGGGCGGCGACTACTACTTCAAGGACTGGCACGCCGACCGCAGCAAGGTCAACTCCCTGCTGCTGCAGAAGGCCAGCCACGACCTCGACGTGATCCACATGCTCGCCGGTGGCTACACCCGCCGCGTGGTCGGCATGGGCCGGCTCGCGGTCTACGGCGACATCACCGACCGTGGCGGCCACGAGAACGAGCTGATGCAGGACTGGTTCTCCTTCGACAACTGGCCCCCGGCCACCCAGACCGGCCTCAACGAGGTGGTCGACGTCGAGGACGTCTCCATGGTGCTCATGACCCTCGACAACGGCGTGCTCGCCAGCTACGAGCAGTGCCACTTCACCCCGGACTACTGGCGCAACTACACCGTGATCGGCACCGAGGGCCGCGCCGAGAACTTCGGCGACACCGGCGGCGGCGTGGTGAAGGTGTGGAACCACCGCCGCGGCTGGTCGGCCGACGGCGACCGCGAGTACCCGATCTCGGGCGTCGAGGAAGGCCACGCCGACGCCGACCTGCTCACGATGACCGAGTTCCTGCGTTACGTGATCGACGGCGAGACGCCGACGCTCTCGCCGGTCGCCGCCCGCGAGGCCGTGGCCGCCGGCGCGCTCGCCACCCAGTCGCTGCGCACCGGCTCGGTCCCCCTCGACGTGCCCGAGCTGGCCGCCGCCGTGCGCGCCCACTTTCCTGCCGTTACCCGCTGACCTGCTGATCTTCCCTCGCCCGCTGAAAGGAACCCCGATGGCCTCATTCCCCCGCCGAGCCCTGGCCGCCGTGGCCGGGACGGTGGCCGCCGCCGCCACGCTCGCCGCGTGCTCGTCCACGGGTGCGTCCACGGCGTCCGATTCGGACACCCCGTACAGCCCGCCCGACGCGAACATCTCGGCGAACCTGACCTACGCGGTCTGGGACCAGACCCAGGTCAAGGCGATCAACGCCAACCTCGCCGAGTTCAACAAGAAGTATCCGAACGTCAAGGTGAACGTGGACGTCACCCCGTACACGAACTACTTCACCAAGCTGCAGACCGAGGCCTCCAGCGACAGCCTGCCCGACGTGTTCTGGATGAACGGCCCCAACTTCCAGCTCTACGCGAGCAACGGCAAGATCGAGCCCATCACCGGCGAGGTCAAGGCCGGCGCGATCGACCCGAAGAACTACCCGCAGTCGCTGGACCAACTGTACACATTGGACGGTGTGCAGTACGGCGTGCCCAAGGACTTCGACACCATCGGCGTCTGGATCAACAAGGCGCTGTTCGCCCAGGCCGGCGTGCCGATCCCCAACAAGGACTGGACGTGGGCCGACCTGCATTCCACCGCCACGCAGATCTCCCAGAAGCTCGCGAGCCAGGGCGTCTACGGCATCACCGCCGGCATGGACAGCGGCCAAAGCACCTACTACAACACGATCTTCCAGGCCGGCGGCTCGGTGATCTCACCCGACGGCAAGAAGTCGGGGTACGACAGCCCCGCCACCGCGAAGGGCATCCAGTTCTGGACCGACCTCGTGAAGTCCAAAGCCATGCCCACGATCAAGCAGCTCACCGACACCACCGGCGACCAGTGGTTCGTCTCCGGCAAGTCGGCGATGTACCAGGGCGGTAGCTGGGCCCGCAGCGAGGTGGCCGCCGCGCCCGTCGCCAAGGACATCGCCGTGCTGCCCGTGCCCAAGGGCGACCAGCAGGCGACCGTGATCCACGGGCTGTCCAATGTGGTCGCCGCGAGCAGCCCGAACAAGCAGGCCGCGCAAGCACTCCAGGTGTTCCTCGCGAGCAAGGAAGCCCAGCAGCAGCAGGGTGACCTCGGCGCGGTGATCCCCGCCTACAACGGCACGCAGGACGCGTTCGCGAAGTCCATGCCGGGTGTCGACCTGCAGCTGTTCCTCGACGAGGTCTCCTACGCGAAGCCGCTGCCGGTCTCGAAGAACACCGCCGTGTGGAACACGCTGGAGACCAACCTGCTGCCCGACGCCTTCGACGGCACCAAATCCGTCGACGGCGCACTGAAAGACCTGGCGTCGCAGATGAACGCGGACCTGGCCAAGGAATGAGTGCCGTGCCCGCCGACGTCTCCGAGTCCGCTCCGGCGCCCGCCGCTCCCGCCACCCGGCGGGCGCGGCGCGGCGTCCGGCGCGGGGATGGCCTGTGGCCTTGGGCGTTCGTGCTGCCGCTGCTGGCCGGGGTGGGAGTCTTCTACATCTGGCCGATCTTGCAGACGGCGTTCTACTCGTTCACCACCTGGGGCGTGTTCGGCGGCTTCAAGTGGTCCGGGCTGGACAACTACGGCCGGCTGTTCACCGACCCGCAGCTGTACCGGTCGCTGCTGAACACCCTGATCTACACGGCGGTGGTGTTGCTCGGCGTGCCGATCGCGGCCTGGCTCGCGAGCCTGCTCAACACCCCGGGCCTGCGGTTCGCGCAGTTCTACCGCGTGCTGTTCTTCCTGCCCTACGTGGCGATGCCCGCCGCCGTGGCGCTGGTGTGGCGCATGATCTTCAACGGCGACTACGGCATCCTCAACTGGGCGCTGTCGCTGTTCGGGATCCCCGGCCCGTCGTGGGTCAACACGCCGGGCTTCGCGCTCGCCGCGGTGTCCGTGGTGGGCCTGTGGTCCTCGCTGGGCTTTTCGATGATCGTGCTCGCCGCGGGCCTGAAGAACATCCCGCCGGAGCTGTACGAGGCCGCCGAGCTCGACGGCGCGAGCCGCTTCCGCCAGTTCCGCTCGATCACGCTGCCGCTGCTGGCGCCCAGCGTGTTCTTCGTGGTCGTGGTGACCACCATCGCGAGCTTCCAGCTCTTCGACCTGCTGTACGCGTTGCTGGGCAACCACAACGCGGTGCTGCCGAAGACGATGTCGCTCGTCTACTACTTCTACAGCGCGGGTTTCGTCGAGAACGACAAGGGTTTCGCCGCGGCGATCGCGATGGTCATCTTCGTGCTCATCGGTCTCGTCACGCTCCTGCAGTTCCGCTTGCAACGGAGGTGGGCCGGAAATGCCTAGAGCCCGACGCCGGCAGTCCCACGCCCTGATCCACCTCGTCCTCGGGGTGGGCGGGCTGATCATGGCCTTCCCGTTCCTGTGGCAGATCGTGATGTCGTTGTCCACCAACGCAGAGGTGCAGAGCGTCACCCCCACCTTCTGGCCCGAACACCTGCAGTGGCAGAACTACGCGGCGGTGTTCCAGCGGCTGCCGTTCCTGTCGCAGCTGTGGACCTCGGTGCTCATCACGGTGATCCGCACGCTCGCCCAGATCGTGCTGTGCACGCTGGCCGGCTACGCGTTCGCGCGCATGCGCTTCCGTGGCCGGGCGGTGCTGCTGGGGCTCGTGCTGTCGATCCTGCTGGTGCCCTCGCAGGCGTACCTGATCTCGCAGTACCAGATCGTGCAGAACCTAGGCTGGCTCAACACCCTGGCCGGCATCGTCGCGCCTGGGCTGTTCAGCGCGTACGGCACCTTCCTGATGCGCACGGCCTTCCTCAACCTCCCGGCGGAGCTGGAGGAGGCAGCGCGCATCGACGGCAGCGGGCCGTTGCGGACGTTCTGGAGCGTGCTGCTGCCGGTGGTGCGCCCGAGCATCAGCGTGCTCGCGATCTCGGCGGTGCTGTGGTCGTGGAACGAACTGCTCTGGCCGCTCGTGGTGTCCACGCGCGCCACGCAGATGCCACTGTCGGCCGCGCTGGCCACCCTGGCCGGCGACGTGACGGTGAACTACCCCGTGCTGATGGCCGCCAGCCTGCTGGCGATGGCGCCGATCCTGATCCTGTTCATCCTGCTGCAGCGCCGGGTGATCGACGGACTGGCGTCCTCGGGCTTGAAGTAACTGCCACTTGAAGAACTAGGCGAGCTGCTGCCGCACCGCCGACGCGAACCTCAACGGGGCCCCCGCGTCGGCGTTGCGGAAGCCCAGCGACGGTTCGGCCAGCTCCAGCTCCAGCACCAGCGGGTGCCCGTCCTCGCCGCGCACGATGTCCACGCGGGCGTAGAGCAATTCGGCGCGCAGGATGCCCATGAGCGAGCACGCGGCGTCCAGGGCGTCCTCCGCGACGGCGCGCACGCCGGACGCCGGGACGGCCGGGGCGAGCTTCTCCGTGAGGAACAGGCCCGACGGGTCGGTGCCGACCGAGCATCGCCGCTTTCGTGAAGGCGTGCGAATAAACGCCGCCGAAGTACACCAGCGCGATCTCGCCCTGGGTGTCCACACTGGACTGGTACGGCTGGATCACGGCGGTGCGGCCGTCGGCGTGCAGCGTGCGCAGGTGCTCGGCCGCACCGGCGGCGTCGGCCTCGAAGCGAGCGGCACCACGCGAACCCGCGCCGACCGAGGGCTTCACCACGAACGGCACCTTCGGCCACTTGGCCTGTTCGCCCGGTTCGACGAGCGTGGTCGGCACCGTGGGCACGCCCGCGTCGAGCAGCTCGACGAGGTAGGCCTTGTCGGTGTTCCAGCGCACGGCGGCGGCGTTGGCCAGCGTCGGCACGGTCTCGCACCAGTCGAGGAACTCGGCGCGGCGCTCGGGGTAGTCCCAGGTCGCGCGCAGCACCACGAGGTCGGCGGCCGAAAAGTCGGCGGCCGGGTCGTCCCAGACGGCCCAGCGGACGCTGAAGCCCAGGTCATCGAGGGCGGCCGCGGCGGCGGTGTCGTCGCCGTCGCCTTCCGGCATCTGCGCGCAGGCGACGAAAATCGCTTCGCGGTTCACCGGCCGGCTCGCGGGCCGGCCATCTTGCGGCGGTGGGCCGCGCCGATCTTGGTCGCCTTCACGGTCTCGCTGTCCCATTCGGCCGGTTCGAGGTCCTCGACCGCCTCGACGAGCGCCGTGCCCGTCTCCGGCGCCGGCACGATCACGTCGCCGAGGGCGCCGTCGGCTCCCACGAGCACCACGCGGGCGCCGATCCGGCCGATGTTCTCGACCACCGCGCGCGATGGTTTCCCGTGCCGCGCCACGAAGTCACGGGCGGCGGCCAGCTGCCGGCCGGTCGGTGCGGGGGGCGTCTGCTCGGTCTCCTCAGCCACGTCGGCGAGCTTAACCGGTCTCACCCGGTGACGCGGAACAAGCGTGGCGTCGGCCATAGTTGGCACTGGTGAGAGCCGAACCCGACGCGAGGAGGAAACATGCCGTCCGCTGTGCAGGTCAGGACGACCGGTGGTCCCGAGGTACTGGAGGTCACCGAGGTCGAGGTCGGCTCGCCCGGTGCCGGTGAGCTGCTGGTGGACGTGGCCGCGGCCGGCGTCAACTACATCGACACCTACCAGCGCCAGGGCATCTACCCGATCGACCTGCCGTTCGTGCTCGGTCTGGAGGGCGCGGGCACCGTGGCCGAGGTCGGGGAGGGCGTGACGGCGTTCGCCCCGGGTGACCGCGTGGCCTGGATGGGCTCGCTGGGCAGCTACGCGGCGCGCAAGGTCCTGCCCGCGGCCGCTGCCGTGAAGGTGCCCGCCGGCGTGTCCGACGAGGTCGCCGCCGCCCTGATGCTGCAGGGCGTCACCGCCCACTACCTCGTCCGCTCGACGTACGAGGTCAAGCCGGGCGACGACGTGCTGGTGCACGCCGCGGCCGGCGGCGTCGGCCTGCTGCTGGTGCAGCTGGCGAAGGCGCGGGGCGCCCGCGTGTTCGGCACGGTGTCCACCGAGGCGAAGGCCGAGCTGGCCCGCGGGGCCGGCGCCGACCACGTGATCCGCTATGACCGGGAGGACTTCGCCAAGGTCACGCGCGAGCTGACCGACGGCGAGGGCGTGCACGTGGTCTACGACGGCGTCGGCAAGGACACCGTCGACGGCAGTCTCGCCAGCCTGCGGATCCGCGGCATGCTCGCGCTGTTCGGCGCGGCCAGCGGCCCGGTGCCGCCGATCGACCCGCAGCGCCTCAACTCGGGCGGCTCGCTGTTCCTGACGCGCCCGACGTCCGGCCACTACGTCCGCACGCGCGAGGAGCTCGACTGGCGCGCGGACGAGCTGTTCGCCGCCGTGAGCGACGGTTCGCTCGACGTCCGCATCGGCGGCCGCTACCCGCTGGCCGACGCCCGCAAGGCCCACGAAGACCTGCAGGGCCGCCGGACGACCGGGAAGCTGATCCTCATCCCGTGACGCTCAGCCACTGACGCTGCCGCACCCCGGCCGTGCCGCACAGCCAGTGGCCCCGCCCACCCCAATGTGGCGTTGGTTGCGTTGGGCGCACCCAATGTGGCGTTCGGTGCGTTGAGCGCACCGAACGCCACATTGGGGCGCTTCGACGGCATGACGGGCGCGGGTGGCTCGCGAAAGGTCAGCTTTTGTCGTTCGGGACCGCGACGGCGTCAGTGACGAAAACGAGGGTCTCGTTTGGCGCGATGCCGTTGCCGCCCTGGCCGTAGCCGAGGTCGGGCGGGATGATCAGCAGCCGGCGGCCGCCCTGCTTGATGCCGACGAGGCCCTGGTCCCAGCCGGGGATGACCTCGCCTGCGCCGAGGTGCACGTCGAACGGCTCACCGCGGTCGAAGGAGCTGTCGAGCTTCTTCTTGTCCGACCAGGTGATCAGCGTGTAGTTCATCGACAGTTCCTGGCCGGCCTTGGCGCCGTTGCCGGTGCCCGGGACCAGGTCCTTCGTGATCAGCTTCTTCGGCGGATCGCAGTCGTCCGGGATGGTGATCGTCGGCGCCTGACCGAAGGTCCCGGTGGTCTTGATGTCGTCCGCGGTGCACTCGCGGCCCTTGCTCGCGGCACCCGCCGGGGCGACCAAGCTGGAGGGCGCGGCGGGAGCGGACGGCTGCTGGGCCACCGCGCCGGTCGCCGTGTCGTCGCCGCCACAGGCGGACAGGCTGAACGCCGCGGCCACGGCCACGGCGCCCACGGAGGCGATCTTGCCGATTCTCTGCATGCCGGAAACCCTAACCAAGCCCGGCGAGCGCCGGCACGGCGTCACCGGTCTGGACCACGCCGAGCCGCTGGGTCGCGCGCGTGAGGGCCACGTACAGGTCGTTGAGCCCGCGCGGTGATGCCGCGACGACCTCGTCCGGCGCGACCAGCAGAACGGCGTCGAACTCGAGGCCCTTGGCGCGTTCGACCGTGAGCACGCTCATGCGTTCGTCGGGTGTCAGCACCGCTTCCACGGCCGCGAGCCGGGCCACCGGTGTGAGCACGGCCACGGTGCCACCGTCCACTGCGGACAGCTCCTGCTCGACGAGGCCCGGCAGATCGGCGTCGAGGTCGCGCGTCGCCTTCGACCACGGCGCCACGCCCGTCTCGCGGACCGACGCCGGAGCCGCCAGGTTCACGTCGAGCTCGGCCAGCACGCGCGCGGCCACGGCCATGATCTCGGCCGGGGTGCGGTAGTTCACGGTGAGCTGCTCCAGGCGCCAGCGGTCGGCGACGTAGGGCGAGAGGACCTCGTCCCACGTGCGCGCTCCCCCGGCCGCGCCGGTCTGCGCGACGTCGCCGACGAGCGTCATCGAGCGGTTGGGCGAGCGGCGCATGAGCAGCCGCCAGTCCATGGCGGACAGTTCCTGGGCCTCATCCACGATCACGTGGCCGAACGTCCACGTGCGGTCCTGCGCGGCGCGCTGGGCCGCGGTCAGCTCGCTGCGCTCCTGCTGGCGTTCGGCGAACAGCTCGGCGTCGAGGACGTCGGACACCCGCAGGATCTCCTCGTCCTGGATCTCCTCGTCCTGCTCCAGGATGTGGAGCACGCCCTCGGCGTACGCGCGCTGCACGCGGTCGCGGCGGCGGCGCTCGGCGCGCTCCTCACTGTCGTCCTCGCCGAGCAGCTCGGCCAGCTCGTCGAGCAGCGGCACGTCGGCGGGGGTCCACTTTGCGTCGCGGCCGCTCTCCAGGTGCGCGCGATCGGCCTCGGACAGCAGCTTACCGGCCGCGCGATCGAGGCGTTCGCGCTCGGCGAACAGGTCGTCGAGCAGGCCTTCCGGCGTCAGTTTCGGCCACAGCTCGTTCACGGCGGCGGCCACGGCGGGGCTGGCGGCGAGCTCGGCGCGGATGTCCTGCACGTCCTTCGCGTCGAGCAGGTCCTCCCCCAGCTTGCGGGCGGCCTGGCGGGTGAGCGCGTCGAGCACGTCGGACACGAACAGGCGGCGCGCGAGGTTGTGGGGCCGGCGCGAGCGGCGGGCGCGGGTACGGGCCTCGACGCAGGTCTTGCGGTCGAGCTTGAGGATCTCCCGCTCGTGCTCGATCTCCACCACGGGCTCGGGCACGCGCTGGCGGTCGCGCACGGCGTTGGCGAGCACGTCGGCCATCACCAGGCGCCCCTTGACCTCCGCGGCTTCCGGCGCCTCGACGCCCTCGGCGTCGAGGCCTGGGTAGAGCTGCCCGATCGTGGCGAGGAGCACGCCGGTCTCGCCCAGCGACGGGAGAACCTGGCCGATGTAGCGCAGGAACGTGCTGTTGGGCCCGACCACGAGCACGCCACGCGTGGTGAGCTGCTGGCGGTGCGTGTAAAGCAGGTACGCGGCGCGATGCAGCGCGACGGCCGTCTTGCCCGTGCCCGGCGCGCCCTGCACCACCATCACCCCGCCGAGCGGCGCGCGGATGATCCGGTCCTGCTCGGCCTGGATCGTGGCGACGATGTCGCTCATCTCGCCCGTGCGCCGGCGTTCCAGCGCGGCCAGCAGCGCCGCCTCGCCCGCGAGCCCGAGGTCCTGTCCCTGGTCGGCGGCGGACAGGTCGAGGATCTCGTCGTCGAACCCCGTCACCTTCCGGCTCAGCGACCGCAGGTGCCGCCGCCGGCGCACGCCGTCCGGCGAGGCGGCCGTGGCGAGGTAGAACGGCCGCGCGACCGGCGCCCGCCAGTCCACCAGCAGCGGCTTGTAGTCGTCGTCCTCCTCGAACAACCCGAGGCGGCCGATGTAGGTCGTTTCTTCGGCGCTCTCGGGCACGAAGTCGAGCCGGCCGAAGCACAGCCCCTGCTCCACCGATCCGAGCTGCGCCAGCCGGTCGGAGTACAGCGTGGTGGCGACATCCCGCTCGGTGCGCGCCTGCGGGGTACCGCCGGCCTGCCGCAGCGTGGTGTCGAGGCGCCGCTGGGCCTCGGCCCGCTCGGCGTCGAGCTTCGCGTAGAGCGTCGTGACATACGCCTGCTCACGCGCCAGCTCGGCGGCGTACTCGGGCGTACCGTCCTCGAGGGCGCGGTCTGCTTCCCGGTCCGGGAACACGGACAAGAGTGATCCTGCTTTCGCATCGGGGAAAGGCGGCGGACAGCCGGAAAAGCACAACGGCCAACCAGACTACGCCATTCCCGAGCGCGGCTCAGCTGTCGCAGAGCCGGTGGAAGAGCCGCGCGGCCTGATCCGCACACCAAAACGCCGCCGGGCGGAAAGCCACGGCGGCGCTGCTGGTCAGCAAATCAGAACGGCAAGCCGAGCGTCGGCAACCCGATCGCCGAGTCCACGGCCAGCGCGACGAACACGATCATCAGGTACGTGTTCGAGCGGTGGAACAGCGACATCGGCTTCGTCTCTTCGCCGCGGCGGACCGCGGCCTGGAGGCGGTGGGCGTAGAAGAGGAACCAGGCGCCGGCGAGGACGGCGAAGGTGGCGTACAGCCAGCTCGTGACCGGCAGCAGCAGGAGGGTCCAGGCGACCATCACCCACGAGTAGATGACGATCTGCTTGGCGACGTGCTGCGGGGTCGCCACGACGGGGAGCATCGGGACGCCCGCGCGCTCGTAGTCGTCGCGGTATTTCATGCCCAGGGCCCACGTGTGCGGGGGCGTCCAGAAGAAGATGACGCCGAACATGACGAACGCGGGCCACTGCACGGTGCCGGACACGGCGGCCCAGCCGATGACCACCGGCATGCAGCCGGCGGCGCCGCCCCACACCACGTTCTGCGACGTGCGCCGCTTGAGGCCCAGGGTGTAGACGAAGATGTAGAAGAGAATCGTCGCGATCGCGAGGATCGCCGAGAGCAGGTTCACGGTGAAATACAGGACCGCGAACGAAGCGACGCCGAGGACGAGGCCGAAGATCAGCGCGTTGCGCCGCGGCACCGAGTCCTTCACCAGCGGGCGCTTCTTGGTGCGGTTCATCACCTTGTCGATGTCCGCGTCGATCACGCAGTTGAGCGCGTTGGCGCTGCCGGCGGCCATCGTGCCGCCCACGAGCGTGGCGAGCACGAGCCACGGCGACGGGATCTCGCGCCCGGCCAGGAACATCGCCGGGATCGTGGTGACGAGGAGGAGCTCGATCACCCTCGGCTTCGCGAGCGCGGCGTAGGCACCCACAACCTGGCGGACGGTTCGCCGGGCACTGATTCGCCGGGCACCACGCGGTCGTTCACCGGTCGGGTGTTCGGCGCTGGTGTTCTCACTGCGTCCGTGCGCAGCGTTCACCAACGACATTTCACTCCCAAGGTCAGTTCGGGGCCGGGCGACGATCCGGAAGACCGCGATGGAACTGGTGAAGCTCCCGGACCAGGCCCACCTTCGATGTTAGACGTGGCGAATCCGCCTGCGTGATCGAGGGTCCTCGACACGCCACGCCTGTCTTCTGCGTCACGCCACCGGGTTCACTCGCGACGACGACGGCGGCGCACGGTGTGTCCGGAAGGACCGTTCGCGGTGTCCGACGAGTCCGGTCGGTCCCCTCGATCGTCCCTTTTGCACGGTCCGTGACCAGCGGCGGACCGCAAGCGACCCGCATGGGCGGGATCACCTGCCCGGTTGGGACGGGCGCGGCTGTCGCGGCTGCCCGGAGCACACCCCACGCACTAGGCTGTCGCGGACGGGCCGCGTGGTACCCCGGCGCAGTGCTCCCAGCAGGAATATCGTCCCTTCGGGATCGATTGAGATTACTGGCAGTGCGCACCGGCTACACCACGACGGAAAGCAAGCGACAACCTCAGGACGGGGAGTTCGAGTTCAGTGTCCGAAACCGCCTCTACCAGCGAGAACAACCCTTTGCTCCGGCGTGACGTGCCCGCCGACTGGACCGGGACCGACTCCCGCGCCGTCGACACCGTCCGGGTCCTCGCCGCGGACGCCGTCGAGAAGGTCGGCAGCGGTCACCCGGGCACCGCGATGAGCCTCGCCCCGCTCGCCTACACGCTGTTCCAGCGGACCATGCGCCACGACCCGGCCGACCCGCACTGGCGCGGTCGCGACCGCTTCGTGCTCTCGGCGGGGCACTCCAGCCTCACCCTCTACATCCAGCTGTACCTCGCCGGCTACGGCCTCGAGCTCGAGGACCTCAAGCAGCTGCGCACGTGGGGCTCGCTGACCCCGGGCCACCCGGAGTACGGCCACACCAAGGGCGTCGAGACCACCACCGGCCCGCTGGGGCAGGGCCTGGCCAACGCGGTCGGCATGGCGATGGCCGCCCGTCGCGAGCGCGGTCTGCTCGACCCCGACGCCGCGCCCGGCGAGAGCATCTACGACCACCACATTTTCGCGATCGCCTCCGACGGCGACATCGAAGAGGGGGTGACCTCCGAGGCCTCGTCGATCGCGGGCCGTCAGGAGCTGGGCAACCTCATCCTCTTCTGGGACGACAACAAGATCTCCATCGAGGACGACACGAACATCGCGCTGTCCGAGGACACGGTCAAGCGCTACGAGGCCTACGGCTGGCACGTGCAGGTCGTCGACGGCGGCGAGAACGTCACCGCGATCGAGGAGGCCATCAAGGCCGCCAAGGCGGAGACCGGGCGCCCGTCGTTCATCGCGCTGCGGACGATCATCGGCTACCCGGCGCCCACGAAGATGAACACCGGCAAGGCCCACGGCGCCGCGCTCGGCGCCGACGAGATCAAGGCCGTCAAGGAGATCCTCGACTTCGACGTCGAGCGCACCTTCCAGGTCGACGACGAGGTCATCTCCCACACCCGCAAGGCGCTCGAGCGCGGCAAGCAGGAGCACGCCGCCTGGCAGGAGCGCTACGACGCGTGGGCCGCGGCGAACCCGGAGCGCAAGGCGCTGGCCGACCGGCTCGCCACCCGCACGCTGCCCGAGGGCTTCGCCGACAACCTGCCGCACTGGGACCCGGACCCCAAGGGCATCGCGACCCGCAAGGCCTCCGGCGAGGTCCTCAACGCGCTGCGCGACCCGCTGCCCGAGCTGTGGGGCGGCTCCGCCGACCTGGCGGAGAGCAACAACACCACGATGAAGGGCGCCGACTCGTTCGGCCCGGAGAAGGCCACCACGTCCGCGTGGAAGACGAACCCGTACGGCCGGACGCTGCACTTCGGCATCCGCGAGCACGCCATGGGCTCGATCCTCAACGGCATCGCCCTGCACGGCGGCACCCGCCCGTACGGCGCGACGTTCCTCATCTTCTCCGACTACATGCGCCCGCCGGTCCGGCTCGCGGCGCTGATGGGCCTGCCCACGCTGTACGTGTGGACGCACGACTCCATCGGCCTCGGCGAAGACGGCCCGACGCACCAGCCGATCGAGCAGCTCTCCGCGCTGCGCGCGATCCCGGGCCTCAACGTCGTCCGCCCCGCGGACGCCAACGAGACCGCGTACGCGTGGAAGGCCGTGCTGGAGGACGTCCACCACCCGTCGGGTGTCGCGCTCACCCGCCAGAACGTGCCGGTGCTCGAGGGCACCAGCGCCGAAGGCGTGAAGCGCGGCGGCTACGTGCTCGAAGAAGCGTCCAACGGCACCCCCGAGGTCGTGCTGATGGCCACCGGTTCCGAGGTCCAGCTGGCCGTCGCGGCCCGCAAGACCCTCGAGGCCGACGGCGTGCCGACCCGCGTCGTGTCGATGCCGTGCGTCGAGTGGTTCGACGCGCAGGAGCAGTCCTACCGCGACGCGGTGCTGCCGCCGGCCGTGAAGGCGCGCGTGTCCGTCGAGGCCGGGATCGCGCAGTCGTGGCACCGCTTCACCGGTGACGCGGGGGTGAACGTTTCGATCGAGCACTTCGGTGCTTCGGCCGACGCCGCCACACTGTTCCGTGAGTTCGGGTTCACCCCGGAGCACGTCGTCGAGGCCGCCCGTCGCTCGATCGCCAACACCAAGAACTGAATCTCCCGAAGGGACGGAAAAGAGTCATGAGCAACACTGATCGGCTCGCGCAGCTTTCGGAGGCGGGCGTCTCCATCTGGCTGGACGACCTCTCCCGCGAGCGCCTCAGCACCGGCAACCTCGCCGACCTCATCCGTGACAAGCACGTCGTGGGTGTCACGACCAACCCGACGATCTTCGCCAACGCGCTGTCCAACGGCGCGGCGTACGACGCGCAGGTCAAGGAACTGGCCGAGCGCGGCGCGGACCTCGACGCCACCGTCCGCGAGCTGACGACCAGCGACGTGCGCAACGCCGCCGACCTGTTCCGCGACGTCTACAACGCCACGAACGGCACCGACGGCCGCGTCTCCATCGAGGTCGACCCGCGCCTGGCGCGCGACACCGACAAGACGATCGCCGAGGCCAAGGACCTGTGGAAGGCCGTGGACCGGCCGAACCTGATGGTCAAGATCCCGGCCACCGACGAGGGCCTGCCCGCCATCACCGCGGCGCTGGCCGAGGGCATCAGCATCAACGTGACGCTGATCTTCTCCGTCGAGCGCTACGCGCAGGTCATCGACGCCTACTTCGCCGGCCTGGAGCAGGCGAAGGCCAACGGCCACGACCTCAAGGGCATCCACTCGGTCGCGTCGTTCTTCGTGTCCCGTGTGGACACCGAGGTCGACAAGCGCCTGAACAAGATCGGCACCGACGAGGCCAAGGCGCTGCTCGGCGAGGCGGGCATCGCCAACACCCGCCTCGCCTACGCCAAGTTCGAGGAGCTCTTCGCGAGCGACCGCTGGAAGGCGCTGGCCGCCGCCGGCGCCAACGCGCAGCGTCCGCTGTGGGCCTCGACCGGCGTCAAGGACCCGGCGTACTCCGACACCCGCTACGTCGACCAGCTCGTGGTCCGCAACGTCGTGAACACGATGCCGGAGAAGACCATGGACGCGGTGGCCGACCACGCCGAGCTCACCGGTGACACGGTGACCGGCCGCGGCGACGAGGCGCGGGGCGTGTTCGACAAGCTGAGCGCGGCCGGCATCGACGTGCCGGACGTGTTCGTGGTCCTCGAGACCGAGGGCGTCGAGAAGTTCGAGAAGTCGTGGCAGGAGCTGCTCGAGACCGTGACCGGCCAGCTGAACAAGGCGAAGGGCTGAAGCCAGACCATGACAGGGGACGAAACCGGCGTCGAGCTCGTCGACGCCGAACTGGCAGGCAAGGCGGCGCCGTTGGTCGAGCGCCTCGTCGCCGACCAGGCCGCGTCGAAGCTCGCCGCGCAGGACGCGACGCTGTGGGGCCCGGACGCCGAGTCCGAGGCGTCGATCCGGCTCTCGTGGACGTCGCTGCACAAGTCGTCGCGGCCGTTGATCGGTGAGATCGAGGCGCTGCGCACGGAACTGCAATCCGAGGGCGTGGACCGCGTGGTGCTCGCCGGCATGGGCGGCTCGTCGCTCGCGCCGGAGGTCATCGCCGCCACCGAGGGTGTCGCGCTGACCGTGCTCGACACGACCGACGCGGGCCAGGTCGCCGACGCGCTCGCGGGCGACCTCGAGCGCACGGTGATCGTGGTGTCGTCGAAGTCGGGCGGCACCGTGGAGACCGACAGCCACCGGCGCATCTTCGCGAAGGCCTTCACCGACGCGGGGATCGACGCGGCGCGGCGGATCGTGGTCGTGACCGACCCGGGCTCGCCGTTCTCGGAGCTGTCCGAAAAGGAGGGTTACCGCAAGACCTTCCTGGCCGACCCGCACGTCGGCGGCCGCTACTCGGCGCTGACCGCGTTCGGCCTCGTGCCGGCCGGCCTCGCGGGCGCGGACATCGCGCGCCTGCTGGACCAGGCCGCCGCGGTGGCCGCGGTGCTCGGCACCGACTCGGCCGACAACCCGGCGATCAAGCTCGCGGCCGCCTGGGCCGCCGCCCACGAGGGTGGCGCCGAGAAGGTCGTGCTGGCGGACACCGGTTCGGGCATCAAGGGTTTCCCGGACTGGGCCGAGCAGCTGATCGCGGAGTCGACCGGCAAGCTGGGCACCGGCCTGCTGCCGGTGGCCGTCGAGGGCCCCGAGGCCCCCGGCTTCGCCGACGCGAAGTCCGACGCGACCCCGGTCGCCGTCGGGCACCCGGAGGGTGCCGCGAAGATCTCGGTGACCGGCCCGCTCGGCGCGCAGTTCCTGTTGTGGGAGTTCGCGACCGCGCTCGCCGGCCGGCTGATCGGGATCAACCCGTTCGACCAGCCCGACGTCGAGGCCGCGAAGAAGGCCGCGCGCGCGTTGCTGGACGAGCCGGAGAAGCTGTCCGGCAAGGAGACTCCGGCCACTGTGGACGGTGCCGTCGAGGTGTTCGGCTCGGAAGGCGTTGCCACGGACGGAAAGCTGGTGGACGTGCTGCGCGCGTTCTTCGGCTCGGTCGCCGACGGCGGCTACTTCGCGGTGCAGGCCTACCTCGACCGGCTCGACGACGCGTCGACCTCCCTGCTGCGCGGCGAGATCGCCAAGCGCACCGGCGTGCAGACGACGTTCGGCTGGGGCCCGCGGTTCCTGCACTCCACCGGGCAGTACCACAAGGGCGGCCACCAGAACGGCAGCTTCCTCCAGATCACGGGCGCGGTCGCCGAGGACCTGGCTGTGCCGGACCGCCCCTACACCCTGGGACAGCTGCAGCACGCGCAGGCTCTCGGCGACGGTCAGGTCCTCGCCGAGCACGGCCGCCCCGTGCTGCGGCTGCACCTGACCGACCGGGCCGCCGGGCTGGCCGAGCTCGTGCGGGCCGTACAGGAGGCCGGCGAGTGACGACCTGGCAGAACCCGCTGCGGGACCCGCGCGACAAGCGCCTCCCGCGGATCGCGGGACCGTCGAGCCTGGTGATCTTCGGGGTCACCGGCGACCTGGCCCGCAAGAAGCTCATGCCCGCCATCTACGACCTGGCCCACCGCGGCCTGCTGCCCGCCGGCTTCTCGCTGGTCGGGTTCGCGCGCCGCGACTGGGAGCACCAGGACTTCGGCGAGCTGGTGCACGACTCGGTGCGCGAGCACGCGCGGACGCCGTTCAAGGAGTCGGTCTGGAACCGGCTCGCCGAAGGCATCCGCTTCGTGCAGGGCACGTTCGACGACGACGACGCTTTCGACCGTCTTGCCCAGACGGTGAAGGACCTCGACGCCGAACGCGGCACCGGTGGCAACACGGCGTTCTACCTCTCGATCCCGCCGGGCGCGTTCCCGGTGGTGACCAAGCAGCTGGCCCGCTCGGGCCTGGCCGACACCGACGCCACGACCTGGCGCCGCGTGGTCATCGAGAAGCCGTTCGGCCACGATCTCAAGAGCGCCAAGGAGCTCAACGGGATCGTGAACGACGTCTTCCCTGAGGAGTCGGTGTTCCGCATCGACCACTACCTCGGCAAGGAGACGGTGCAGAACCTGCTGGCGCTGCGCTTCGCCAACCAGATGTTCGAGCCGATCTGGAACGCCAACTACATCGACCACGTGCAGATCACCATGGCCGAGGACATCGGCCTCGGCGGCCGCGCGGGGTACTACGACGGGATCGGCGCCGCGCGCGACGTCATCCAGAACCACCTGCTGCAGCTGCTCGCGCTGACCGCGATGGACGAGCCGCTGTCGTTCGAGCCGAAGGCGTTGCGCTCGGAGAAGGCGAAGGTGCTGGCGGCGACCATGCCGATCCGGCCGTTCGACGAGACCACCGCGCGTGGGCAGTACGCCGGCGGCTGGCAGGGCGGCATGAAGGTGCCGGGCCTGCTGCAGGAAGCGGGCTTCGCGAAGGACTCCAAGACCGAGACCTATGCCGCGGTGACGCTGGAGGTGCAGAACCGCCGCTGGGCGGGTGTGCCGTTCTACCTGCGCACCGGCAAGCGGCTGGGCCGGCGCGTCACGGAGATCGCCGTGGTGTTCAAGCGCGCGCCGCACCTGCCGTTCGACTCCACCTCCACCGAGGAGCTGGGCCAGAACGCGCTGGTCATCCGCGTGCAGCCCGACGAGGGCATCACGCTGCGGTTCGGCTCGAAGGTGCCGGGGACCACGATGGAGGTCCGCGACGTCACCATGGACTTCGGTTACGGCCACGCCTTCACCGAGTCCTCGCCCGAGGCGTACGAGCGGCTGATCCTCGACGTGCTGCTGGGCGAGCCGTCGCTGTTCCCGGTGAACGATGAGGTCGAGCTCTCCTGGGAGATCCTCGACCCGATCCTGGAGCACTGGGCCAAGGAAGGCGCGCCCGAGCAGTACGCGCCGGGTACTTGGGGTCCGCAGAGCGCCGATGAAATGCTCGAGCGTACGGGCCGGAACTGGAGGCGTCCGTGATCATCGACCTGCCATCCACCACGACTTCGCAGCTGAACAAGAAGCTGGTGGAGATCCGCGACCAGGGCGGTCAGGTCGCGCTGGGCCGGGTGCTGACCCTGGTCATCGTGGCGGACGACGACGCCAAGCTCGAGGAGGCCATCGAGGCCGCGAACCACGCCAGCCGGGAGCACCCGTCACGCGTGATCGTGGTCGCGAAGGGCGTCCGCACGGCGGCTCCGCGCATCGACGGCCAGATCCGCGTGGGCGGCGACGCCGGCGCGAGCGAGGTCATCGTGCTGCGCCTCTACGGGCCGCTGGCCGCGCAGGGCCAGAGCGCGGTCGTGCCGCTGCTGCTGCCCGACGCGCCGATCGTCACCTGGTGGCCGGGCACGGGCCCGAAGGCTCCGGCGGAGGACCCGCTGGGCCAGATCGCGCAGCGGCGCATCACCGACTCGGCCGCGGAGAAGAGCCCCATAAGGGCTCTGACCACGCGGGCCAAGACCTACGTGGAGGGCGACACCGACCTGGCGTGGACGCGGCTGACGCACTGGCGTGCGCAGCTCGTGTCGGCGCTGGACCTGCCCCCGTACGAGAAGATCACGGCCGCGACCGTGACCGGTGAGGCCGACTCGCCGTCCACGGAGCTGCTGGCGGGCTGGCTCGCCGAGTACCTCAAGGTGCCGGTGAAGCGGATCAAGAGCTCCAGCGCGCAGGGCATCATCTCCGTCGAGCTCGAACGGCGTTCGGGTGCGGTGGAGCTGACCCGGCCCGACGGCCGCGTCGGCACGCTGACGCAGCCGGGCCAGCCCACGCGGCGCATCGCGCTGCAGCGCCGGAGCAACCCCGAGTGCCTGGTGGAGGAGCTGCGCCGGCTCGACCCGGACGAGGTCTTCGAGGCGGCGCTGCACGGGCTGCCGAAGATCGCCTCGCCGACGACGGCGGCGAAGGCTGCTTCGCCTGCTTCTGCGGCTGCGAAGCCGAGGGCCGCGGCGGCCAAGGCTCCGGCGAAGAAGGCCGGCAAGGCCAAGGCGGAAAAGAGCGGTTCGTGAGCCGCACGGAGGTCGTCGTCTACGAGAACGCCGACCTCCTGGCGGCGGCCGCGGCGGCGCGGCTGGTCACCCGGATCGTCGACGTGCAGGCGGCCAAGGGCTCGGCCTCGGTCGTGCTCACCGGTGGCGGCACGGGCATCGCGGTGCTCGAGGAGCTCAACCGCTCGAGCGCGCGCGACGCGATCGACTGGTCGCGCCTCGACGTCTACTGGGGCGACGAGCGGTTCGTGCCGGCCGACTCCGACGAGCGCAACGAGAAGGGCGCGCGCGAGGCCCTGCTGGACCACGTGCCGCTCGACCCGAAGCGCGTGCACGTGATGGCGCCGTCGGACGGCGAGTTCGGTGACGACGTGGACGCCGCGGCCGCGGCGTACGCGGAGGTGCTGGCCGCGCAGGCGGGTCCGGACGAGGGCGGCGTGCCCGCGTTCGACATCTGCCTGCTCGGCCTCGGCGGGGAGGGGCACACCGCTTCGGTGTTCCCGGACTCCCCCGCCGTGCACGAGACGCAGCTTTCGGTGGTCGCGGTGCGCGACTGCCCCAAGCCGCCGTCGACCCGCGTCTCGCTCACGCTCACGGCCATCCGCCGCGCGCGTGAGGTGTGGCTGATGACCGCCGGCGAGGCGAAGGCCGAGGCCGTGTCGCTGGCTCTCGCGGGTGCGCCGGAGGTGCAGGTGCCCGTGGCGGGTGCCCGCGGCTACCGGCGGACGCTGTGGCTCCTGGACCGCACCGCGGCCGGGAAGCTGACGAAGGTGTACGAGCCGCCGACCACGTAACGCTCGCTGGTTCTTCAAGGCCGCCCCGGGTTCGCCCGGGGCGGCCTTTTCTGTCTCTCGGCAGCCGTTTCGCGGCCCTGACCGTGCGTTTTCCGGCCCGCTCGACCGGATGACGCGCACCACCCGTAAGCGTGAAGATCATTCATATGCCGAACGGAGCAGTGACCACTACTCCATCAAGCGGCTCACCAGTATGTGGGATCCCCCGTAAGGTGAACGTAGGGTGTTGTGATCGACACGAGGTGACGTCAGACTTCTTCACGTCACCCGAAAGCCGTAGTGATGGAGATCAGACGACCAAATTTGTGGGTGCGGGTGAAACTTACCGTCGTCACACGTCTCTTCGTTAGCATCCGCACATTTGTTGCCCGCCGCGCGTCCCGATCGGGTTCCCGGCGCATCTCATCATCAAGTCCACAAGACGAATGGGGTCGCCGCATGAGCACTGAGGGACTCTCGATTCCAGGAATCTCGATGGGCAGCCCCGGCGCGGGGGCGGCCGATCGGGTCCGGCGGTTCAGCCTGAGCGGTGTATTCGCTTCGCTGCGCCGGCCGATCGTGCCGACGGTCGGAGTTGAGGCCGTCGCCGTGCTGCTGGCCGTGCTCGACGTGTGGCTGGTGATCCCGCCGAAGGCCCCGCCGTACTCGATCTACCTGTCGGCGGCCGCGTGTCTCGCGGTGGTGCTGCGGCGGAAGCTGCCGTTCCTGGCCGTGATCCTCGCGGTGCCCGGCTTCCTCGCCGGGTGGGCGCAGCTGGCGTCGATGATCACGCTCGGGACGCTCGCGACCAAGCGCCAGATCCACTGGCAGACGTGGGTGGGCGCCGGGCTGGTGTTCACTTGCCGGTTCGTGCAGTGGCCGCTGGACGACTTCGCGCAGCTCAGCTGGCGCGAGCACGTGCTCGACGGCATCTACGGCGTGCTCGTGGCCGGCATGCCCATCGCGATCGGCCTGCTGATCGGCGCTCGCGCGGAGATCTCCGCGAAGCTCGCCGAGCTGGCCAAGAGCCGTGACCGCGAACGCCGCTTCCACGCCGACGCCGTGCGTGCCGAGGAGCGCGCCCGCCTGGCCCGCGAGATGCACGACGTCGTCTCCCACCAGATCACTCTCATCGCCATGCAGGCCGGCGCGCTGCAGGCCCAGGCCACCGACGGCCAGGCGCTGCAGACCGCGCAGGTCATCCGTCAGCTCTCGACGCGGACGCTGGAGGAGCTGCGTTCGCTGGTGAGCGTGCTGCGCTCCGGCGCCGAGGACGACGGCCCGTGCCCCGGCATCGGTGAGCTGGACCACCTGATCCGCACCGCCGACGTCCCGGTCCACCTGACTGTCGAGCGCCTGCCGGACACGGTGCCGAGCCAGGTGTCGGCCGCCGCTTACCGCACCGTGCAGGAGTGCCTGACCAACGTCCACAAGCACGCCCCCGGCGCCACCGCCACCATCCGCATCCAGGGCGGCAGCGGCGCGTTGAACATCGAGGTCCGCAACGAGCGCGCCGAACGCGCCGGCGAACACCTCCCGTCGGGCGGCCACGGCCTCACTGGCCTCGCCGAGCGCGCGCGGTTGCTGGGCGGCAGCTTCGAAACCTCGGACACCGAAGACGGCGGTTTCCGCGTGCGGGCCCGGTATCCACTGGACCGCTGACCCACTGACCTTCCCCGGTCCCCCGTAGGTCGAAGGGGTGGCCCCTGCCGCGAGCCGCGATCCGGCTGCGTCCGGGTGCCGCCCCTTCGCCGCGTTCGGGGGTGCTGGAACCTTCGACCGTTCCCCGGCTCGGGCCGTAATCAGACACCCGTACCAGACACAAGGCCCCGGAAACGCGAAAACCACCGGCCAGAGCCGAACCGAATCGGTCTGGTCGGTGGTCTCCGACAGGAAAACCTAGATCAGTTCCCGGCGCTGGCGCAGCCGCTCGAGGGCCTCGGCGAGGATCGCCTCGCCGTCGGCGTCACTGCGGCGCTCCTTGACGTAGGCGAGGTGCGTTTTGTAGGGCTCGGTGCGGGGCGCGGCGGGCGGGTTCTGCTCGTCCTGTCCGCCGGGCAGACCGCAGCGCGGGCAGTCCCACTCGTCGGGGATTTCGGCCTCCATCGCGAACGACGGACGGGCCTCGTGGCCGTTTGCGCACCAGTAGGAGATCCGGCGCCGCGGCGCCGACTCACCCCGCTCCGATTCGCCCGAAGGACCGGCACCCACCCGGGTGCCGCGAATCGCGTTACCGCCAACCATGAATCCTCACACCTAGGAATCGGCGGCGCGCCCCCCAATAGGCACGCCGATGCACACGGAGCCCCTGACTCGCCGGCCCCGAGCGGGGAGTCCGGTCAGACCTTGAGCAGCAGGCCGAGGCCCACGATGCTGATCAGCCAGATGGCACCCAGCAGCAGGGTGATCCGGTCGAGGTTCTTCTCGGCCACGCTCGACCCCGAGAGGCTGGACTGCATACCGCCGCCGAACAGCGACGACAGACCGCCACCGCGGCCGCGGTGGAGCAGCACGGCCACCACCAGCAGCACGCTGGAGACGATCAACAGAATTTGCAGGAACAGCTTCATGTCATCCTCTGTGCTCATCGGAGAATGCAGGGGTACGGCTCGAATATCACCGTACCCCTGGACTCGTCCACTGCTGTGTGACGGACCGGATACACAGGTTACCCGGTAGTGGCCTCGATCAGGGCAGGGGGCCACCCGCCGCGAGTGCGCAGAGTTTGGTGAACTCGTCACCGTCGAGGCTCGCGCCACCCACGAGAGCACCGTCGATGTTCTCGCAGGCCACCAGCTCGCCCACGTTGCCCGACTTCACCGAACCGCCGTAAAGCACCCGAACGGCCGAAGCGACCTCGTCACCGTACTTCTCCGCCAGCGCCATGCGGATGGTCTTGCAGACCTCCTCGGCGTCGGCCGGTGTCGCCACCTTGCCGGTACCGATGGCCCACACCGGTTCGTAGGCTACGACGACGTCCTTGACCTGCTCGGCCTTGAGCCCCTTGAGGCCCTCGATCAGCTGGTTCGTCGCGTGCGAGTGGTGCTCGCCGGCCTCGCGGACCTCGAGCTTCTCGCCGACGCACAGGATCGGCGTGATCCCGTGCTTCACGGCCGCGCGCACCTTCTTGTTGACCAGCTCGTCGGTCTCGGCGTGGTACTCGCGCCGCTCCGAGTGGCCGATGGTGACGAAGGTGCAGCCCAGCTTCGCGAGCATCAGGCCCGACACGTCACCGGTGTAGGCACCGGAGTCGTGCGGGGACACGTCCTGCGCGCCGTAGGTGAGCGACAGCTTGTCGCCGTCGGTGAGAGTCTGCACGCTGCGGATGTCCGTGAACGGCGGCAGCACCGCCACGTCCACCTTCGCGTAGTACTTCTCGGGCAACGCGAAGGCGATCTTCTGAACCAAGGCGATGGCCTCGAGGTGGTTCAGGTTCATCTTCCAGTTGCCGACGATCAACGGCTTGCGTGCCACTAGTGCTTCTCCTCCAACGCCGAGACGCCGGGCAGTTCCTTGCCCTCCAGGTACTCCAGGGAGGCGCCGCCGCCCGTGGAGATGTGGGAGAAGCCGTCCTCGGGCAGGCCCAGCTGCCGCACCGCGGCCGCCGAATCGCCGCCGCCGACCACGGTGAACGCGTCGCTCTTCACGAGCGCCTCGGCCACGGCACGGGTGCCGCCCGAGAACGCCTCGAACTCGAACACGCCCATCGGGCCGTTCCAGAACACAGTGGCGGCGTCGGCCAGCTTGCTCGCGAACAGCTCGCGCGAGGCGGGACCGATGTCGAGGCCCTGCCGGTCGGCCGGGATGGCCGTGGCGGCCACGACCTCGTGCTCGGCGTCGGCCGCGAACTCGGTGGCCGCCAGCACGTCGACCGGCAACACGAGCTCCACACCACGCTTCTGGGCCTCGGCGAGAAAACCCGACACCTGGTCGAGCTGGTCGGCCTGCAGCAGCGACTGGCCCACCTCGTGGCCCTGGGCCTTGAGGAAGGTGTAGGCCATGCCGCCGCCGATGAGCAGGCGGTCGACCTTCGTCAGCAGGTTGGCGATCACGCCGAGCTTGTCCGACACCTTCGCGCCGCCGAGCACCACCACGTAGGGGCGCCTGACGTCGTCGGTGAGCTTCTTCAGCACGTCGAGCTCGGCCAGCACGAGGCCACCGGCGTAGGCCGGCAGCACCGCGGCGATCTCGTAGACCGAGGCCTGCTTGCGGTGCACCACGCCGAACCCGTCGGACACGAACGCCCCGCCGGGGACGAGCGCGGCCAGCTCGGCGGCCAGCTCGGAGCGGTCCACGGCGTCCTTGCTGGTCTCGCGCGCGTCGAAACGCACGTTCTCCAGCAGCGCGACGCCGCCGTCGGCGAGACCGCCGACGAGCGCCTTGGCCGAGTCGCCCACGACGTCACCCGCGAGCGGCACGTCATTGCCGAGCAGCTCGCCCAGGCACTTCGCGACGGGCGCGAGCGTGTACTTCGGGTCGGGTTCGCCTTTGGGGCGGCCCAGGTGCGCCGTGACGACGACCTTGGCGCCCGCGCCGGCGAGCTTCTCGATCGTCGGCAGGGCCGCGCGGACGCGGCCGTCGTCGGTGATCCGTTCCCCATCGAGCGGAACGTTCAGGTCGCTGCGTACGAGTACGTAGCGGCCCTGAACGCCTTCGCTCAGCAGGGTTTCGAGGTTCTTGACCGTCATCGGGTTCAGGCGAGCTTCGAACCGACGAGCTTGACCAGGTCTGCGAGGCGGTTGGAGTAGCCCCACTCGTTGTCGTACCAGCCGACGACCTTGACCTGGTTGCCGATGACCTTGGTCAGCGGCGCGTCGTAGATGCAGGACGCCGGGTCGGTGACGATGTCCGAGGACACGATCGGGTCGTCGCTGTAGCGCAGGATCCCGGCCAGCGGGCCCTCGGCGGCAGCCTGGTAGGCGGCGTTGATCTCCTCGAGCGTGGCGGCCTTGGTCAGGGTCACGGTGAGGTCGGTGGCCGAGCCGGTCGGCACCGGGACGCGCAGCGCGTAACCGTCGAGCTTGCCCTGCAGCTCCGGCAGCACCAGGCCGATGGCCTTCGCGGCGCCGGTGGAGGTCGGCACGACGTTGATCGCGGCGGCGCGGGCGCGGCGCAGGTCCTTGTGCGGCGCGTCCTGCAGGTTCTGGTCCTGCGTGTAGGCATGCACCGTGGTCATCAGGCCCTGCTCGATGCCGAACGCGTCCTGCAGGACCTTGGCCAGCGGGCCGAGGCAGTTGGTGGTGCAGGAGGCGTTGGAGATGATGACCTGCGAGCCGTCGTACTTGTCGTCGTTGACGCCCAGCACCACGGTCAGGTCCTCGCCCTTGGCGGGCGCGGAGATGATGACCTTCTTGGCGCCACCCGCGATGTGGGCCTTCGCGGCGTCGGCGTTGGTGAAGAAGCCCGTCGACTCGACGACGACATCCACGCCCAGGTCGCCCCACGGCAGGTTCGCCGGGTCGCGCTCCGCCAGGGCCTTGATGGTCTTGCCGTCGACGACGATGCCCTCGTCGCTCAGGCTGACCTCGCCCGGGAAGCGGCCAAGGATGGAGTCGTACTTGAGCAGGTGGGCCATCGTCGCGACGTCGCCGAGGTCGTTGAACGCGACGACCTCGATGTCGTGACCGCTCGCCTTCACGGCGCGGAAGAAGTTGCGGCCGATCCGGCCGAAGCCGTTGACACCTACGCGAACGGTCACTGCTGCCACTCCTCTTATCGCTGTGTTTCCGAACCGGGGCCCACGCCCCGGAAGACTTCCGGGCTCGGCGCAACCCTAGCGTGCGGGCACGGCCGACCCTGACTGCCCCGACGAGACTTCCACCACTGCGCCGAACCGTCAAGAATCGATTAAGAAGCCAGCTCACGAGCTTGCGGCAGGAAATCCGGCGGTGTCGCAGGAGGGGGTGCGGACCACGCGCTTGATCGGTCTTGGTGCCGCGGTTCACGCCGTGGCCTGACGGGTGGGCAGAGTCCGGAAGGTCGGGATCGGGGTGGGCCGGGTCGGGCGCGTCGTGCGGGCGCTGCGGGTCGCGGCCTCGGGTCGCGGGCGCGGGTGCGGCTCGCAGGTGCGCGGACGGCTTGTCGGGACGCGGGACCGGGCCGGCGTCGGTCACAAGCGCGGCCGGGCTCACCGATTCGGGGGCCGGACGGGCGTCGGTCACGAGCGGGGCCAGCCCACCGAGACACGGGACTGGCCGCGCCTCGCAGGTGTACGGCCGGCTCACCGAGGCACGGGGCCGGACGGGCGTCGGTCACGAGCGGGGCCAGCCCACCGAGACACGGGACTGGCCGCGCCTCGCAGGTGTACGGCCGGCTCACCGAGGCACGGGGGCGGCCGGGCGCCGGTCACGAGCGCGGCGGGGCGCGCCGGAAACCGGGCGTTGCGGCCGGCCGGCTCAGCCGGCGCCGAGGACCGGGCCTGCAGCTCTCGGGCGCTTCGCGAGGTGACCGGTCAAGCCGGCGGTGCTGTCAGGCCCGCCGCGAGGGGCGCGTTCAGGTGGACAGCTCGCGTTCGGCCGGGGTGCGGAACTTCGGGACCACCCGTGTCTCCCCCAGCCACGTCGTCAGGCGGGCGGCTTCGGCTTCCAGGGCGGCTTCACGGTCGGCGCCGACGTCCTCCAGGAGGCGCAGGGCGACCGCGCCGGCGGGGCGCTGGGCCCAGGCGCCGACGACGCGGCCGTCGCACCAGGCGGTGGGGCCGATGTTGCCGCTGCGGTCGAAGAGGGCGGGGCGGTGGGGACCGAGGTACCAGTCGCGGGCGGACCAGCCCATGGGCGTCGGGTCGAGGGCGGGAAGGAGAGCGACCCAGGGGGCCGGTTCGGGGACGGGCTCGAGGTCGTCGGCCAGGACGAGGCCGGGCTCGCCGTCGAGGTCGACCTCGACGGGGGCGACGGCGGCGAGCGCCTGCTTGGTCTGGGCGGCCGTCCAGCCGGTCCACCAGCGCAGATCGGCGACCGGAGCCGGGCCGAAGGCGCGCAGCCAGCGCCGCGCGAGTTCGGCGCGGGCGTCGGCGGGCGGGACCGGGGGCAGGCCGCCGGGGAGCCAGCCGTCGAGCGGGGCCCAGTGGTACTGCGTGCTGAGCCAGCTGCCGCGCGGGCGCCCGCGCACGATGCGGCCGTCGACGGCGAGCTGGAAGAGCACGCGGCTGGTGACGTTGCCGATCGCCGCGTAGGGCTTGCCCTTGGCCATGTGGAGCTGCTGGCGCAGGCGCGGTTCGTCGGCGACCAGGTCCTGCGCTGTCGCGGATCCCCTGGCGTGCAAGGCTTTCTCGACGCTCGCGGCCACGTCGGCGAGCCAGCCCGGTGGGTCCTCGACGTTGATGGGGTGCCCGACCGTGCCGAGGTGCTGCTCGAGCAGTTTCCGTTGTTTCACCGCGATGTCGCTCGCGCAGCCGGCCTGCACGAGCGCCGCCGTGGCCACCTCGGCCACGAACATCGTGCGGCGCATGCCGAGGAGCCGCACCAGCGTTCGGTCTTCGTACAGCGCGCGCTCGACCTCGGCCACGCCGACGTCCGCCACCCGCGCCCAGGCCGCGAGGAACACCGACGCCGGATCGGTCGCGTGCAGGGCGACGACCCCGGCGGCGGCCTCCTCGACGGTGGCCGCGGGAACCGCGAGGTGGTGGCGCACGCCGAGCCGGGCGCGGCGCTGCACGAGGGAGATCTTCACGGGCCCGTTGTACCAGCGGGGTCCGACAAAAACGTCTCGTCCCGAGGCCACCGTGCGTTCTACGCTCGGGAGATGGTCACGCCTGCGCACTTCGCGGCCTTCGCCGCCCTGACGTTCCTCATGGTCGTGGTCCCCGGGCCCAGTGTGCTGTTCACCATCAGCCGCGCGCTCACCGTGGGCCGCCGCGACGCGCTGCTGACGGTGCTGGGCAACGCCACCGGCGTCTACACGCAGGTGGTGGCCATCGCGTTCGGGCTCGGCGCGGTCGTCACGACGTCCGCCACCGTCTTCACCGCCATCAAGCTCGCGGGCGCGCTCTACCTCGTCTACCTGGGCGTGCAGGCCATCCGCAAGCGCCACAAACTCGCCGACGCCATGGCCGCGGCCGTGCGCACCACCCCGGGCCGCACGCTGACGGTGCTGCGCGACGGCTTCATCGTCGGCTTCGCGAACCCCAAGTCCATCGTCTTCCTGGCCGCGCTGCTGCCCCAGTTCGTCGACCCGGCCGCCGGCTCGGTGCCCGCGCAGATGCTGCTGCTCGGCCTGTGCCTCCCGGTGACCGCGCTCGCGTCGGACACCGCGTGGGCCCTGGTCGCCGGCACGGCCCGCACGTGGTTCGCCCGTTCACCCCGCCGCCTCGAACTCGTCGGCGGCACCGGCGGCCTGGTGATGATCGGCCTCGGCGCCACGCTCGCGTTCACCGGCCGCAAGGACTAACCCAGCGCGGCCACCAGGTCGCCCTGCCACGGTTCGGGCAGGCCGTCCAGCGGCACCACCACCTGGTCGGCCCCCGCGGCCAGATACTCGCGCAGCCGGGCCACCACCGTGTCGAAAGAGCCGTGGACGGTGACCCCGTCGACGAGCCGGTCGGACAGGTCGGCGATGTCCGCGGGGGTGAAGCCCATGCGGCGGAAGTTGGCGGCATAACCCGGGACACCGGCCAGGAAACGCAGCGAGCCGCCCCGCACGAGGTCGCGGGCACGGACCGGGTCGGGCTCCGCGACGGCGGTGACCAGCACCGCCAGGTCGGTATCGGGGCCGAGCAGCTCGCGGGCGGAGGCGACGTAGTCGGGCGTCACGAGAAACGGGTACGCGGCGGAAGCACGCTCGCGCGCCAGTTCGAGCATCCGGGGACCGAGCGCGGACAGCACGCGTCGGGAAGCGGGCACAGCGGCGTCCAGTTCGTCCAGGTACGCGTTCATCCGCGCGAGCGGACGAGACCCGTGCGCACCGCCGAGGCCGGGGAACCAGCGGCCGGGGTGGGCGGACTCCAGGTCGGCGTAGAGGGCTGTCACTTCGGCCGCCGGAGCCTGGTCCACCGGCAGGATTCCGTTGACGACGGTGATCCGCTCGGTCGCGCGCACGAGTTCGGGCACAACCGCCACGTTGTTGCCCTGGCCGCCCGGCAGCCACACCGTGGAGTAACCCAGTTCCTCGACGCGCACCGCCGCGGCGACCGCCGCCGCCGTGTCCGCCACACCGAACGCGGGGATCGTGACGCCCACCGGGCCGAGTTCGCTCATGCCGGTCGCAACTCCGCTAACGCCAGGGTTGTTCCGGGTCACGCGGGTTGTTCGTCCACAGCGGACTCGTCGGCGGCAGCATCCCCGGCCGGCTCGCTCACCTTCGCGAACATCCGCGTCGCCGAGAGCCGGGCGACGCCGTCCGGCTCGCCGAGGTCCTGCAGGGAGGTGCGGATGGTCGAGTCCACCGACAGGTACTTGCGCCCGGCGCGCAGGTCGGCGTCGTTGCGCAGGCGGACGATCAGCGGGAACTCCGCGAGCGCGCCGGCGTCGAACAGGCCCGTCGTGTAGATCAGCTGCACGCCCAGCGCCTCCGCCACGGCGCGCTGCAGCTCCAGCAGGTAGCCCGCCGACGCGCGGCCGATCGGGTTGTCCAGGAACAGCACACCGGAGTGGCGGTTGCGGGCCTTGCCGCGGTTGTTCGCGCGCAGCGCCGCGAGCGTGCAGTACAGGATGATCGCCGCGGTGAGCTGCTGGCCGCCGGAGAACACGTCGCGGATCTCGGACACGCGCTGGCGTTCGGTGCGCAGCACGGAGTCGGGCTTGAGCATGTCGACGCGGAACCCCTTGGGCGCGGCCACCTGCACGCCGCGCAGCACGAGCGACAGGCCGTCGCGCTTCACGTCGCGGCCGTCGGCCGTCTTGCCCACCGCGGCCTCGTCCACTACCTCGCCGAGCTTCTCGGCCAGCACGTTGTCCTCGAGCTCGGTGAAGCGGATGCGCAGGAACTCCTGGCCCGACCAGTCGCCGAGGCCGTCGGGCAGCCGCGACACGCGCTGGGCCGAGCGCAGGGTGCGCAGCGCGCCGTCGACCATGCCCTGCAGGCGCGTGATGATGCCGCCGCGGTGCCGGTCGATCTGCGCGAGGTCGTCGGTCAGCGTGCGCAGCCGCGGCCGCAGCGCCTCGGCCCACTCGGCCGCGTGGCCGGGCAGCTGGTCGCGCTTCACGGCGATCACCTGCTGGCGCACGGGCGTGCTGAGCTTCTCGAAGCGCTTCTCCGTGGCGTACTGGGCCAGCTGGTCGGCCGCAGCGCGCACCCGGCGGTCGCCCGCGTCGGCGGCTTCCTGCGCGGTCGTCAGCACGGTGTTGAGCTGAGAATGCTTGGTGCGGGCCGATTCGACGTCACCGTCGTACGCCTCGGCCGGGTCCTCCGGCAACAGGTGCGCCAGCGATTCGCCGAGCAGCCCGAAGCCGGACGCCGACGCCTTCGCCGCGTCCAGCGTCGCCTCCGCCGCCGCGCGCCGCTCCTGCAGCTCTTCCCACGTGCGGGCCGCCGCTGAGACCTCCAGCGAAGCGGCGTCGATCAGCTCCAGGCCGTGCTCGATGTCGCGCGGCCGCTCGGCGGGCGAGGCAGCGCCCGTCTGCAGCGGCAGCACGTCCAGCTCCGCCCGCCGCGTGGACACCTGCCCGATCGCCTCGGTGCGGTCCTCCTCGACGGAGTCGACGACGCGGCGCGCGCGGGCCAACGCGGCGGCGCGTGCCGAAGCGTCGGAGCCGTCCGGCGTCTCCAGCAGCTCCGCCGCCCGCGTGCGCACGGCTTCGTCCAGCGCTTCGAGCGCCGAGCCCGCCGCGGCTTCCGCCGACTCGGCCTGCTCCAGCTCCGCGCGCAGGTCGCTGCCGACCTCCACCTTCGCGTAGGCGTCCGAGGCCGACGCGAACGTCCGCCGCAGCGCGTCCACGGGCTCGGCCGGCGGCGCCGTGTCTTCCGAGTCCTCGGTCACCTCCGCGGCGCCCGGGACCTCGGACAGCTCGGACCTCGCGGTGGTCGCCGTGCGGCGGTGCCCGTCCGCGGTCCGCTGCTCCTCCCCCGCCTGCTCCCGCAGCCGCGCCGCGCGAGCCGCGGCGTCGGCCGCCGTGGCCTCCGCGCGCTCGGCGATCTCCGTGGCCCGCTCGACCTCCTCGGTCCACTCGGCGACGCGCGTGGCCCGGGTCGTGAGCTCACCCAGCCGGCGCGCCTTCTCTTCGCCCTCCGCCACGGCCAGCCGCAAAGCCGGCACGCGCTCGCGCAGGGCTGCCGCCTTTTCGCTCAGCCGCGCGAACTCCGCCTCCGCCTGGCCCAGCGCGGTCTGCGCGGTTTCCCGTGCCACGCGGGCACTTTCGGCCTGTTCGGCGAGCGTGGCGATCGCGCCGGCCGGGTAGTCCTCGCGCCAGGTCGTGAGCTTCCACGTGAGCGCGCCGTCGGTCGCGAGCGCGCCGGCCAGCTGCTCCAGCCGCCGCTGGCGTTCGGCGTGCCGCAGCGCCACGGCCTCGCGCTCGGTGTCGGCCGCTTCCTCGTCGTACATCGCCGGGTTCGGCGGCACGAGGAACTCCACGCCCGCCGCGGCTTCGCCGTCGTCGCTCTGGAACGCCTCGGTGGTGCCCACCGCGATCACCGCGCTGGGCAGCAGCCGCCCGGCCGCCAGCACCTCACGCGCTCGCGGTACCTGCGCGGCGTCGTTCAGCAGCACGCCCGCGACGAGCTGCGGCAGGCGCTCCAGCACGTCGGCGCGGCGCCCGGCGTCCAGTTTGGACAGGTAGCGCCAGCCGGACCACGCCGTGATCCCGGCTTCTTCCAGGGCGTCCAGGGCCGCCTGCACGTCGTGCGGCGGCGGGAGCAGCCCGCCGGAGCCGAGCGCGGCCAGGGCGCGCTCGTCGGCCGACTCCTCCATCCGCAGCGCCGTCTGCTCCTTCTCGACGGCGGCGCTCGCCTCACGAAGGCGTTGCAGCAGAACGGGAAGGTCGCTTTCGAGGCGCACGTCGTCGGCGCCGAGCAGCTCGACTAGTCGGGGTTCGACCGCGAGGGCGTCCGTCCGCCGGTGGGCCCGGTCGAGGTCTTCCGCCGCGCGCACGAGACGGTCCTGAGTGGACCCGGCGAGCTGGTTCGCCTCGTTCACGGCCCGCTGCGCCGCCTGCAGATCCTCCGCCGCGCGGTCGAGCTCCTGCTCCCGCCGGCCCAGCTCGGCCGCCGACTCGTCGGCCTCGACGCGAGCCGCTCGCGAAGCCTCCGCGACGTCCGCACCGGCCGTCAAAAGTCCACTTCGGACGGACGTCGAGATTTCCTCACGCAGCTCCGCGATCCGCGACGACAGCCCGCGCGCCTCAGCTCGCCTCGACGCGGCCAGGTTCGCGGCCTCGTCCCGATCGGTCTGCGCCTTCTCCGCCTCCGCACGCAACGCGTCGGCGTGGGCCTCGGCCTTGTCCGCCTGCCGCTGCGCATCGCGGGCCAGCGCCGTCAGACCGCGCGCCAGCGCCGACGCCGCGGAGTTGCGCGCCGCCAGCGCGGGTTTCGCCTTCTCCTCGCGGTTGCCGACGAGCTCACGCAGGTCCTTCGCCTTGCGGGAGGCGTTGAGCTGGTTCAGCACGGTCGCGGTCTCGCGCCACGCCTCGGCCGCCGTCTTCGCGTCGGCCAGCTCGGCGTCCACGCGCTGACGCGCTTCCTGCGCCTCTTCCAGCCGCAGCACGGCGACGAGCCGGCGCAGCTCCGTGACGCCCGCGGCCAGCCGGCGGTGGTCGCCCTCGGCCAGCTTCTCGGCCGACTTCACCTCGTCGACGTGTTCTTCGAGCCCGGAAAGCCGCGCGTTCTCCAGCTCGTTGCGCGCGTGGATGCGGCCGGCGAGCTCACGCAGGTCCGCGCGGGCCGACTCGGCGATCCGGCGCGACGCGGCGGCCACGCCCTCCTCGTCGGCGAGCGGGCCGAGCAGCTCGAGCGCGCCCTCCACGAAGTCCTTCTCCGCCAGCAGATCGCCGCGCTGCGCGAGGTTGTGCGCATACGTCGACACGACCTCGGCGAGGTCCTTCGGCTCGTCCTCCGACAGCACGGCGCGCAGCAGGAACTCCACGAACGCCTCGTCGGTGGAGAACTGGAACGCGTCGGCCGCCTCGCCCTCGCCCGCGTTCATCGCGCGCTGGTAGCGGAACAGCTCCGTGTCGAGGCCGAGCGAGTCGAGCCGGCCGGTCCACTCGTGGTGGCGACGCGTCCAGGACAGCTCCAGCTCCGGCTCGGCCATCGCGGCCGCGGCGATCCGGTCGTGGAAGCCGGACATCGTGAGCAGCCGGCCGTCCTCGGTCAGCGGCAACGAGTCGAGGCCCAGCTCCTGCGTCGGGCGGAAGCAGTACCAGGAGTCCACGAGGTTCTCCGAGTCCGCCGACGTCACGTGCCCGCGCCACTCCGAGACCTTGCCGGTGATCACGCGGTGCCCGGTCTCCACGTGCAGCCACTCCAGCGCCACGTGCGAGACGTCCTTGGCCGCCACGAACTTCTCCAGCACCTTCGTGCTCGTGGTCCCGACCACCTGGCGGCGGCCGGGCAGCATCACGGAGAAGATCAGCTTGATCAGCACCGACTTGCCGCCGCCGTTCTCCAGGAACAGCACGCTCGCGGGCGATGGCCGGCGCACCGGTCCCCCGGCGTGGATGCCGGCGCTGAACAACGCGTCCTGCTTCGGCGCGGTGATGGTGGCGCCGACGCCGCTGAAGTCCAGCACCACGTCCTGGTAGCGGGCGCCCGCGGGGCCCACCGAGTGCAGGCGGACCCGCGAAAGCTCGTACATCGAATCCCCTCTACTGCAACGTGTCCGAAGAGGCCGCGCGCAGCGTTCCCCCGCGCTCGCGACCGCGACGACGTCGAGCGCGAGCAGGTCGTCGAACGCCGCGTCGGCGGCCAGCTCGCGCACCTGGATCTGGTACCGCGGCGTGGTGCGGTAGGTGCCGCCCTGCTCGTCACTCACCGGCACCAGGAACCCCTGGTCGGCGAGGAACCGCAGGGCGCGCGCGACCATGCCCCGGGTGGTGTCGGCGGCCATGCGGCCGTCCTTCGTGGCCGCCGCGGCGGGGCGCCTGGCGTAGGCGCGCCACGCCTGTTCCAGCTCCGGCGCGTCGGCCAGCGGGTCGTTGTTGGCCTCGGCCTGCTGCGCGCGCTCGTCGAGCATGCGCGCGGCCTCGCGGACCATCGCGTCGACCTGCTCCACGCTCACGCGGCCGATGTAGGTGTCGTTGGCGAGGTCGTCGGGCCGCGGGTAGGCCAGCGCCGCGGCGGCGAGGTGGATGAGGCCGTGGATGACCTTCTCCGTCTCGCGGCGCTCGCGGATCTTGGCCTGGCGCGCGTAGCTGTCCATCTTGATCTCGAAGATCGACTCGTCGACGGCGGCCAGCACGGCGCCCGCCTGCTGGTTGACCTCCAGCACCATCAGCCCCAGGCCCGACGCGACGGCGTGGGTCAGGGCCTTGAACGCGTTGTCCTCGGCGTAGCGGCGCACCAGCTCGCCGTAGACGACGTCGCGGGCGGGCAGCTGCTTCGGGCGCATGCCGAACGCGACCAGGCGCGCGGCGGCCTCGGCGTCGACGCTCGTGTGGGTCACGGGCATCAGGCGACCTCCTCGCTGTCTTCGGCATTTTCGGTGTTCTCTTCGGCGCGCTCGACCTCGGCGGTGGACAGCAGCAGGTCGGCACCGCCGAACTCGGGGTCGTTCAGCAGCGTGCCGTCGTCGACGGCCAGCAGCACGTGGCGTTCCCCCTGGCGGCGCGCGGCGCCGACCTCGGGACTGTAGGCGTGCAGGGCGCGCAGCGCGACCAGGGTCGCCAGACCGGGTTGCTTCGTGCGGCGCGCGTCGTCCAGCAGCCCGGACAGGCGGCGCGGCACGTCGGGCAGGTCGAGCAGGTCGTCGGCGAGGCGCCACACGTCGTCGCCGAAGCGGTCGGTGTCCTCGGCCGGCATCAGCTCGGGCTCGGGGATCTCGCCGACGAGCTGGTCGCGCTCCGGCGCGGGCCGCAGCAGCAGCGACACGAGTGAGGACAACGCGGGCACCACGGGCGGTGTGATGCCCGCGACCGCGTGGAAGAAATGCTCGGCGGGCGCGACGGCGTCGGCCAGCGGCAGCCCGAGCGTCGGGACGAGCAGCTGGCCGAACAGGTCGATCGTCGCGCGCTGCGGCGGCCCGGAGAACTGCTGGCGGTCCTGCTCGGCGCGGAACACCGCGCCGGCCGCGGCCAGGCGCGACTGCAGCCGCGTGTGGCGGCGGATGCAGTCGGCGACGATGTCGACGAGCTCGGCCGCACGCCGCTTGTGATCCAGCTCCTCCGACTCGTCGCGCGCCGTGGTGATGTTCTTGAGGATCGCGTTTTCCGCGCGGAAACGGGACTCGATGTGCCCGAGCGCCGAGTCGATCAGATCCGGCACCTCGAGCTCCCAGTCGACGGCGCGCACGTCGCGGCGCGTGGCGTCGAGCTTGGCGCGCAAGGTCTCGCCGTACTGCACGGTGCGGTAGCGCGCCTGCTCGGCCGCGAGCTTCGCGTCGGCGAGCCGGCCGCGGTTGATCAGGTTCTCGAGCTTCACCTCGGCCGCGATCTGGGCCGACTCGACGTCGGTGTCCAGCGCGCCGACGAGCACGTTGATGGCCTCGTCGGTGGCGCGCAGGTAGACCTCGCCGTCGGGCGCGGCCAGCTCGACGAGCAGCTTGAAGTCGAACTGGCGGCGCTGGTAGCCGCCGGGGCCTATCGAGCCGTAGACGCGCCGGAAGCCGCGGTCGGTGGTGCCGACGTTGATCAGGTTGTCGAGCACCCACTTCGCCACGCGCACGTGCTCCTCGGGCATGCGCGAAGGCGCCTGCTGCGCGATGAACGGCAGCAGCCGGTCGATGACCCGGGCGTGGCCCGCGCCGGTGTCGAAGTCCATGGCGATGGTGACCTGGTCGATCGTGTGCAGCGCGATCTCGGCCATCTGGTAGATCGTCGCGTCGGCCCAGTCGAGCTTGGCCTTGCGCGCGTCGAGGTCGTGCAGCGGCGCGGTGCACGCGAGCGCCTTCAGCCGGCGGGTCAGCCCCTCGTCGGCCAGGCCCGCGAACCCCATCTCGTCGTCTCGCACAGCAGGCCAGGCTAGTCGGCCTGCTCAGGCGCCCGCACACGCGGACGGCTAGCGTGACCCACATGCGTGAGATGAGCAGGGACGAGTGGTGGGCGTTCGCGACCGAAGGCACGCGGACGGGGATGCTGGGGATCGTGCGCGCCAACGGTGCCCCGATCGTCACGCCGATCTGGTTTCTGCTGAACGAGGGCCCCGACGGTGACGAAATCGTGTTCACCACGGGCACGGACACGCTGAAGGGCAAGGCGCTGCGCCGCGAGCCGCGGCTGTCGCTGGCCGTCGACGACCAGAAGCCGCCCTATTCCTACGTGCAGTTCACCGCCGAGGCGACGCTGCACCACGACCTCGACGAGATGCTCGAATGGGCGATCCGGCTCGGCGGGCGCTACATGGGCGCGGACCAGGCCGAGGCGTACGGCAAGCGCAACGCCGTGCCGGAGGAATCGCTCGTTCGGGCGAAGATCACGAAGGTGATCGCGCGGGCGGACATCGCCGGCTGAGGTCCTTCTCCGCCGGGGCGAGACACAGGGGCGGTGTGAGCGGTCCGATGGTCCTGCCCGAAACCTCGGCGACGTCGTCTGGGCGCAGGTCGCGGACCGAGGTATGCCGCTGCACGTCGCGCTCGCCGGCGCCGGCCGCGGAGCTGGGCCACTGCCGCGAGTTCGCCTGAGCACTTGGTCCCCGTTGCGCGCCGTCCGGACCGGCCTGCCGGGCACCCGACTCACGGACAGTGATCGAGTGGTCCGGTATTGACACCGCCCCATCCGGGATGGTGTCATTTCCGTAATAGATAGGAAAGTTTCCTAACTATCAATCTCGACCAGTCCCCGACCCCATCGCCGGCACCTCTCCGCCCTCCCGGCCGCACCGCAGCCACCGGATCCCCGGCCCCCGCAGGGGTTCCCCGGCGCGGCGCCCCTCGGCGGCGCACTCGTGCTCGTGCCGGAACCCAGGACTGCGCCAGGAGTGACCGGAGCGGCGCCGGTCACCCTGGCGCACACCAGCGTCGCCGCTCCCCGGCGGCGTACACCCCGGACCGCGGCCGGGACGACCGGAGCGGCGCCGGTTGTCCCGGCCGCGCCGGTGTCTACAACGGACTCGTCACCAACCGAAGAGCGCGGCCATCATGCGGGCGCAGCGGTCGGTCATCGCCACGGCGGTCTCGCCGGGCCGATCGATCCACCAGTTGATCAGGGAGTCCACGACACCGGTCCAGACGTGGGCGAGGGCCTCGACGTCCAGGGCGTCGGACAGCCCGCGCGAACCCAGCAGCTGACCCGCGCCGACGAGGGCGAACGCGTCGAGGCGTTCGCGGTAGTCGCCGGCCGCGGTCGCGATGTCGCCCGTCGCGGGGACCGTCGGGTCGCGCAGGAGCTTCCAGGCGTAGCGGTCGTGGTCGAAGGTCGCGAAGATCGCCGCCAGGACCGCGAGCGGCATTCGCTCCGGGTCGCCGCCGGCCGCCATGGTCGCGGCCACGCCTTCGGTCAGCCGGTCGCCCGCGCGGTGCAGGCACGCGAGGTACAGCCCTTCTTTCGAGCCGAAGTACTGGTACAGCAAGGGTTTCGTGACACCCACGCGGCGCGCGATCTCCACCATCGACGCGCCCGCGTACCCCGTCCGGCCGAACTCCTCCGTGCCCGCCGCGAGGATCTGCGTCTCGCGCTCGCCGCGCGGCACACCCTTCGTCCCGACGGCCCTTGACCCTGTCACGAGGTTGAGCCTACCGTAAGTGACCCTTGAGTAAGTTACCTCAGAGTTAGTTCCCTTCGGGAGGAGACGACGTGGCCGGCTTCCTGGCGCACCTGCGTGACCCGGTGCTGTACGCGATCCCGGTGTTCCTGCTGTTCGTGGCCGTCGAGATCGTCGCGGTGCACGTGCTCGGCCACGACGACGACGTGGTCGGCTACGGCCCCGCCGACACCCGGACGAGCATGCTGATGGGCACCGTCGCACTCGGCGTGAACGCGTTGTTCCGGCTCGTGATGCTGGTGGTGTTCGCCGTGCTCTTCGAGCTGGCGCCGGTGAAGTTCGACCCGCGCGACTGGTGGACGTGGGTGCTCATGCTGCTGGGCCAGGAGCTCGTGTTCTACGCCTACCACCGCGCGAGCCACCGCGTGCGGCTGCTGTGGGCCGGGCACCAGGTGCACCACTCCAGCGAGCACTACAACTTCTCGACGGCGCTGCGCCAGAAGTGGACCCCGTACTTCCAGCTGCCGTTCTGGTCCGTCCTCGCGCTGTGCGGGATCCCGCCGTGGATGATCCTCACCGGCCTGTCGATCGACCTCGTGTACCAGTTCTTCGTGCACACGGAGAAGGTGCGGAAGCTGCCGCGCTGGTTCGAGTACGTCTTCAACACCCCGTCGCACCACCGCGTGCACCACGGCAGCGACGCCGAGTACCTCGACGCGAACTACGGCGGCATCCTGATCGTCTGGGACCGGCTGTTCCGCAGCTTCGTCCCCGAGGGCAGGCGGCCGACGTACGGGCTGACCACGAACATCGGGACGTACAACCTGCTGAAGGTCGGCTTCCACGAGTACGGCTCGATCCTGCGAGACCTTCGCGGCGCGGCTTCGTGGCGGGAGCGGG